>JAGRGI010000068.1:2258-84276 GCA_020445565.1 Chromatiales bacterium
CTTATCGCGATGAAGGCACGTTTCCCGGACCGCGCCAAGCTGCGCGCCCAGGTCTGGAATGCCATGGACAACAATCCGGGCACCCGCATGCCGGCATTCGGCAAGTATCAGGCGCTGAGCGAGGCCGAGATCGACGCCATCGTCGACTACCTCTACACGCTCTGAGCCGCGAACCAATCACGCATTTCTGAAAGTTAGGAGAATGTTGATGACCATGAACACCAAACGCCGAGTCTTTCTCAAGGGCTCCATGGCCGTAGGTACTGTTGGCGTTGCCGTTGGTGCCGGTCTGCTCACCCCGCAGGCCGTCGTCGCTGCATGGAACGAAAAAGCCTTCCAGGCCAAGAGCGTCGACGATGCACTGAACGCCGTGATGGGAACCGCGTCGAACAGCGCTTCCGCATCGATCAAGATCAAGGCTCCGGACATCGCCGAGAACGGCGCTGTGGTACCGGTTTCGATCTCGACCGACATGGCGGGCGTCGAGTCGATCGCACTGTTGGCCGAAGGCAACAACACGCCGCTGGTCGCCACCTTCATGCTGGGTGAAGGCGCGCTGCCGGAAGTGTCGACACGAATCAAGATGGGCAAGACCAGCGACGTCATCGCCGTCGTCAAGTCGGGTGGCCAACTCCACTCGGCCCGCAAGAGCGTCAAGGTCACCATCGGCGGTTGCGGCGGCTAGAGCGCAGACGCATAGCCCCCCACGAACACCAGAGGAAGCAAACTAATGGCAAAAACGATCAAAATTCGTGCAAAAGAAAAGGACGGTGAAGTCACCGTCAAGTGCTTGATGACCCACCCGATGGAAACCGGCCTGCGCAAGGACAAGAAAACCGGTGAGAAGATCCCGGCGCACTTCATCCAGGAAGTGACCTGCGAACACGATGGCAAGCGTGTACTGACGGCCTACTGGGGTGGCGGCGTTTCCAAGAACCCCTACTTGAGCTTCAAGTTCAAGGGTTCCGGCGGAAAGGTCAAACTGACCTGGACCGATAACAAGGGCGAAAGTGACTCGGACGAGACCGCCGTCAAGTAAGCCCATCGTCGGGTACGTTGCTTAACGTACCCGACCGTCGTCGCTACGCCTGCGTAAGCGACTTTCGATTTCGGAGGGTTGGAGGCATCCATGAAACTAAAAACAATTCTGACCGGTGCGCTTCTGGGCTTGCTGCCCATTGTGTCGCTGGCCAGCCCACAGGGCGACCTGGAACAGTTCCGGTCCTACTTCCATAAGAAGTTCCCCGGTGTTTCGATGAATGAATTCGGCAACGGCGTCTACGCCATCGACCCGGTCTCGCGGGAATCCTGGGAAGCCATTGAGGAGTTCCCCCCCTACGAGCCCATGATCGAGGAAGGCGAGAACATATGGAACACCCCTTTCGCCAACGGCAAGGGCTATGCCGACTGCTTCCCCGACGGTCCGGCGCAACGCAAGCACTTTCCTCACTGGGACGCCGCCAACAAGCGCGTCATGACTTTGCCACTGGCCATCAATGAGTGCCGTGTCAACAACGGTGAAAAGCCACTGAAGTACAAGAAGGGGGCAATTGCTTCGTTACTGGCCTACATGTCCTACGAGTCACGAGGGCAAACGATCGATGTGTCGATTCCCGCCAGTGACGCCGATGCCATGGCCGCCTACGAGGCCGGCAAAGAGTTCTACTACTCCCGCCGTGGCCAATTGAACCTGGCCTGCTCTCACTGCCACGTAATGTATTCCGGCTCGCATTTGCGCACCGACGTGCTTTCCCCGGCCATAGGGCATACCAGCGGCTGGCCGGTGTATCGTTCCAAATGGGGCGAACTGGGCACCCTGCATCGCCGCTTCGACGGCTGTAACAAGCAGGTACGCGCCAAACCCTTCCCGGCCCAGGGTGAGGAATACCGCGATCTGGAGTATTTCCTGTCGTACATGAGCAATGGTGTTGACTACAACGGGCCTTCCTCTCGCAAGTAGTCCGCTTGCCTTCTCTGTAGCTCCTAAAGGCCGCCCTTGGGCGGTCTTTTTCGTTTTGTGTGGAGTTGCCTCCATCAACCACACACCCGCCTAGAATAACCGCATCCCGCGGACCCTCGATAAACGCTACTGGAGCATGCCCATGGGCCGACCCGCCCGCGCCCTGATCGATCTGACCGCCATCAAACACAACTATCAACATGCCCGCACGCTGGCCTCGGGCGCCAAGCTCCTGGCCGTGATCAAAGCCGATGGTTACGGGCACGGGGCGATAGCGGTGGCCCATGCGCTGAAGGAGGCCAACGCGTTTGCTGTCGCCAGCATCGAAGAGGCCCTGGAACTGCGCGAATCCGGTATAGCGCAGACCATCGTCCTGCTCGAAGGCGTGTTCTCGCCTGACGAACTGCCACTGGCGGCCCGCTTGGGGATTGCCATAGTGGTGCATAGCCGGCGGCAGTTGGATTGGATTCTGGCAGCTGACCTGAAGATTCCTTTAGGCGTGTGGCTGAAACTCGATTCGGGGATGCACCGCCTGGGGCTGAATGCGGACGACTTTCGCACCGCTCACCAACAGCTTTTGCAATGCCGTTGGGCGCGTCAGCCAAAGTTGATGAGCCATCTTGCACGTGCGGATGAGACGCAGCATCCTTACAATCACAAACAGCGTCAGGCATTCCTGGAGGCGACAGCAGCCCTCCCCGGCACGCGCTCTCTGGCGAATTCCGCCGCCATCATGTCGCTGCCGGAGACCCACTTCGATTGGGTACGTCCCGGCATCATGCTCTATGGCGCCACCCCGATCGACCCGCAGCACCCGGCCAGCGAGGCGTTGCGGCCCGTTATGCGCTTGCAATCGGGACTGATCGCGACACGAGAACTGTCAAGTGGCGAACCGATCGGCTACGGCGGCCGCTTCCGCTGCGAAACAAACACCCGCGTCGGCGTCGTCGCCATCGGCTACGGGGATGGCTATCCGCGCCACGCCCCGGATGGCACGCCGGTGGCCGTGAATGGAAGGCGCACCCGGCTGATCGGCCGGGTGTCCATGGATATGCTGACGGTGGATCTAACCGATCTGCCCGATGCGCGACCGGGCGATCCAGTGGAACTCTGGGGGGATCTGGTCAGCGCCAATGAGGTAGCCCTGGCGGCCGAAACCATCGCCTATGAGCTGTTCACCGGCGTGACCGCGCGCGTAGCCCGGCAGTATACCGGTCGCGACTGAGCACAGCCGTCAACCATCGCTCGTCAGCGCCGGCGAGGGCCCCAGGGCGGCGGTCCCGGAGGCGGCATACCCGGCCCCCAGCCCGGCGGCTGCGGTGGCATGGGCATACCGGGGCGCCAGCCGGGGGGCGGCGGCGCGCCAGGTGCCCAACCCGGCGGGTAAGGTCCACCGGGGTAAGCACCCTGCGTCTGTTGATGCCAGGCGGCCAGACGCCCCTCCTGATGACGCTGAAAAACCTCACGCTCCCGTGCCTGGTGGGCCTCGAAATTAATGTCCTGATTCTGCTGATAGCGTCGAAACGCTTCCAGTTCCTGCTGTTGCCGGGCCTCCAGCGCCGCCTTCTCGGATCTTTGATGCTCGTCGAAGCGCGCCATTTCCTGCTGATACCAGTCTGGTTTATCGCCCTGCGCGGGGCCGCCACTGGCCGTGCTGCCGGGCGGTGCGCTGGGCGCGGTAACCTGGGGTTGCTGCGGTGCGGGTCGGGCCGGTGGTTCTGGCGGCCCCTCCAATTCATCGCTGGTGGGGGCCGAGGCAACCACCGGCGGTTCCGCCTGGGGTTTTTCGGTGCCCGGCAAGGGCTGCTCCAGGATCTCGCGAATGCGATCGAAGATACTGTCGTCGTCTTCCACTTCCGGCTTCGGCGCCGCGCCCTTGGGCAGTGGCTGGGCGGTTCCGGGCAGCGTGCCGTTGAGGATTTCACCAAGGCGGTCGAAAAAACCGCGTTCGTCTTTTTCTGTCATAACCGTACTCCCGGCCAGGCGGAGATTTCGCGCAGCTTGAACGGCGGCACAGGGGTACCGCCGTTACCACCGATCAGGCCTTGTTGAGCTTGCGCACGATCCAGATCAGCGCCATGGCACCCACCACGGCGACGATGAAGGTGGCGATGATACCGCCATTGCCGGCAATACCCAGCAGCGACAGGCCATAGCCGCCTACCAGGGCGCCAATGATACCGAGTACCAGATCACCCAGCAGACCGCCAGGGGACTGGCCGCCCATGATCTTTTGCGCCACGAAACCCGCGCCGGCGCCGATGGCCAGCCACACCAATAGAGTCCAGACAGGCATTTGCTTTCTCTCCGTTCCGCTAGTGACGGGTAATGTCCCGCCATTGATTATTGAAGAACATCACAATTTTCTAATATCTTCCAGTCTGACCACAAGCCCGCAATAGAAAATTTTTGTGTTAGGCCAAGGGCTGCTCAACGCTCAATGCGCCGGGCAAAAGGCGGCAGAGCTTGCAGTAAGTCCCGACCGTAGCCTTTGCTGACCAGACGCCGGTCCAGGATGGTCACGGTTCCCCTGTCCTGCTCGGAGCGTAATAACCGTCCGCAAGCCTGCAACAGACGCAGAGCGGCATCCGGCACGGCGATTTCCATGAAGGGGTTGCGTCCCTGGCTCTCCAACCATTCGGCTGCTGACTGCTCTATGGGCGAGGTCGGCACGGAAAAGGGCAGTTTGGCGATCACCACCTGGGTACAGAGGGCACCCGGCAGATCGATGCCTTCGGCAAAACTGGCAAGGCCGAAGATGATGCTCTGCCGCCCCTCCCCGACTGCCTCGCGATGCCTGTCCAACAACACCTGCTTGGGCAGATTTCCCTGCATCAGCACGCGACAACTCCAGGACGGCGGTAAGTCCTCGGCCACGCGTCGCATCTGCCAGCGTGAGGAAAACAGCACCAGGCAGCCCAGCTCGTCGCCGAGGATCGCCGGCAGGCGCTCGACCACCTCCGCGCTGTGGGCGTCCCGATCGCGGGGATCGGATCGCATGGCTGGCACCACCAGCAGGCCGTTGTTGGCATAGTCGAAGGGGGAGTCCAAGCGCAGATATTGCGTGCCGTCATCGATTCCCAAGCCCAGGCGGGTGCGCAGGCGCTCGAAGTTTCCCAGGCTGGTGAGGGTGGCGGAGGTGAGCACGGCCCCTGCGCAGCTGCTCCACAGCGACTCCTGGTAAAGGTCGGAGGCGTCGATCATGGAGGCGCACAGCAGGTAATCGATCTCCCCGCCGGCGCCGTCCACCCGGTCGATCCAGCGCGACAGGGGCGCCGCGCCCTGCGGGACCTGTCGGGTCATCATCTCCCACAGGTGATGAAGGTTCTCCAGACGCTGCTGCAACTGGCCGAAGGCGGGGGCGATGGCCTCAGCGTTGTCGTCGCTTACCAAGCCGTTGTCCTGCCCCTTGTTGAGCCTGTCCGCCAGCTTGCCCAGGCGCTTGCGCAGGGCTGCCGCATGGGCATGGATCTCGCCGCCCACCTCCGCCAGGACCTGGGGAATCTCGCCACGCGGGAATCGGTATTGGGGTACGTCTGCACTGAGCCAGCCGGAATCGGCCAACTGCACCGCCAGACGTTCCAGATGGGCTGCGGCGGCGTTGGCATCCTCCTCCACGGCATCGCCCTCGGCCCGCGAGGCAGAGTCGACCAGGGCCTCCATGGCCCGCGCCGCGCGTGATGCATTCTTCAACCAGTTGGCAGCACCGCGCACGCTGGCGGCGGCGCTGAAATGGGCGAGGGCCTTGTCAGCCAGATGGTGGGCCTCGTCGAAGATGTAGAAGGTCTCACCTGGCGGCGGCAGAATGACGCCCCCGCCCATGGACAGATCCGCCAACACCAAATCGTGATTGGCGACGATCACATCGGCACGCATCAGGCCATCCCGCGCCCTGAAATAGGCACACTGATGGAACAAACGACAACGTCGGCCGGTGCAGGAATGGCGGTCGGCGCCCAACCGCCGGCGCAGGTCGTCGCCCAGTTCGGCACGCCAGGCGTCCAGATCGCCGTCCCATTCGCTGCTGTCCCAGGCGTTCTCCAGTTCCTCGAGCAGGCTGATTTCCCGAGCCTCGGGCGGACGATCCCAGCTCGCCTCCTCCTGGCCGGCAAACAGCGGGACCTGCCCGGAGTCGTTACCGGTGAGTCGCCCCAGGTTGCGCTTGCAGGCGTAGCGACCACGGCCCTTGGCCAGCGCGAAATCGAATTGCAGACCGCTCCAGCGGGCCACATCCGGCAGGTCTTTGTTGATGAGCTGTTCTTGCAGGGCGACGGTGGCCGAGGAGATGACCAGATGCCGGTCTTCGGCGACGGCTACCGGAATGGCGGCCAGCAGATAAGCCATGGTCTTGCCGGTACCGGTGGGGCCTTCCACGCACAGCAGGCGCCGCTCCTCGCTGTACTCGCCAGACAGCACCTTGGCCACTTCGGCAATCATCTTGCGCTGGGGAAAACGGGCGCGAAAACCAGGCAACTCCTGTCCCACGGACTCCATGGCGTCCCGTATGCGCTGTTTGACGGCGTCCGTGAGCACGCCGCCTACAGAGACGACTTGAGCATCAACCGCCGAATTCGACCGATGGCCTCGGTGGGGTTGAGGTCCTTGGGACAGACATTGACGCAATTCATCACCGTGCGACAGCGAAACAGGGCATAGGGACCGGCCAGATCGTTCAGGCGTTCTTCGGTGGCCGTATCGCGGCTGTCGTTGAGAAATCGCCAGGCTTGCAACAGGGCAGCCGGGCCAAGGTATCTCTCCGGGTTGTTCTGCCAGGAAGGACATTGTGTAGTGCAGCAGGCGCACAGAATGCACTCGAAACTACCGTCCAGGCCGGCACGCTGCTCTGGGCTCTGACGCCGCTCGACCTCGGGCTCCGGGTCATCGGCGATCAGGTAGGGGCGCACGGCCCGGTACTGGGAGAAGAATGCCTCCATATCCACCACCAGGTCGCGAATCACCGGCAACCCCGGCAAAGGAGTCACCTGCACCGGCTCACGCAATATCGACAAACGGGTAGTGCACGCCAGCACGTTGACACCGTTCACGTTGACACCATCGGCACCACAATGGCCCTCGCCGCAGGCGTGGCGAAACACCAAACTTTCGTCCTGCTCCTTGAATCGCAGCAGGGCGTCCAGGAGCATCATCCCGCGCGACACCGACTCCAGCTCGAAGCGCTGCATGCGCGGCTCGGCGTCGGTTTCGGGGTTGTATCGGTAGATGGAAAAACGCATGTCTATGCCAGCGACCAGCCTGTAAGTCCTTCAACGGTAGCAGAAACCGGTGGATTAGATCAGTACTCGCGGATCGATGGTGGTATGGAATCCACGCTCAGAGGCTTCATACGCACCGGCTTGTATTCCAGTTGGCGTCCGTCACGGTGGTAGAGGCTGTGCCGCAACCACTGGGCATCGTCCCGTTGAGGAAAGTCCTCGCGATAGTGAGCGCCCCGGCTCTCGGTGCGCCCCAGGGCGCTGACGACGGTGGCAAGAGCGGTCTCCACCAGATTTTCCAGTTCCAGAGCCTCAATGCGGGCGGTATTGAACCGCCGGCTGTGATCGCGCAAGCGTGCATCGTCCAGACGCCGCTCGATATCCAGAAGCTTGTCCAAACCCGCTTTGAGCACGGTCTCGTCGCGAAAAACACCACAGTGCCAATCCATGGTGGATTTCAGCTCCTCGCGCAGGCCGGGTACTGTTTCTCCGGAACCGGTCCTGTCCCAACGGGCCAAGCGTTCCAGGGCGAAGTCCACGGATCCCTGATGCAGGGGGCGATGGTAGCGGTGCTCGCCCAAGTATTCGGCGATATGATTGGCCGCCGCTCGGCCGAATACCAGGATGTCCAACAGGGAGTTCCCTCCCAGGCGATTGGCGCCGTGCACCGATACACAAGCGCACTCCCCGGCGGCATAGAGGCCCGGCACCGCTTCCTCGGCCCCGTGGCGCTCCGGAGCCACTACCCTGCCCTGCCGATCCGTGGGTATGCCGCCCATCATGTAGTGAGCGGTGGGGGCCACCGGTATCGCTTCCCGGGACACGTCGATGCCGAGAAAGGTCTGGCAGATGTCACGGATCACCGGCAGCAGGCTGTTGACCACCTCGGTACCCAGATGGTCCAGGCGCAGCTCGACATGGTTCTCGTGCTCTCCACAGCCTCTGCCTTCGCGAATCTCTGTCATCACCGCCCGGCTGACCACATCCCTTCCTGCCAAGTCCTTGCTGTTGGGGGCATAACGATCCATGAAGCGTTCGCCCCGTCCGTTGACCAGGAAACCACCCTCGCCGCGCGCACCTTCGGTGATCAAGATGCCTTTGCCGACAATGCCGGTAGGATGGAACTGGAAAAACTCCATATCCTGCAAGGGTATGCCGGCACGCAGGGCCATACCGAGGCCATCGCCGGTGTTGATGCTGGCATTGGACGAGGTCTTATAGATCTGCGCCGCGCCACCGGTGGCGAGCAGCGTGGTCTTGGATTCGATCAAAAGAGGTTCGCCGCTGGCCATATCCAGCACCAGGGCACCCAGCACATGGCCGTCTGTGTCCCGAATGAGGTCCAGGGCGAAGTGTTCGTCAAAGAAATGCGTGCGTGCACGGATGTTCTGCTGATACAGGGTCTGGAGGATGGCGTGGCCGGTGCGATCGGCGGCCGCGCAGGTCCTAAACGCCTGAGCACCGCCGAAGTCTTGACTCTGGGCACCGAAAGGACGCTGGTAGATACGCCCGTCCGGGAGGCGCGAGAACGGCACCCCCATGTGCTCCAACTCGTAGACGACCCGAGGGGCCGCCCGGCACAAGTATTCGATCGCATCCTGGTCGCCCAGGTAGTCGGAGCCCTTGACCGTGTCGTACATATGCCAGTGCCAGTTGTCAGGCACCACATGGGCCAGCGCGGCATTGATACCGCCGTGGGCGGCAACCGTGTGCGAGCGGGTGGGAAAAACCTTTGAAACCACCGCCACATGCGCTTCACCGCGGGCCAGTTGAAGAGCGGCCCGAAGGCCTCCACCACCGGCACCGATGATCAAGGCATCGAATCGGCGACGCGGGAGGTTCACAGCCCCGCCCGCCACAGGGTGCGCAGGGCCCACAGCCCCACCCCTGTCAACCCTATCAACAGCAATCCGTTGAGCGCAGCGCGCACAGCGGTACGGGTAACCCAATCCATAAGAAGACTACGCAGCCCCACCCACAGATGCAGCAACAATGCCAAAACGAATAAGCCCATCCCCAAACTGACCCAGGGCTGTCCCACCCAAGCTGTCCAGGCGGCATGGTCAGGGGCGGGGCGCCCCATCCAACAGATGGCGATGCACGATCCGTAAAGCCCCAAGTAGACCGAGCTGAGCCGTTGCAGCAGCCAGGGTGTGATCCCCGAGCCCATCATCGCCACCCGATGAGCAGGGCCAACACGACAAACCAGGGAAACAGATTGGCCGCCCAGGCCGAACGACGCGCCATTTCCCGATCCAGCCCCAGTCCCAGATCGCCCAGCAACAGCCGTAGACCAGCCGCCAGATGTGCTGCAAAAGCCCACACACAGGCCAGGGTCCAAAGGCGCCCCCAAAGGCTTTGGACCCATTGAAGGACCTGCGTGAAGCCTGCTTCACTCCGCAGCGACAGATCAAAAGAGTAGAGGAAATACGGCGTGGACAAAGCGAGGAACAGACCGGCCCAGCGCTGGGTCGAAGACAGCAACGAAGCCGCACTCAGCCAGGGACGCGGAGGACGGTGCCCGATGAGTAAGTGTGCTTTATTTCGTTCCCTGGCCGGCATGACTGAAGTATACCTGCCCATAAACAGATTTTGGTATTCCGAACACGGCCCGTTGTAAACTTTGCCGTGACCCCGCACTGCAACCACGGACTTCCACTATGCAAGCAGACTGGCGCGAATTTCTGGAACGACAAGGGGCCGTCATCACCGACGGTCTGGTCACGACCTTCCCCGAAGACAGCGGCGAGGGGCAGATCGAACTGTTCGATTTGTCCCACCTGGGTCTGATTCGTGCCCAAGGTACCGATGCACGCAACTACCTTCACAATCAGTTCACCAACTCGGTACAGGACGTGACCGAATATCAGGGGCAGTTGAACAGCTACTGCAACGCCAAGGGGCGAATGTTGGCCAGCTTCCAGTTGTTCCTGGTGGGAGACGCCTATTACCTGCAATTACCGTCGGGGCTGCTGGACACGACCCTGAAGCGTCTGCGCATGTACGTCATGCGTTCCAAGGTCTCGCTGGAGGACGCAAGTGACGCAATCGCTCGCTTCGGTATCGCCGGCCCTCAGGCCGAGGAACACGTCAAATCGATAGTGGGCAAAGTCCCAGGCCGCGACTACGGCACCTACACGGCAAACGGGATCACCGCACTGCGTCTGCCTGGCCTGCCGGCGCGATTCGAGTTGTTGGGGCCGATGCCGGCAATGAGCGATCTGTGGACCCAGCTGAAAACCCAGGCGACGCTTCGCACCAGCCCCGACTGGCGTCTGTTGGACATCGAGGCTGCCGTACCTACCCTGTTCCCCGCCAACGTCGAGTCCTTCGTTCCCCAAATGGCCAATCTGGAACTCATCGGCGGGGTCAGTTTCAGCAAGGGGTGTTACCCCGGCCAAGAAGTGGTGGCACGCACCCATTACCTGGGCAAGGTGAAAAAACGCATGTTTCGCGCCCGCGTGGAAGGCGGTTCGCCGGAGCCGGGCATGGATCTGTATTGCCCCGCCGATCGCGGCGAACAAAGCGTGGGCCGTGTAGTGGATGCACAGCCCGTGGGAGATGATCACTACGAACTGCTGGCGGTGTTGCAGATCTCCAGCCGGGAAACCGACGACGTTCGCCTGGGACGGGTTGACGGCCCGCGCCTCAGCTTCCTCGGGCTGCCCTATTCGCTGGAGAAGGACACACCCAAGGCAGATACCGACTAGGCACCTGTCCGAGACGCCGGGTTCAGCCACCGTCGCGGATTTTTCTCAACAACTCCGCGACTTTCTGCAGATCCATGGGTTTTGGCATGAAGTACTGAATCCCCTGGGCCCGCAACCCTTCCTCGGTTACTCGCAGGGAGTCACCGCTGATCAGGACCACCGGCAAGGCAGGCCGCAAGTCCCTCATGCCTTCGGTCAGCTCCGTACCCGTAATTCCTGGCATGGTCTGATCGGTGAATAACACATCGATACTTTGCGGGTTGCGGCTGAAATCCGCCAGTGCCTCGGTGCTGTCGGTATAGGCCAGGACGTGGCAACCAAGGTTGCTGAGCACATCCGCAAGCAGGTCCACCAGAGCAGGTTCATCATCAACCACCATAACGCGTAACCCACGCAAATCGTCCGTTGCCGCCTCCCTGTCGCCCGGTAAACGGGTTTCGAAAACACCCTGTGCAGCTGCCGCTACCGGAAACAACAGGTCGATACGGCTACCGGCACCGAGCCGGCTTCTCAACTCGATATGGCCTCCGGCTCTGTGCACCACGCCATGCACCATCGAAAGCCCCAGCCCGGAACGGCGCGCACCACGCCGGGTGGTGAAGAACGGATCAAACACCCGCTCCATATCGGCCGGGTGAATGCCAGCGCCATCGTCCTCGAAGCCCAGACGCACCCAGGGGCCGCGCACCGCACGATGACAGGACACGCACTCGCCATCCGAAGATTCAACAATATCTGCAACTATCGTCAACGATCCCCTGGCGTCACAGGCATCTCGTGCGTTCAAACAAATGCTGATCACCGCCTGGCGCAATTGCTGCGGGTCGACCCGAATCGACGGCAGATCACTGGCCATCTTCCACTGCATCACCATGCCAGAGGTAAGCGTGGAGCGCAGCAGGGGTTCAGCACCAGCAAGAAAGTCACACACTGCCAAAGGCTCTGCCTCACACTCCTCCAGATGGCTGTAATCCATCAGTCGCCCCAGCAGATCGCGAGCGCGTTCTCCAGCCTGTTGCACTTCCTGCAGATAATGCAGGAGCTTGTCCGGACACTGCCTGCCGAATCGCTCCCGTGCCAATTCGGTGTAACCGAGTACGCTCGCCAGAATATTATTGAAATCGTGGGCAATACCACTTGCCATCTGGGAAATCGTCTCCATTTTCTGTGCTTGACCACGCTGGCGTCGAAGCATTTCGCTGGTGGCCGGATCCAATGGGTCAAACTCGTCGCCCAGACGACCGACAAGCATCAGCAATTGCCTTCCCTGGCGGCTAAAGCTACTGGCACGGGCACGAACTTCGGCAGCGCCATCGGAACTGTGCAAACGCACATCAACAAGGCCGTCGGACACGAGGTCTGCCAGCCGAAGCACCTGACCTTCGGGGCTCGAGATTCTGGGGAGACTGGGGACCGCCTTCGGGACAAAAGCCAACTCACTTCCCAGCAAGAACTGAGAAGCCGCCGGATTGATATAGACGATATCCTCGGAAGCCGGATCGACGATGAGAAACAGGTCGCTCGCGTCCTCCAAGGCCTGCCGCAACACGCCAGTATCCTGGCCTTGTCGATAATCGTTGGCCGACATAGCTACTCCTAGAAAAAAGTCCTATCTCCAAGCAGTTCCGGTCGCAGCGTGATACAGATCAGGCATGCCGGCCATACTGCCCGATGGCCTCAGAACAACACCAAAGCTACCCGACGCAAACAAAATTATTATTTATATTCAACTACTTTAATGAATTGCCAGATTCCGCCGGCTAAATCCCATCGCAGTAGTATCAGTAAGCACAGCGGTACGCCGATAGGCGAACAATCACCGTGGCGACAACGCAGCAGCGTGTCTTCGTACCTTGTCGAGTGTAGACAAGTTTTTCCAGGCCCAGTTGGAACCGGTATGTGACGAAATCCCGGACACGCAGTCGCCGTCCTATCGCCCGATCAAGATGCCATGGGCCCAGCGAAGGTAAAGCCCGCCGACTCCACGGCCCGCTGCACCAGAGAATCGTCGTCCACCCCGGTCACGGCTACCGCCCCCGTCTCCAGATTCACCGCCACATTGGCGGTTGGTACCTGCGCCTTGATCGCGCTTTCCACCGAGGCGGCGCACCCGCCGCAGCTCATACCCTCCACACGATAGGTCTTGCTCATACTGTGTTCACTCCAGGCTGGGTTGCCAACGTCGCAGCAACAGGGAATTAGAGACCACGCTGACACTCGAAAGCGCCATGGCCGCCCCGGCAATGGCGGGCGACAGCTGGCCACTGGCGGCCAGCGGAATGGCGACTACGTTGTAAGCAAAGGCCCAAAACAGGTTCTGTCGTATTTTACCTAGGGTGGCGACGGAGAGGGACAGCGCGGCGGCCACCAAACGGGGATCGAGGCGCATCAGAGTTATCCCGGCGGTGTGCATCGCCACGTCCGTTCCCGAGCCCATGGCCAAACCCACATCCGCCGCGGCAAGTGCCGGCGCGTCATTGACGCCGTCACCCACCATGACCACGCGTTTACCGGCAGCGCGCAAGTCATTGACCTTTTCGGCCTTCTCCGCTGGAAGCACACCCGCGTAACAATGTTCAATCCCCAGGAGGTCGGCGATCCGGCGAGTGGTCGCGGAGTTGTCACCGCTCAACAGGACCACCTCCCGGCCCGCCGCCTGCAACTGCTCTACCGCTTGTTTCGCCGACTTCCGCTCCTGGTCGCGAAAGGCAAGCCGGCCAGCCGCCAGAGCTGGCGACTTTCCGAGAGCTATCCAAACGTCGGAAGTATCTGCCGGAGACGGACTGAATCCGTTCAGGGAAACGCCCAACTCGCTCATCAAACGCTCGCTGCCCACCCACAGAGCACTCCCTTCCACGCTGGCCCTCAGACCTCGCCCCGGCAGAGTTTCAACCTGTTCGGCAAGCGGCAACCGCAACCCCTTACGCTGTGCTGCATCCAATACGGCACGGGCAAACGGATGAGTACTACCGGTTTGCGCTGCCGCCACCTTGGCAAGCAGGGCCTCCTCGCGTCCGTCGGCGGCCTCGACGCTCAACAGCACTGGTTGGCCGACGGTGAGCGTGCCGGTCTTGTCGAACACCACGGTATCCACGTCCCGCGTCCGCTCCAGCGCCTTGATGTCGCGGATCAGAATACCATGGCGAGCGCCCTGTCCGGTGCCCACCAGAATGGCGGTAGGCGTGGCCAAACCCAAGGCGCAGGGGCAGGCGATAACGAGCACGGAAACCGCCGCCAGAAACGCCGTATGTGGATCACCCAACCACCACCAGGTCAAGAAGGTCAGCAAGGCCAGCACCGCAACCACCGGCACGAACACCCCGGCAATGCGATCCACCAGGCGCTGTACCGGCGGTTTGTCCGCCTGCGCCTGCTCCACCAGGGAGATAATGCGCGACAACAGACTGTCCGCCCCAACGCCTGTAACCCGCACACGCAACAGCCCACTGCCGTTGACCGCGCCCCCCACCACCGGGTCGCCGGGACCTCGGGCCACCGGCAGGGACTCACCGGTGAGGTGGGATTCATCCAATTCGCTGACACCGCTCAGCACCTCGCCATCGGCGGGCAATCGTTCGCCGGGCCGCACCAACACGACATCGCCCACCACCAAGGCTTCTGCCGGCAGGGTGGATACCACGCCGTCGCGTTCCACCGCGGCGGTTTCCGGGCGAAGTTCAGAAAGCGCTCTAATGGCCTCACCGGCCCGACGGCGCGCGCGCCCCTCCAGCCACTTGCCGAGCAACACCAGTGTCATGACCATGGCGGAGGCCTCGAAATACAGTTCCGGCACACCGCGTACCAGGTTGTACATACTCAGCCCCCAGGCGGCGCTGGTACCCAGAACGACCAATACATCCATGTTGCCGCTGCCCCCGCGCAGAGCCGCTATCGCCCCCTTGTAGAAACGCCCGCCGATCAGAAACTGAACCGCCGTGGCCAGAACGGCCTGCACACCGGGAGGGGCCATCCAATGAATCCCGAACGGCATGAGCAGCATGGGGATCGCCAGCGGCAGGGTAAGCAACAGGGCGACCAGCAGTTCTCCGCTCTCCAAGCGACGACGACGGTCGAGCTGACGTTCACTTTCCGCCCGGCGTTCGGCAACACCGGCCACCGGGCGGGCCTGAAAGCCGGCCTTGCGCACCGCCTCGATCACGGTCGGCGCCAATACCAACCCCCTGGGTGCTGTCACCATGGCACGCTCGGTGGCCAGATTCACACTGGCCCGCAGCACGCCGGGCAAACGACCCAGGACCTTTTCCAGGCGACTGGCACAGGCAGCGCAGGTCATGCCGACAATATCGAACTCCTGGGTCTCGGACGGCACCGAAAAGCCGGCCCTGGCTACCGCCACGGTGATGTCGGCAATCTCACCGTCCCCACCCGTGAATCGAACTTCCGCCCTTTCCGCCGCCAGGTTGACCGCCGCCGAATCGACACCCGGCAGCCCCGCCAATACCCGCTCCAGCCGCGACGAACAGGATGCGCAGGTCATCCCCTCCACGGGTAAAAGTACGCGGCCGTCGGCAAAATGGATCTTCAGCTCACCTTGTTCTGACATAGGGTTGGGTATACTCGGCCTTTGGGAACGGGAGGTTTATATCGTTGGACAACGCCGAACGCCTGCTTGCTTTGCAGAATCATCAGGACGCGCTAAGGGCTTGCCGCCGCTGCCCGCAAATGCACCCGCCGGTAATCACCGGCCAAGCGGTTCTCTCGCCCATGTTACTCGTCGGCCAGGCGCCCGGCGACCGTGAAGGCGGTTTGGGCCGTCCCTTCGCCTGGACCGCCGGAAAGACCCTGTTCAAATGGTTTGCCTCTATCGGCCTGGAGGAGAACGCGTTCCGTCAGAAGGTCTACATGGCAGCGGTGTGCCGTTGCTTCCCCGGAAAAAAGCCAAAGGGCGGCGACCGCCCCCCGGCAGTCGATGAAATCGAGCAATGCCGAGTCTGGCTGAACGCAGAAATTGCCTTGCTCCAGCCTCGCCTGATCCTGCCCGTGGGCAAACTCGCCATATCCCAATGGCTATCGGTCGACACGTTGGATCAGGTCGTCGGCAGAAAACACCGCATGGAACTGGAACACGGCCCCTGCGACCTCATTCCCCTGCCCCACCCCTCCGGGGCCTCCACCTGGCATCGGCGCGAACCGGGGATAAGTCTGTTGCGGGACGCGCTGAGGTTGATCGAGAGGCACGCATGCTGGCAAGAGATCGTCGGATACTGAAGGTCCGCGCCCGACTGGGTTGAGACGTTTTCGGAACCTTGTACCGCCAATTCAGCCGGCGACCAATGTGTCGATTGTTTCCAGCATCGTCCTGGGGTCGCGATAGTCAACCGCTACCGGCCAGCGAGTCCCGTCCAGGTCCAGGATCAAACTGGGAAATCCATGAGCCCCCATGGACTTTGCCCGCCCCATTTCTGAAGCCAACGCTGCCTGGGTTCCGGCGGAGCGCAAATCGACCGTGAAGCGCACATTATCGATACCGATTTCGCTGGCCAGATCAATCAAGGTTTGCTCATCCGAAGGGTTGCGTGCCTCACGATAGTAGGCGTGCGCAATGGCGGCCGTCATCGTCAAATCGTGTTGCACATCCTGGCGTCGCGCCGCGATCACCGCCCGGCAGGCGATCCAGGTGGAACGTCGCGGCGTATTGTTGCGCCAAAAATCGAAATTGAAACGCGTGCCAGGCACCCTTGCCTCGATCCGCCGCCAGGTATCCATCAAGTGCTGTCGCAGAGCGGCATCCATCGGAAGGTCATCATCCGCGGCCAAACCACCGAGCAAGCGCCTGATTTCGATCGCGGGCGGAAGACTTTCGCACAACGCCTGCCAGGCAGGTGCAAAGGCATAGCACCAACTGCACATGGGGTCGTGGATGTAGTAGAGAACCTTCATCGCGGAACGACGGGGATCGCGCCCGAGATGGCCAGCATCAGGTCTTGCAGGCTTTGCCAGGGGTCGCCGGGAACCTGGCCGCGGATCATGCGGTCCAGTTGCGCGGCGCGGGAGAGCAGGTCCAGCCAGGTTCTCGGGCCGTGTCGGCGCAACGCCTGTATGACGGCGGCACGGCGGGATTTGCCGAAGATGCGGTGGCGGTTGAATACACCGTCGTTGAGGTTTCTCGCACCGGCTTCCTTGGACAGCAGGCTCATGCGACGCAGTTCGTAAACCGTGGCGCCCAGCAGGTTCATGGGATGGCTGCCCTCCTGGCGCAAGCCGGCGATGATGCGCAGGGTTCTGCCTGCGTCACCGGCCAGAGCCGCCTCCAGCAGGGTAAACACATCGAAGCGGGCACTGTCGGCCACGGAGGCTTCAACGGCGTCGGCGTCCAGTTGGCCGCCGGGGTTCAGGAGGGCAAGTTTTTCGATCTCCTGAGCGGCCGCCAACAGGTTGCCTTCCACCCGCTGGGCCACCAGTTCAGCGGCGGACCGGTCAGGGCGCAGACCACGGGAGCGCATCCGCCTTTCGATCCAGGCAGGCAGTTGGGCCGGCTCCACGGGGTAGACATTCACGGCGACACCCGCACGGTCCAGCTCGGTGAACCACTTGCTCTTCTGGGCGCTGCCATCCAGGCGGCCGGACTGGATCAACAGCACGGTGTCCTCAGCCGGGCGGGCAGCGTAGCGTTTGAGGGCGTCGGCGCCCTGAGTTCCCGGTTTGCCGGAGGGCAGGCGTAGATCGAGGATACGTCGGTCGGCGAACAGGGACAGGCTGGCGGCGGCGGCATCCAGAGCGGCCCAGTCAAACTTGGCGTCCACGTCGAAGACTTCCCGCTCGGTGTAGCCCTGCTCACGGGCGACAGCACGCACCGCGTCGGCGCATTCACCCAATTGCAGGGGTTCGTCGCCGCTGATCAGGTAAATGGGGGCAAGACCGGCGGCAAGCTGGCCGGCGAGCCGATCGACGGAAAGCTTCACAGCGCCCGCAGGCGGTAGACGATCTGGTCAGCCAGTTCGCGTGCCATTTCCACGCGCAGCAGTTCCTGTTGTTCGGCCTGACCGAGCCGGTCACGCTCGTCGCCCAGGTAACTGCGCACCAAGCTCACGCGCTGGGGCGTCATGTTGGCGGCACCCTGCACCGCCAGTTGGACCTGGTAGGTGAGTTGGTATTCGCGGCTGCGGCCATCGCCCGAGAGGGTAATCAGCCCCTGGTCGAAACGCTCGCCGCTGAGGCTGATTACCGCAACGCCCCGGCCCGGCCCTTCCACCATGTCGCTGCCGGCGGCATCGAGCCGCAGGCGCAGCGCGGTGGTTAGTTCGCTGAAAGGCTGGGCCTGTAGGTAGACCGTCTTCAGAGAGGCCGGCAAAGCGGTGCGGTCGGCGCCGCGCAGGTGATAGCCGCAACCGGACAGCAGTATGATGGAAATCGCGGCGAGTAGACGCGGCCAGGGTTTCATTATGGCCTCCAGGCTCATCATACGACGATGTTCACGAGTTTACCGGGTACCACGATGACCTTGCGCACCGGCTTGCCTTCGATGAAGCGTTGCGCATTGTCGTCGGCAACGGCGGCCGCCTCGATGGCCTTGCGCTCGGCATCGGCAGCGACCAGGATACGGCCACGCAGCTTGCCGTTCACCTGTACCACGTATTCCACCTGATCGCGAACCAGGGCGTCCGGGTCCACCTCCGGCCAGGCCGCCACCAGAATGTCTTCACCGAAACCGGCATCGCGCCACAGGCGGTGGGTAAGATGGGGCGCGATGGGCGAAAGCAGGCGCAACACCATGCCCAACCCCTCGCGGCGCACGGCCGCGGCACCCTCGTCGTCGCCCAATTTGTAAAGGGTGTTGACGATCTTCATGCAGCCGGATACCACGGTGTTGAACTGTTGTCGGTCGAAATCGCCCAGGGCCTGTTTGAGATCGCCATGGATCTCGCCGCGGGCGGCCTTGGCCTCGTCACCCAAGTTGGACTCGCTGACCTCAAAGGCAGAGCGCAAGGATTCGGACTTGTCGGCCACCAGCGCCCAAAGCCGTTTCAAAAACCGATGTGCACCCTGAACACCTTCGTCGGACCACTCCAAGGACTGTTCCGGCGGCGCGGTGAACATGGTGTACAACCGCACGGTATCGGCGCCGAAGCGCTGGATCAGCTCCTGCGGATCGACCGTATTGCCCTTGGACTTGGACATTTTGGCGCCATCCTTAAGCACCATGCCTTGGGTGAGCAAACGGGTAAAGGGCTCGTCACTGCTCACCAGACCGGCATCGCGCATCAGCTTGTGAAAGAAACGCGCATAAAGCAGGTGAAGTACGGCATGTTCGATGCCGCCGACATATTGGTCCACCGGCAGCCAGTAGTTGGCACGCTCGTCGAGCATGGCGCCGTCGGCGTCACGGCAGCAATAGCGGGCGTAGTACCAGGACGACTCGAAGAAGGTGTCGAAGGTATCGGTCTCGCGTCTGGCGCCCGGTCCGCAGGGCGCATCGGGCAACTCGTAAAACGCCGGCATTTTTTTGATGGGTGAGCCTTCGCCGGTGAAATCCACGTCCTCGGGCAACACAACCGGCAGATCGCCGTCGGCAACCGGTTGCTCGCTCCCGTCTGGACATTCGATCATCGGGATCGGACAACCCCAATAACGCTGCCGGGAAACGCCCCAGTCGCGCAGGCGATAATTAACTTGGCGTCGACCGCTGCCACGTTCCTCGAACCAAGCGGCAATGGCACCGAAGGCATCCTGAGAGGTGAGACCGCTGAACGGCCCGGAATCGTGCAGAACGCCCTTTTCTACGTAGGCACAGCTTTCCACCCCCGCCGAACTGCCATCGGCCGGGTGAATGACCTGTCGTATCGGAATGCCGTAGCGGGTGGCGAACTCCCAGTCGCGCTGGTCGTGGGCCGGCACTGCCATGACCGCGCCCGTGCCATAGCCCATGAGCACGAAGTTGGCGACCCACACCGGCACGCGTTCGCCACTGATCGGGTGAACTACGTCCACCCCCAGGGGCATGCCTTTTTTCTCCATGGTCTCAACAGTCGCCTCTGAGACCCCGGCTTGCCGACACTCGGCCAGAAACGCAGTCAGTCCGGGCTGGCCCTTGGCGGCGTCCACGGCCAAAGGGTGTTCGGCGGCTACCGCCAGATAGGTGACACCCATGATGGTGTCCGGCCGAGTGGTGTAAATCGTCAACACCTGCTCGGAATCCGCTACCGGGAAGTCGGCCTCCACGCCCTCGGAACGGCCAATCCAGTTACGCTGCATGGTGCGAACCGCCTCGGGCCAGGCGTCCAGCCTGTCCAGGTCGGCGAGCAATTCCTCCGCATAGGCGGTGATGCGAATGAACCACTGCGGGATTTCGCGCCGTTCCACCAGGGCGCCGGAACGCCAGCCGCGTCCGTCGATGACCTGCTCGTTGGCCAGCACGGTCTGATCCACCGGGTCCCAGTTGACCGTGGCGGTCTTCTTGTAGACCAAACCCTTCTCATACAGCTTGGTGAAGAACCACTGCTCCCAGCGGTAATACTCCGGGCGACAGGTGGCCAGTTCGCGAGACCAGTCGTAGCCGAAGCCCAAGCGCTTGAGCTGCCCGCGCATGTAAGCGATGTTCTCGTAGGTCCACTTGGCGGGCGGCACCTTATTCTTGATGGCGGCGTTTTCCGCCGGCAGGCCAAAGGCGTCCCAACCCATCGGCTGGAGCACGTTCTTGCCCAACATGCGCTGATACCGTGCAATCACATCGCCGATGGTGTAGTTGCGCACATGGCCCATGTGCAGTCGCCCGGAGGGATAGGGGAACATGGAGAGGCAGTAGAATTTCTCCTTGTCCGGGTCCTCGGTGACCACAAAGCTCTTGTGCTCGTCCCAATAGTGCTGGGCCTCGGCCTCCACGGCCGCCGGATCGTACAACGCGTCCATCGGTCTCTCGGATGAGTGAATGGGGAAAGGGCAGAAGAATACCGTAGCGGCGCGGGATACAACAACCAAGGGACAAACCGATGCTTGGCCTTCTTGTTGCCAGCCGCCCCTTGGTCTTTACTCCTTGCACTGTCCAACCGTATCGGGAGAACGACATGCCCATAGAAGAAGGCAAAAAAGCCCCCCTTTTCACCCTGAGGGACGGCAGCGGCAACAAGGTCGCCCTCAAGGATCTGCACGGCAAAGACGTGATCGTCTACTTCTACCCCAAAGACAACACCTCCGGCTGCACCAAGGAGGCCTGTGCCTTTCGTGACCTCTGGTCCGAGATAGAGGACTTGGGCGTGGTGGTTCTGGGGGTATCGCCGGATGGGGCCGAGTCACACCAGAAATTCGCCGCTCAGCACAACCTTCCCTTTACCCTGTTGTCCGACCCGGACCACAAGATGATGATCAAGTACGATGCCTACGGCGAGAAAAACATGTACGGCAAGATCACCATGGGTGTGATCCGCTCCACCGTCTGGATAGGGCCGGACGGCAAGGTGAGGAAACACTGGAAGCGCGTCGCCAAGGCTGCCGACCACCCGGCGAAAGTGTTGGAGACCTTGCGAGCCGCCTCGGCGGCGTAGGGATCTCACGGTCGGCCTGCGCTCAACCCAGGCCGACCCAACGGGGAAGTCTCGCAAGCGTATCAACTTTCCCCGCTTTCCACTCCTCCACGCCTGCTAAGGTTGATCGTTCGACCTGCCGATAGTCCGATTCGTAGCCCGCAAAGCAAGCGGCGAATCACTAACGACGATTGCAGGCTTTCCAAATTGTCCTATCGCATTCTTCTTGCCGCACTGGCGGCCAGTCTACTGGTCCCGGCATCGTCCATGGGCTCCGAGCCCACACACATCGGTGGTTTTATCGATCGACTGGGTTTTCCGCCAGCAACGTTGACGATCATCGGCCTGATGTCCATTGTCGTCCCTGGCCTAGTGTGGTTAGCGCGAAGAAAACCAACGGGCCTGAGCATTCGGGGATCACTCATCGCCGTATCGCTAATGTTTCTGGGACTGATCGCGCCCATTGCGATCCTGTTTGGCATGCTGATGAACGGACAAGCCAATTACACTCAGGCGCAGTACCTCAGAGACCGGGCCATGGAACTACGCCTGGAACTCAAACAATCGTCGGACGACCTGACACGGTTCGCTCGCGCTTACGCCACAACCGGCGATCCGCGTTTCGAAGACTATTTCAACACCCTGCTGGCCATACGCGATGGCAAACAGAACCGCCCCAGCGAGTACTCGCCAGCCTATTGGGACCGGGTCACGGCCGGACGCATACCCGTGCAACTGGACGGGCCACGCTATTCTTTGGACAGTCGTTTGGCCCGGCTGAGTCTGTTGGCGCAGGAGCAAGCGCTCCTCTCCCAGGTCAAGGCGGAATCGGATGCCTTGACGAAACGCGAAACCGCAGCCTTCAACGCGGTGAAAGGTCTGTACCCCGATACGCAGGGCGAGTTCACCGTCCACGGGCCGGCAAATCTTCACAAGGCACAATCGCTGCTCAACAGCCAGGAGTACTATGACGCCAAAGCGCGCATCATGGAGACGATCGACACCGCATTCCAACTAATCACAAAACGCTTGAATGCCAAAATGGAGGACATTCGCAGCCGTAACCAAAAACTGGCCCAAACGATTACGATATTTGCCGTCGCATCCATTTTGTTTGCGGTATTGGTGTTCTTTCTGCTTCGCCAGCGCGTCCTGAAACCCCTTCGGGCCTTGCAACGTGGCGCACAACACATGACGCAAGGTGATTTTTCGCACTCAATCGATATTCCCGGCTCCGACGAAGTGGCTACCCTGGCCACCACGTTCAACGGCATGGCGGCCAGCATCCAGGAACACACGTCCCGTTTGCAGGGCATCATCGATTCCACCGCCGATGGCATCATTTTCATCGATTCCGACAGCGTGATTCACGAGTTCAGCCCGGCGGCGGAGCGCATCTTCGGATATTCCCGGCAGGAACTGATCGGCAAAAAAGTCACCGCGCTCATGCCCAAGTCGCTGCGGCGCGAACATGATCGCCGAGTCAGCCAGAGATCGGCGGGCACGCCCTCGCGGCTTTTGGGCGAGACCACCGAACTGCAAGGTTTGCGCAAAAACGATGAACTCTTCCCCATGGAGCTCACGGTAGCGGAAACGCTGATTGGCGGGCGGCTCTATTACACCGGCAGCGTTCGTGACATTTCCGATGAGAAAAAGATCAAGCAGTCCATGGCTGAAGCGAAGGAGGCGGCGGAGGCAGCCAGCCAGGCCAAGAGCGAATTTCTGGCCAATATGAGCCNNCACGAAATCCGCACCCCCATGAATGGCATCCTGGGAATGGCCCAGCTGTTGGAAGATACCGACCTGGACGACTCGCAGCGCGAATACCTGGAGCTGATGCTGCAATCCGGCAAAATCCTCCTAACCGTCATCAACGATATCCTGGACTTCTCCAAAGTCGAGGCCGGCAAGCTCAGCCTGGAACCACTGCCGTTCGATCTGGAGCGGTCTGCACACGAAGTCGCCCATCTGTTCGACCTGCCCCTGGAGGAAAAGGGCCTGGAACTGGTACTGGAATTCACGCCCGACTGTCCGCTCTATCTGGAGGGCGACGCAGCCCGAATCCGCCAGATTCTGCTCAATCTCATCGGCAATGCGGTCAAATTCACGGAACGTGGCCATATCCACGTACGCTTTTCCGCTCCGGCGCAAGACGGAATCGTGCCCCTGCACATCGAAGTCACCGATACCGGCATCGGACTCACCGAGGAACAGCGCGAACGCCTTTTCCTGCCCTTCACGCAGGCCAATATATCCACAACCCGCAAGTTTGGCGGAACAGGACTGGGTCTTGCCATTACCCGCAAATTGGTCGACTTGATGGGCGGCACGGTGGGTGTAACGAGCGAACCGGACAAAGGAAGCACCTTTCATGTGCAGATTCCCTTACCTGTTTCCGAACCCCCGCCTTCGTCCCCAAAAAGCGATTTGCGCGGCAAACGGGTGCTGCTCTTGGATGCCTTTGCCTTGAACCGCCGGGTCATCTCCGAACAGCTCGTCAGTCTGGGGTTGAAATCCATAGCAGCCGGAAACAACGAGCAAGCCCTGGAATTGCTACACTCGGCGGCGCAAGGGGGAAACCCCTTTCAGATCGTGCTGATCGGCCACCAAGGGACCACGCAAACCTGCTTGAAACTGGCCGAAGCCATCCACGCCATTGACAGCTACCGGGACGTACCCTTGGTACTGCTCACCGGCAGCGCCCAGCGCGGCGACGGCGAACGCTTCCGCGCCGCTGGCTATTCCGCCTACCTGGTTCGCCCGGTACTTCGAGAGACGCTGGGCGAGGCCATTGGCCGGTGCTTGGCGCAACCCACAGCCACACCAGGGAGTTTGATCACTCGCCACAGCGTCGCCGAGGCCAAGTCACGCAGTTACCACTTCCAACGCAACTATGGCGCACGTGCCTTACTGGCTGAGGACGTGCGTGCCAATCAACTGGTTGCCTCGTCAATTCTACGCCGTATCGGCTTCAACGTTACGGTTGCCAAGAACGGCAAAGAAGCAGTGCAACTCTGGCAACAGCAATCCTTCGATGTGATCTTCATGGACTGCCAGATGCCCGTTATGGACGGCTACGAAGCGACAAAACTGATCCGTGCCTCACGTTCGGCCAAACACATTCCCATCATCGCACTCACGGCCAACGCCTTCGCCGACAACCGCCGTCGCTGCCTGGAAGCCGGCATGGACGATTTCATCTCCAAGCCCTTCGAGATGCATACGCTGGTGGAACGACTGGACCGCTGGCTCGATCCACTAGGGACAACCCAACAAGCCCTGGGCGAAACATCCACAATGGCTGCCGCGATAGACGGCCACCGAATGGAAGAAATGCGCGCCCTGCTCGAAAACGACTTTGTCGAGCTGTTGCTGGCATTTCAGACCGATGGCGAGGAAATCGTAAAGGGACTTCGAACGGCAGAGACGGAAAAGAATATCAGCCAGATCGAACTGTTTGCCCACAGCCTGAAATCTTCTGCTCGCAACGTCTGCGCGGATCCCCTGGCGGGAATGGCTGAAGACCTGGAGAAATCAGCCCACGCCGCGGATGAAGCCGATCATTTCCGGCTTATCGAAGCGATCGCCAAGGAGTTCGAAAGAGTGCGTGGCGAACTGAGGCATTGGGTTACAAACGAAGCCGCCGCCGAACCTGCGGACCAAGCGCAATAGATGTCCAATCACACCAGGTTCACATTCACATATTCAGCAATTCGTCTACCCAACGATCTGGCCTCGTGCTCACTGGGCACGGCACCCACCAGCACAGGCCCCTTTTTCACTTCCAGGTTGATTGTAAAATAAGCGGTTTCGGCCCGCTTGTAGTGGTCCTCGGCAAGTCCCCGCTGACGGGTGCGTACCGCAACTCTTTCGATTTCCGCCAGGGGGAACACTTGACAGCTGAGCGAAACAATCCTTCGCTCGCACACTGACCACTCCCCAACACCGCGATCGAACACGAAACGACGATTACGCAGCAGAAACAATAGCCCTGCCGGCAGGAAGATCAACGCAACAACAAGGGCACTGACTCCCCAGCCAACAGAATTCGTGTGACTGAGCCCCAACAAGCGAAAACCACCCAACAACGCCCAAAGCCCGATAACAACCCCGACCAGACCAACAATCCGTCCACCAAGCCCCATCGTGTCCGTAATTGTCAGTGGGCCACCCACGCCGCCGTCGACACGCAAACCCATGTCCCCCCCGTTTTCCAGCTCCTGGAATTCTGATTGCCGTGCACCCGCCACTTTACCCAAATACGCAGACCAATACACCATCAGGCAACCTCTACACCGCCACGCCCCCGATCAGCCGTAGAACCCACCCCCCTCATCCGCACGGGACAACAAGGCCGGCGCCGGAACAAAGCGCTCGCCGTGGCGCGCGGCGAGATCGTGCAGACGCTTCACAGCGCTGGCAGCACTCAGCTGGTCCAGCCAGCGGAACGGGCCACCGAGAAAGGGTGGAAAACCCAGTCCGAAGACGGCGGCGACATCACCATCCCGTGGGCTGTGAACGATACCCTCGCCGAGACAACGAGCGGCCTCGTTGGCCATCAGCAGAGCACAGCGTTCTGCCTGTTCGTGGCTCATGGCCGAGATCTGCGGCCTGACGCCCAATGCGGTATACACCGTAGGATCCACCGGTCGCCTACCGCCAGGGCGCTTGGCATCGTAGCGATAGAAACCGCGACCATTTTTACGCCCCTTGCGGCCATCCTCGACCAAGATTCCCATGGCAGGCGGCAGGGAAAAGCGTTCTCCCAGGGTATTGCGCAGACTTTCTGCCACCTTTGCACCCACATCCAGACCGACCTCATCCAGCAGTGCCAGAGGCCCGACGGGGAAGCCGAAATCCATCAAGCCCCGGTCGATGGCCTCGATGGAGACACCCTCTGCCAGCAACCAAGCGGCCTCGTTGACATAGGGGGCAAGGACGCGTGAAGTGAAAAATCCCGGCCCGTCGCTAACCACGACCACGATCTTGCCCTGACGCCGCCCCAGATCCTTGCAACGTCGAACCACGGCGTCGGCGGTATGTGGCGTGGTAACGATCTCCAGCAGCTGCATTTTCTCCACCGGTGAGAAGTAATGCATGCCGATTACCGTTTCCGGACGGGTGCTGGCCTCGGCGATGGCACTGATGGGCAGGGCGGAGGTATTGCTGGCAAAGATGGTGTCCGGCCGCCGGCAGTGGCGCTCCACCTCGCGAACCATGCTGCGCTTCAGTTCCAGGTCCTCGTAGACCGCCTCAATGATGATATCGGCGTCGTTCAGGCCCCGATAGTCGGTTCCCGCGCTAACCCGCGCCATGGCCTGTTCTCGCTGCAAGGGACGCAGTCGCCGACGCTTTACCGCACCGTCCAGACGATCGTTCAGGTAGCGCAGACCGGCGGCCAAGCTGGCGTCATCGCGGTCCTTCAAACGAACCTGCAGGCCGGCCTTGTGGGTGCTGACGTAGGCGATACCGGCCCCCATCAGCCCGGCGCCCAGGATGCCGATCTTGCGGACAGGAGGCTCTTGGGGAGCGCCAGCGACTTCTTTCTTAAGGGCGGTGACGGCAAAGAACAACCCCACCAGTTGACGCGATTGCCCACTGATCGCCAACTCGCCAAACGCCTCGGCTTCGGCCTGCATGCCGGCCACAAAGCCGTGCCGCTGGCCGGTTTTCACCACAGACAGAATGCTCTCCGGCGCCGGATAGAGGCCGCGTGTCTTGGCCAATGTGCGTTTGCGGGCCTGGCTGAACAGCAGGGCCCGCCCCAGGGGGTTTCCCTCCAGCAGCCAGCCACCCAGGCGCCAGGGGCGGCGGCAGTGGGGATGATCGAGGTGGGCGACCGCAGCATCCAGTAGTACTTCCCTGGGTACGACCTCGTCCACCAGCCCCATGCGCAGCGCGCGCGCAGCATCCACCTGACGACCGGTGAGCATCAAGTCCAGCGACTTGGCCAGGCCGATCAGCCTGGGCAGACGCTGGGTTCCGCCTCCGCCAGGTAACAGCCCCAGCTGCACTTCCGGCAGCCCCAATCGGGTTACCGAGGCGTCGCTGGCCACCCGCCAGTCGAAGGCCAGGACCAATTCCAGACCACCCCCCAGGCAGGCGCCATGAATGGCGGCCACGGTGCGAAATGGCAAGGTGGCGATTCGTTCCTGAATACCCTGCGCCAGTTCGGAGAGTCGCCTGCCGTCCTCTGCGCTCGCCACCGCCTGCAACATGGGCAGGTGGGCACCGGCGAGAAAGTTATCCGCCTTGCCGGAAGCAAACACCAGACCACGGACACCGGGTCGGGCAGCGATCTCATTCAGTACAGCGCTGAATTCCTCTGCCATGGAGCGCTTCAGAGTATTGATGCTGTCGTCAGGATCATCGATCCAAAGAATGGCGACGTCCTCGCCTCGCCATTCCAGGCGCAAGGGATTCGCACTCATAGGGTCTCCAGCACCATAGCCGCCCCCAACCCTCCGGCAGCACAGGCGGTGCACAGTCCGACACCGCCGCCGCGCCGATGCAGGTCATGCAACAACTGCCCGATCTGGCGGGCGCCGGTAGCGGCGAAGGGATGGCCGATGGCGATGGAACCGCCGCTGACGTTGAGCCGATCCGGATCGATCTCACCGATCGGCTGGTCGCGGCCGAGCTTTTCCCGGGCGAATCGGTGTGAGCCGAATGCCTGTAGGTTGGAAATCACCTGGGCAGCGAATGCCTCATGCATATCGACCAGATCCAGGTCTGCCAGACTCATGCCCGCTGCGTCCAACGCCTTGGGAGTGGCAAAGGCCGGACCCATGAGCATCTGCCCGGCGGGGTCCAGGGCGGCGAAGCCCACGGAGCGGATCAGCCCCAGCACGGGAAGCCCCAGGGACCGGGCAAGATCCAACCGCATCAGCAACAAGGCCGCGGCACCGTCGGTCAAGGGCGAACTGTTGCCCGCAGTGACGCTGCCGTGGCGCTTATCAAAAACGGGTTTCAAGCCGGCGTAGGCGTTCAGATCGGAATTGGCGCGATAGAGATTGTCCTGACGCACCGGCATGAAATCCGGCTCCAGGCGCACAGGCATTACCTGTTCATCGAGCCAGCCGGCGTCCCAGGCATGTCCAGCGTTGCGGTGGCTACGATGAGCAAAGGCATCCTGCTCGGCACGGGCTATGGCGTTCTCCTTGGCCATTTTCTCGGCACTCTGGCCCATGGTCAGCTCGGACGATGGCTCGCGCAATGCCGGGGGGCGGGGGAGAAGGTCTCTGCCCCTCAGGCCACGAAAGACCCGCAGGCGCGCGCTCCAGCTGTGTGCCTTGGATGCCCTTAGCAACGCGCGCGCCAACGGCTTGGACAAGGTGAAGGGCAGATCGCTGGCGCAATCGGCGCCACCGGCAATGCCGGCGTCCACCTCACCGCACTGGATGGCCCGGAGCAGATCGGCGGTGGCCTGGTAGCTGGTGGTGCAGGCACGGGAGACGCTATGCGCATCCACGTTCGAATCCAGACCCGCGCCCAGCACGACTTCACGGGCGATGTTGGGCGCCTCAGGGGAGCCGATCACCTGACCGAAGACCACTCTCCGGATATGTTCTCGGGCAATGCCGTGGGTCTGGACCAATTCGCGCACCACCAGGGCTCCCAGCCCGCGGGCCGTCTGGGTACCGAAAACCGTACCCTGGCGCACGAAGGGTGTTCGCAGGCTGGCCACAACGGCCACCTGTCTGGCGGAAGAGTCGGACATGAAAACGGACTGTCTCTTACAGCGTCACAGCCAAACTGCAACTCTATTGAGAGGATAGTCCGATCAGGAGGAGACGATACGCCGATAGAGTGCCTGGTACTGCTGCGCGACCTCGGGACCGAACAAGGGGTCTTGCCGATCCGGGGCCTTGGCCTCGATCTCGCCCCATTCTTCGTCACTAAGGCCCTCTTTCAACAGCGGAAAGACCTCGCCCTCCTCCCTGTCCAGGTGGTGACGCTGTTTGAGGGAATAGTTTTTTGCCAAACCCTTGAGATCGGCGGCCGGCACCATGACACCGTTGATGGCCTGGCAGAGCGTGTCTTTGAAGGACTTGGTCATACCGATCAGGCTCTCGTGCTCCACCAACAGGCCCTCCACCTTAGCCCTGTCCTTTTGATGGTGAGCAAGGTAGGTACGGTAGATCACGTCCTCCTTGGGGTGGTGAACCAAGTCCGGGTAGTTTTCGGTGTAGTCGACAATATCGAGCATCAGATCCAGATCCGGCGTATCCGCGGTGCCGATACGCTCGATCTGCTCGTCCAAGAGATCCAACAGACGGGCTATGCGGACATGCTCCTGGTGCAAGTCATCCATCATTCGGGCCATGGCCCACCCCCGGTTCGTGGCTGCGCTTAACCGTTACAGTATCGCGCTTTTGCCCTGCACGCCACGATGAAAGGGATCAATTAAGAATCAGGGAGGCATTGGATTGGATAGTGCAAATTCCGGTCATGGCTTGGCGAAAGCCTACCGGGCCGCCTTCAATGCCGGCTGTGAGCGCCCGGCATGCAGCAGGTCCGCCAAGGGCTCCGGCCGGGCAATGCCAAACCCCTGGGCGTAGTCGATACCGATCTCCCGAAGCACGTTGAGTATCTCCTCGTCCTCGACGAATTCGGCGATCGTTGCCAGACCCATCACCCTGCCTACACCATGAATGGCCTCGACCATGGCACGATCCCAGGGATCTTTGCCCAAATCGCGTACAAAGCTGCCGTCGATCTTGAGGTAATCCACAGGCAGGTTCTTCAGATAGCCAAACGAGGAAAGCCCGGAGCCGAAATCGTCCAAGGCGAATCGGCAGCCCATGGCCTTGAGCTCGCGGATCAGCTCCAATGCCTGGGTGAGATTGCCGATGGCGGCGGTTTCCGTAATCTCAAAGGTGATCAATGCCGGGGGTATGCTGTGCGCTTGGAACTGATCCCGTATGTAGAGCAGCAGATTGGGATCGCTCAGGGAGGCGCCGGACAGATTGACCGCAAAGCTTTCCACTGACAGTTGCCCACTTGCGGCAAAATATTCCGCAAGCGACACGAACAGGTTCTGTATCACCCAGCGATCCAGCGTACCCATGAGGTTGTAACGCTCGGCCGCGGGAATGAAGGCGCCGGGCGGGATCAGGCTGTCGTCCTCGTCCACCATGCGCAGCAACACCTCGACACGGGGGAGTAAACCCTCGCCCTGGCGCACCGGCTCGATGCGCTGGCCGAACAGGACGAAACGCCCCTGCCCCAGGGCATGGGCCAGGCGAGAGACCCATTGCATCTCACCATGGCGTCGCGCCAGTTCTTTGTCATCCTCCTGGAAGACATGCACCCGATTGCGGCCTGAATCCTTGGCGGCGTAACAGGCCGAATCCGCGGCGCTGAGGATGGCGGTTTGGTCGCGGCTGGATTCGGTGACGGCGACCACGCCGATACTCGCACCCAGTTCGAAGGTGCGGTCACTCCAGACGAAACGGAATTCCCTCACGGTGTTGCGAAACTGCTCGGCAATCTGTGACGCCCGCTCCAGGCCGCATTCCTCCAGCAACACACCGAATTCGTCACCACCCAGGCGCGCCAGTGTATCGCTTGATCGAACGATGCCTTGAAACAAACCGCCCAACTGGCGCAGCAATTCGTCGCCTGCCACATGTCCGCAGGTATCGTTGACCACTTTGAACTGATCCAGATCCAGATAGAGAACGGCGTGCACCTTATCGGCGGCGTGGGCGCTGCGCAGGGCCTGCCTGAGTTTGGTTTCGAACTGATTGCGATTGGCCAGACCGGTGAGGGCATCGTGGCTAGCCTGATGCAGCAGCTTGCTTTGCAGCTCGCGCTCATGACTGACGTCGCGGATCACCACCACCACACCCAGCACCACGCCCTCGGCATTGCGGATCGGGGCAGCGGTGGCATTGACGGCAAAGCGCGCATTGTCGGCACGGATCAGCGTTACGCCCTCGGTGAACACCAGCACGCGATTGTCCAGTGTGCACTCCTCGTAGAATCCCTTGATGGCCGTACCGGACTCCTCTTCGATCAGGTTCAGCACCTTGTCCAGAGGCTGGCCGACAGCACCGTCGCGGTCCCAGCCGGTCAACAGCTCCGCGCTGGAGTTGATGTATTCCACCCGCCCCTCGGGCCCGGCTGTCAGCACCCCGTCGCCGATGGACTCCAAGGTGATCTGGGCACGCTCCTTTTCCGCCGCCAACTCCCTTTCCGCCGCCACCCGCTGGGTGATTTCGAACAAATAGATATACACCAGGTCGGCGTCGGCGAGCCGGTAATAGTCCGCCAGGAAGAGCCGGTCGCCGACGGCGTACTCGCTGCGGCCGCGGCGACGTTGTGTATAGACCCGTTGAAAATGGTCGCGGGGCAGCATCTGTTCGGCGCTGTCGAAACCCAATTCCTGCCACAACCGGCGGGCGGCCGGGTTGTGATAGACCACCCTGCCGTTGATATCGCAGGACAACACCGGATTCGGATTTTCCTGCGGAAAGGAAACCAGACGCAGATTCTCTTCCTCGGCAAGGCGCCGCTGTTCGGACTCTTCCTTCAGGCGGTCGTTGGCTTCCTGCAACTCCCGATGCTTCTCGCGCAGCGCCTTGGATTCCTCGCTGGCGCGACGGTGCAGCAAAAGGACATAAGCGAACAGCAACCCGACTGCCACCGCCGCCGCGGCCATGCGCAACCAGAGCAGGATGCGCGCCTGGTACACCGGAGCGAGATCTACCTCCATGGTGACGGTCGCGCTACCGCGATAGGCGTATTCGAAACGCCGGCTGATCACCACCGGCCGCAGCGCAGGCGCGCCGCGCCGATAGACGACCATCTCGAAACCGGTTGCCGCCACCGTGTCGAGTCGCGTCACGTCAGGATGGCGTTCGCCCCATGCCTCCAGCGACAGCCTCAGTGCCTCGTAGTCATTTTTGCGCAAGGCGTCGCGGGCCAGCTCGACGAGATACGCCAAGTCCCGCTCCGCCCCGACTCGCGTCTGACGCAGCTGCTCGACGAACTGCAGATTGACGATTGCCGACACCACCAACAGCACGGTCGCACCGGCGGCCAGTGCTGCCAACCAGGGATGGGAGATGAACCATCTGCCTTCCGACCGAGTACTCATTGCCCGTCCTCGGGTCCTGCGGCTTGCAGGACCAGACCGAACCTGCGGTAGACATCGTCACGCACTGGCACGAAAGCGGTGGCGGTAGGCTGGATGGCGGCCAATACCTGCCGCCCCGCCGGTGAACCAGCCATGTCGAACAGAATGGTACGGAGCCTGTCTAACGTTCCCTGCGGCAGACCCTGGCTCGCTACCAGCAGTCGCTCGGGGATCGGATCGCTTGCCGCCAGCGAGCGCAGACCGCGATCCCGATACTTGCGCAGGACCTCGTCGGACACCGCACCGGCATCAAAATCCCCACACAGAACCCCAAAGGCAACGTTGTCCTGATTGCCCAGGAAGCGGTGCAAGGCCAAATCGGCCAAACCGAGCCCATGGTCGTGCAACATTGTCTTTGGCACCAGATGGCTGCTGGCCGCACCGGCATGCCCGAAGGCAAAGGACCGGCCTTGCAGGTCCGCCACCGAACGCACATCGCTGCCGGTGGCGACCACGATATGTGTTCGAAAGGTGGCGCCCTCAGAATTGCCCAGACTGGCCAACGGGGGCTTGCGCCCGTAGATCCGTGCAAGCCTCAGGTAGGCGGCTGGTCCGACAAAAGAAATGTCCAGTTGATCGCGCCCGGTAAAGTCCAGATGCTGATCGTAGCCAGCCGCCACACGCAAGGTCACCGGCACGCCCAGGGCCTGCGCCAGATAATCGGCAAGTGGATGAAAACGTTGTAGGATCTCTGACCGCTCCAGGTACGGGGGAACACCCAGTAGCAGACCTTCAGCGGCGCTGGCCACGGGAACCGGCAGGTTCCAGACCAGTACACCGAGAATCGTCGAGCCGGCGAACAAGTTCACCCAAAACCGTCGCATTTCGTTACCTTCAGTACGCGAAGTGAACAGCAGACTCACCCATCGCGCCGCAGCCGCACGCCAGCTCCGCCTGTCTGGTCGGCGTTACTGAGTGTGGACGCTCCCGGAAAGCCACTGCACATCGATCTCGATAAACGGGTCTGTACCCGCTACCATCACTCCCTCCCCTCGTTGTATCGAGCCAAGCTGGATGAATCCGCCACCCCGTCAGCCCGAGTCCCGTCTTCTCGACGTTATTGGTTTGTCCTCGGATAGCTTCGGCCCCTTGTGTACAAAACTTGAGTCCGGCGAACGGATTTCTCTGCACGGACCATCGGGCAGTGGCAAGAGCCGCTTTTTGCGCTGCCTGGCGGATCTGGAGCCCCACAGCGGCCGCATCTTGCTCGACGGCATTGAGCAAAACAGTCTGCCCCCCACCGAGTGGCGCAAGGCGGTAGGCTATCTACCGGCGGACAATCCCTGGTGGAGGCCCAAGGTCGGCGATCATTTCGCGGCGCCGCCGCAAGCACCGACCCGCCTGGGTTTAGCGGAAAACGTGATGGACTGGCCGGTGGAGCGTCTTTCCAGCGGCGAACGGCAACGCCTGGGCCTACTGCGCCTGCTGGTCAATAAACCCCGCCTGTTGCTGCTGGACGAGCCCACGGCCAATCTGGACCCGGTCAACACCGAGCGGGTCGAAGCGCTGGTGTTGGAATACTGCGAGCAACAGGGAGCCGGACTGATCTGGGTCAGTCACGACAGCGCCCAACGCAAGCGCGTGGGACAACGGGAAGTGGATCTGGCCGAACTGAGCCACTGTCCATGATCCTGCTCTCGAATTGGGACCTGGCCATCGCCTCGCTGCTGGTGATCCTGCTGGCAACGCTGTCCTGGCATTTTCGCCTTGGGCTTACCCAGCGCATCCTGGTGGCAGCCGCACGCACCGCGGTACAGCTCTCCCTGATCGGACTGGTGCTCAAGACCCTGTTTGCTCAGACCCATCCGCTGTGGGTGGGTCTGATGGCCTTGTTCATGCTGGCGGTGGCGGCACGAGAGATTGGCGGCCGCCAGCAGCGCCGCTTCACCGGTGTATGGAACATCGGCCTGGGCAGCCTGGCGATGTTCCTGTCCTCGTTCTCGGTGATCATCCTGGTGCTTAACGTGGTAGTGCGGCCGGACCCCTGGTACAGCCCCCAATATGCGATTCCCCTGCTGGGTATGATGCTGGGTAACACCCTCACGGGCATCTCGCTATCCATGGACCGCCTGACCCAGACCGCCTGGCAGCAACGCCATGCGATCGAATCCCGGCTCACCCTCGGGCAAAGCTGGAAAGAGGCCATATCGGACGTACAGGCGGACGCCGCCCGCGCCGGCCTGACCCCAATTATCAACGCCATGGCGGTGGCCGGACTGGTTAGCCTGCCCGGTATGATGACCGGCCAGATCCTTGCCGGGGCCGACCCGTTGGAGGCGGTCAAGTACCAAATCCTCATCATGTTCATGATCTCCGCCGGCACCGGCCTGGGCACCTTCGGCGCGGTCTGGTTGGGCGCGCGGCGTCTGTTCGACGAACGCCAGCGCCTGCGGCTGGACCGCCTGACCACCCCTTGATGAAAACTTCGGATCAAGACCTATGAAATCGAGCACCATGATCATTCTTTCATCCCTGGCGGTGATCTTTCTGGGCCTGTTGCTGGTCGACAAGGAACCCATACCAACGGATAAGCTTCCCTGGCAGATCGAGCTGGATGCGGACGGCAACAGCACGGTGATGGGCATCACCCTGGGCAAAAGCAGCCTGCTCGACGGCGCCCGGACCATGGGCGAGAAGGCCGACATCGGACTGTTCGTCAATCCCGATGGCAGCCAAAGCCTGGAAGCCTATTTCCAGAGTGTGCGCCTGTCCGGCCTGTCTGCCGTGGTGGTTCTGGAGGGCGATCTGAGCGAGGCGGAGCTGACGGCCCTGGCAACCCGTGCGGTGAGCCGTAAACGGCGCCTGAACGCAGTGAAACTGGAATTGCCGGAAGAGGATATCAAGCAGATTCAAGATCGGCCGGTGCGCAGCATTACCTATATTCCCAAGGTGAATCTGCAAGCCGATGTCATCGACCGGCGCTTCGGCGAACCGGCACGCAAGCTGGTGGTGGACGAGCACACCAGTCAATGGCTCTACCCGGACAAGGGTCTGGCGATCGCGGTCAGCGACAATGCCCGCGAAGTCCTGCAATACGTGCGGCCGGTGGATTTTCCGCGGCTGGAGGCCAAACTGGAATCAGGCACCGAACCCAGGTAGAACAATCATGGAGCTATCGATCGCCCAGGTGAGCAAAAGACTCGACATGACCCGCCGACAGGTGGATTACCTGATCAAGTCCGGTCGGCTTGTGGCGCACAAGCGAGGTGGCCGCTGGATGATCGCAGAGGAAGAGCTGGAACACCTACCGACCATGGGTACGATTCCACCCGCTGAGCACCGACTGCCCCACAGCGTCACCAACCTGCCGGCCTTTGTCACTGCCCGGCAGATCGCCCAGTCACTGAGAACCGCCCTGCCCGCCGATCACCTGGCCCACCGGCAACTGCGTGAATGTCTGGAACTGCTGACCCTGGCATATCATCGACAGGAACCGCTGCGGGCCGGCCGGGCCTGGAAAAAGGCCCGCGATCTGGCCAGCCTGACGGCCTGCAGCCTGCTGCTGGAAAACGACGAGGCCGCCATGGAGATCGGCCTGCGAATCGAGATGGAACTGATCCCCCTCATTCGCCGAGCCTGACCTGACTCAGCGCACCAGCACCTCGACGCGCCGGTTGCGCGGCTCTGAGACCTTGTCCTCGGTCGGAACCAGCAACTCACGCTCGCCGCGGCCCACTGCACGAACCCTTTTCACCGCCAGGCCTCGGCCGATCAGAAAAGTGCGAATTTCCTCGGCGCGTTGCAGGGAGAGCCGGTCATTGTCCTCCAAGGCACCGACGGTGTCGGTGTGGCCGGTGATTTGTACATCCGACGCGGAGCGTGACGCCACCTCCTTGAACAGTTTTTCCAGCACCGGCTCGGAGGTGGATTCCAACTGCGTGGTGCCGTGCTGGAAGTACAGAACGAAGGTCACCGGCTTGGGCGGTTGCGCGGCCAGGGTTTCGGCAAAAATCTCGTCGATCCTGGCCTCATCCAGCTTCCCACTGCGGACCTCACCGCCATTGCCGACTTGGGCCTGTTCCAGGGCTTCATCGAGAAGGATCTGGCCACCGGCCCCCTGCACCAGGAGGGCGCCCACCTTGCCGTTGTCGTCCGGCAGCAGAACGATGAGTTCCTTTTCCTGGGGCGTGGTGAACACCATGGCGATCAACGTGGTGATGATGATGGCGAATCCTTCCACGGCTGCCTACTCCTGCACCTGAATGAGGAACTTGGTGCCGCGCACCCCCAGATTGGACTGCGGCGTCTCGATCTTCATGGCGTCTTCGGTGTGTTTGGCGATCTGCCCGGATACCACCGCCACCGTACCGCGCCGAACGCGGGTAACGAAGTCCCCCTCGTGGGTGGTTGGATTGAAACGAAACCTGGCCAACTCCAAACGACTGTTGGGCCCCGCGGAGAATCGGCTGTTGTCGATAAAAATGATGCCCACCCGACCATCCTTGCCGGTAATCACCGCATCGTCCTGGGAAAGCTCGAAACCCGGCTCTACCGGCAGCATGCGTCCTTCCCGCTCCACCTGTACCTCACCGCTGACGTTTTTCACGGTACCTATCTCTGCGGCCGCCTGGCAGGCCAGCAGTAGCAATGCAACCAATAGGAGGGTCTTCATAATTCTTCCTCGAGTCAGCCCCCAATGGGCAAAAATGCGTCTAACATGGGGGTGTACGGGTTGAAACCATTGTGTTTCGCCACCGGTTTTCTATGACCGTCAGCGTTGGATAGCGGTATCGGGGCCGCAAGGGGGTAGCCCTCAACTCATAGTATACGCACAGCGATCGGGATCTCTGCCCCCCAGACCGATCTGCCGCCAGCCACGGCCCGGAGTTTACAAATTTTGTCCGTTTACGGACCGGAGAACCACCCTGCCCTATGTCCGAGATTCCGCTCATTGACGAGACCGGCATCTTCGAAGCCCGGCTAGCGCCGAATTTCGACTCGGTAAAAGGCGCTTTCGAGCTGGTGGCCCGCTTCCGCACAGCCCATGGGCTGAGTCAGCGCGACGCCCTGATCCTGAACCTTATCCTGGAAGAACTACTGGTCAACACGGTGGAGCACGGCCGCCCGCCGGACCATCATCCGGTGTCGATACGGCTGGCGCGCAGCGGCTACTGCGTCGCCATCGATTACCGTGATCGCGGTGTCGCCTTCAACCCGATCAAAGATACCCCGCCCGATGACATCGACCAGCCCGTGGACGAGCGTCGCGTCGGTGGCCTGGGTTGGCCCCTGATCCGCCACTACTGCCACAACATCCGTTACGAGCGAAATACCGACGGGGAAAACGCCTTGATGCTGGAGCGTCGCGTAGAGGCATTCGACGACTTCAAATCCGGCTGAGGCGGCCAAACCCCTGGTTTAGGTGTTGGCAAAGCACAGCGAACAGCGAGAACTCGACCTTGCCCAAGGGACGCCGACAGGCCGGACGATCCGCATGGATCAGTCCCAGAGGTTGGCCCCTGACGCGAATCGGTGCCAATAGAAATTCGCCTTCCCCCAGTCGATCCGTCCAATTGCGGGGCAATCGGTCGACACCCACCGCGATCTCCTCCCGGCGAATCCAGCGCGGGCGACCTTCGTCCATGGTCTCGTTGAGCAAGCCGGCCCGGCGCCCCCCCAGTGGAAAAACGAAGTTCCGCTGCATACGCGATGCATCCTGGCCCAGGGCCAGCCGCGCCCGTAACGTGCGCCGATCCGGCGACAACATGCCGAAAACCGCGCGCTGCATCCCCAGACCGCGGATCAAGCCCTCCAACACCAATTGAACCAGCGTGTTCGGGTCCGGTTGCCCCGTCAGCAGGGATTTCAAGTCCTGCAATACACGGCGGGCAACATCCGAGTCCGGTGTGCAACCCTGCTCGTTTGGCTCTGCAGAGATCTGTGCGGCCGATTCGCCGGCAAACGGCAGATAGGCGACGCTGGCGCCGGCACCGAAAAGCCGCGCCATATCACTGGCCTGACGGGCCTGCTCCTTAAGGTTTACCAGCAGAGTCTCCGGCTCCGCCCGCAACTCTTTGGCGAGGCCGTGCAGCACCTTGTCCATGGCCGGCGACGCCCAACCCTGCTCCGCCGCCAAGGCGATGCGTTGTCCCCAAACCACCATTCTTGCCGGTGGCGAAGCACCGGACACACGCAAGGCTTCGTCCAACAGGCGGCTCAGATTCCATTCCCGGCTCAAAGCGACCGTCAACTCTTTGAGCCGAAAGCCGAGTACACGTCGTTCCATCGCCGGCGCGTCATGGCCCAACTCGTCCAGGCTGGCGTCCAGCGTTTGCACATCGCGCCCGCCGAAGGCCCAAAACAACATCTCGCCCAAACGCGATAACACGGCAGCGACGAATACCTCCTCGCCCCGTTCCTGGGCCGGCCGACCGGCAATCAATCCGCGTGCCTGCACGCCGGCATGAAATGCCCTGGCCAATTCGCGCAACAATCGCTCGCGCTTGGCCGCCCCTGCCAGGGCCTCCAGCAGAGCGGCCGACAAAGCGATTTCACGGATCGAAGCAAAACCCAGCAACACAACAGCGCGACTCACCGTACTCACCGGAACCCGCGAGGGGTTGTAGTACACCGCATTGACCGTCTTCAGCACCCGCGCCGTCATGGACGGATCGCGTAGGATCGCATTGGTCAATTCGGGCGCGGACGACGCGTCCGAATGCGTCAGGCGCACGATGTCCCGCACCGTGGGTGCGAACAGGGGTAGATCCTGGTCGCGCAGGTGCTCCAGTAGTTCGTCGAAACGTTGGTTCAATGTTTTGTCCAAGCTGCCCGCAGAAAGGGCTACTGACAGGGTTTCGGCAGCCTGGGCGACAGGCTGAAGCCTTGCGCGGCCTGTCGTTCGATGAGTGACCGCACGGATCGCAACACCTCGGCGCTGGCCTCCCCGCTTCGGACGTACGCCACGTAACCGGCGGGTCGGACCACAGTGGACTGAGGTGGGGAGAGTGAATTAGTCGCACTTATTCAAAGCGGTGGAAAAATCCCCGTCCGGCACCGAGGTTACACCCCAAGGTCGCTGCCAAGCTTATAGGGATGTATTCACGCGTCTCCTGGAACAAACCTCCAGCCCTCCGTGGGTCAGTCCTCACGCATTTGAAGAGATCGCGGGGGCCGTGGCATACGTACCAGAACCCATGAGCCTCGCGTTGATGTCGGCAGGTCTGGCGTTATTGGCGCGATGGCGTGCTCGCAGAATTGTCAGTTCGAATAGGCAGTTGGTGCAAGCGCGAAAGTTTGATTCGCTGACCCACGCTAGGCAGTAGCTTACCCCAAGCACTCGGCCACAGGTTGACTTCTCATCCCCGCAGTTGCTTGGGCAAGCGGCTACTCACAAACAAGAAAGCCGCCGTTTCTTATTCAAAAACGACGGCTTGATTAAAAATGGCGGAGAGGGTGGGATTCGAACCCACGTGGGGCTGACGCCCCCAACGGATTTCGAGTCCGCGCCGTTATGGCCACTTCGGTACCTCTCCGTTGCCGACCGGGTTACGTGTGGTCGGGCGAGTCAGGTATTCTACACCAATCGAAGGGCGGCGGAAGCCGCTTGTTGGTTTGCGCTGAATGTGGAGCCGTAGTACTTGCGCCCTTGGATTGGTCCCCTGGTAACGGTGGTTTTGTGTCTCTGGCTTCCGCCTTCGCAGTGGTGGACCCAGCATACGCGCCTGGACGCGGTGCAGGCCCTTGGCGAACTCGTCGTACTCACCCGAAACAGCCCCACGACCTATTACATCGGAGCCCACGGGCCAGCCGGATTCAGCCTGGATCTGATCAGTCGTTTTGCCGACTCCCTGGGCGTCACACCCCGCTTCACGCTGGTGGACGACTTTGAGTCGATTCTGCCCAAACTCAGAGCCGGATCCGCGGATCTGGCAGCGGCGGGTATCGCCGTTACACCGCAACGGCAGCGAACGGTACGATTCGGACCGCCGGTGTTGCAGATCAAACAACAGGTCGTTTACAAGTCCGGCAACACCCGGCCCCGCAAACCGATGGATCTCGTCGGCCATCAACTGGAAGTCATGGCGGGCACCAGTTTCGTGGAACGGCTGAAGGAATTGAAGAAAGACCTTGCGCCGCTCCAATGGACCGAGACGCAGGATCTGGAGGTTGAGGACCTGCTGGCCATGGTGTCCGAGGGCTCGTTGGAATACACCGTCGCCGATTCCAACCAGTTGGCGGTTCACCAGGGCTTTTACCTGGAGTTGCGTGCCGGTTTCGACCTGACCGGAGATCAGGATATCGCCTGGGCCTTTGCCGACGATGGCGACGAAACGCTCCTGCTTGCGGCGCGAAAATTTCTGTCGGAACTCAAGAACAGCGGCGAACTGGAGCGCATTCAGAATCGGCACTTCGGCCACGCGGAACGATTCGACTATGTGGATGCCCGCGCCTTCGGGCGAGCAGTGGAAAACCGCCTGACGGAATTGCGGCCGACCTTCGAAGAGGCGGCCGAGGAAAGCGGGCTGGATTGGCGTCTGCTGGCCGCTATTGGATATCAGGAGAGCCATTGGAATGCCGACGCCACCTCTCCGACCGGTGTACGAGGCATCATGATGCTCACCCGGGCGACGGCTAAACGGGTCGGCATCGACAATCGCCTGGACGAACGTCAGAGCATCATCGGCGGCGCACGTTATTTCGCCAAAGTAAAGAAAAAGCTCCCGGCGCGTATACCAGAACCCGATCGAACCTGGATGGCCCTGGCGTCCTACAACGTGGGTTTCGGCCATCTTGAAGACACACGCAAGATCACTCAGGCGAACGGCGGCGATCCGGATCGCTGGCTGGACGTGAAGCGCCACCTACCCCTGCTAAGCCAGCCGAAATGGTACAAAAAGACCCGTCATGGCTACGCCCGCGGCAGAGAACCCATGCGCTATGTGGAAAACGTGCGTCGCTATCGCGACCTGCTGGCCTGGCACCTGGGACAGCGCAAGCGCATCAAAACAACCCACGAACCCTGGTTCGACATCAAGGTGCCGGCGATCTGATCGATCCCTACTGAGCCTTTACCGACTCCGCCTCCAGGGAAAGAAACACCTGGTAGGCATTGCGCCGATTGGCCGCCTCGAAGGCCGGCAGATCGGAAAATTCGGACCAGTCGATCGCGTCATAGGCTCCGGCAAAGGGCAGCATCTCTTCCACCGCTGCCCCCAGATGCTCGCGCAGAAAGGCGAGATAACGTCGTGTCAGGGAGATGGCCTTTTGCGGGTCACGGGCAGCCGGTCCGTGCCCAGGCACCAGCGCAACGATGCCACCGGTCTCCAGGCTCTCAAGCACCGCCAGCCACCGTTTGGTATCGGCGTCCCCCACAAAGGGTACCCTGCCTTCGAATATGATATCGCCAGACAGCAACACCCGGTCCGGCTCTACCAGCATCGCCAGATCGCCGTCGGAGTGGGCGGAACCAAGCAGTGTGATAATGAACTCGACGCCGCCCAGGGTAAAACGTGTGTTTTCACGCAGGAAGACATCCGGCACCACGATACGGGTATTGTCGTTTACCCAGGGATCCAACGAAAGTCGGCGCTCTTCCAGGCGGGTCTTGGCCGCCGGCGACTGCAAGTAATCATTGGCGCCTGACGGGGCGATGATCTCCGCGCCGAGGTCCTTGAACACCTGCAAACCGTAGATATGATCCGCGTGGTAGTGACTGACCACTACCGTGCGAACCGGAGCGTCGGTGATTTCGCGCAAGAGACCGAGAAACCTGGCGGCCAATGAAGGCGTTCCCAGGACGTCGAAAATCACCACGCCTTCATCGGTCACAACCGCGGCAGCATTGGATATGAATCCTTCATTGTCGGTAGCCGCACCGGCTTGTCCCTGAACGTAATAAACGTGATCGGAGACCTGCTGCAAGCGCATTTCCACACCAGTCGGCGGGTAGGCATCCTTTCCATGCGAAACCGACGCAATCAGCAGGCCGATCAGAAAGGCAGGAAAGAGTTTCGACATAAGGTATTGCCCGTTTTGGACTCTGTGTATATTCCCAGCCCCGCCAGAGGCATTAGAGGATGCCGGCCAACGATCGCTGGCTCAGGCATAAGGACGAACCGCCCATCGTGCTTATTCCGGTACCTTGGCTGCACGCTTGCGGCGGCTGCGAAAGAAATCGCGCAACAACTCGGCGCTGTCTGTCGCCAGCAATCCCCCCTGGTAGACGATGCGATGATTGAATCCAGGCGACTCGCACAGGTCCAAGGCCCCTCCCACCGCGCCGGATTTGGGGTCGGCAGCCGCGAAAATCACTCGCCGAATGCGCGCGTGCACCATGGCCCCCACGCACATGGCGCAAGGTTCCAGGGTCACATAGAGGTCGGCGTCCGGCAAACGGTAGTTGCCGGACGCCAGGGCGGCAGCTCGCAGGGCGACCACCTCGGCATGGGCCGTCGGATCACAGGCCGTGATGGGCTGATTGTGTCCTTGCGCCAGGAGTTCGCCATGGCGCACCACCACCGCGCCGACGGGCACTTCACCCTGCGTCTCGGCAAGACGTGCAAGCTCCAGGGCCCGCCTCATCCATGCTTCATCGATTGCCTGGTCGGTGATCATCCCTTGCCGCCCACGGATACATACAGCGAGCTACTGCTCCAAGCGGCGCAGAATTTCATCGACACGCTCGAGGTAACCGGGGGCGAAGCGGTTGTCCGGATCGACCTCCAGAACCTTGGCCCAGATCGCCTTTGCCTCGTTCAACTCTTGACGCTGAAAATGCTCTATCGCCTTGCGATGCAGACTGGCCGCAATTTCGCGTTGCAGCTGACGCTTGAAATCCGCATAGGTACGGTTGCCTGGATCGAGGATGGTCGCATCCTTCATGGTCCGCAAGGCGGCGTATTGATTATCCAACTCGCCTTTGTCGTACTCATCCAGCGCACGCTTGTAATAGCGCTCGGCCTCCGATTTATCCTGCACATCAGTCAACAGATCAACAATCCCGGGTTCACCCACGAAACGTTCGCGGGCACGATTCAGCACGGTATTGGCCTCACCCCAACGACGCTGATCGATCAAGGCGCGTCCCTGGGCGCGGTAGCTGTCGAGCAGCAGCGCTGTCAAGGCCGCATCGCCGTTCAGGTCTTCAACGGGCTGAGACTCCAGCAGACCGATCGCCTGATCATAGCTGCCACCATCGAACAGGCCCTGGGCACGTGTCAGCAGGGAATCATCCGGAACCACGTCTACTGCGGGAGCCTCCGCGGCGGGTATCGTCTCACTCTGCGCCGCTTGAGGTTCCATAACGGCTTCCTGCGCAAGGTCCGGGGAAACGCCCTGCTCCTCCTGCGCTTCCTGGCTCACTTCCGCCTGAGCAGGTTCAATCTGCTCGGGTACCGGCCCCGCCCCGGGAACCACCTCGACAGGTATATCGACTGGAGATTCAACAGGCACGACGGGTTCGTCGGGTAGGGGCGCAACAGCTGGCGCGGGACGCTCGCCGGGGATCTTCAGGCTCTGCCCAACCGCCAACTGAGAGGGATTGTCGATGCCATTGTAGCGGGCGAGTATGACGAATTTCAGGGGATCTCCGAGAAATTGCTCCGCTATCTTGGAGAGGGACTCGTCTCGCTGAACCTGGTACTGGAAGCTCTTCCGGCCCAGGTATTCGATGGGATCCACCTGAAGCTGTTCCAGCAGTTCACTGGCCCTGCGATAGCCTGGCTGATCCTGCAGAGCGAGCTCCAGATGCCGCCGGGCCTCACGTGTATCGCCGATTTGCAGCAATTCCAACGCCCTGTTATAGCGCTCCCTCGGCTCGAGATCTTCAACGACGGGTTCGGGCTCCGGCGGCATCACCGGCTGCGTCTGCACCGGGGGCTGGGGCTGCGGTGGAGGTGCTTTTTTGACCCCTCCTCCCCCCAGTTCGCACCCTGCCGCAAACACAGATAACAGCAGGAGTGCCATAAGCCGCCATAATCTTGGCCGGTCTACCGCAGATGCGGCGCATCCACTAGGCGCACGAGCGCTTCCGACGGACGCAATCCATCGCCTGGATTCAAACCTCATCATGCCGTATGTACCTTCTCGTCCAACGACCTGCCTTCTCCTGCCCGCTTCAACGCGACCGGCCCGCCAGCACCGCTATGGCACGGCTTGGTCCGGTTCTGGAGCGCTGGCGAGCGCATTCAATATTCAGTACGCCTGATTCGCCTTCGTTGGATGTCGGCCAAGCAAGCATTCCACATCCAGCGGTTGTTGACGTACTGCGCAAACAGCGTAGGCCATTCGCACCGGTCAGGCGAGCGAGCCACCGACCGACAGACCAACCGCGCTTATTGTCCCACAGAAACGGTGCCTGTGGACCGATCAGGACCCTCAGTCCTGCGTGGCAGCAACGCGTAGCCGACGCTGTACCAGCTCCGCGTGCACGCGGAGCTGGTACAGCTCGTCAGCGAATGCGAGTGGCACCTGGACCTTCAATATGTCGTCCTTGATTCGATCCAGCTCCTCCGCCAGGGTTTCATTTTCTTCTACGGTACGTTGCGGACCGATGGCCAGGTCCACCGCCTGGATCTCGCGATACCATCGATAGATACGCGACCGCATGCGCCAGCGATACAGGGGCGGCATGAATTTCACCAGCGGAATGAGCAATGCCACCAGCGGCAGCAGCATCACCTTCAGCCGATCCATCAAGGATGCCGCCCAGAATGGCAGATAGCGCTGCAGGAACGGCGGACCGGAGCGGTAGTAGCGCTGCGCTTCCTTATGCAGCGGGAAAGCCAGAAACTCCGGCTTCGGAAAATCGCCCGGCGCGGCAAACAGTCCGCCTTGCCCATGAACCTCGGCAGCGGCCTGCAAGAAAAGGTCGATCAGTGCCGGGTGCAGTTCCGGTCCGGCAGCCAGATTCGCGGTCGGTGCCAGCAGCTCGGTGTTACGCGGTGGAACATCACGCCCCAGATCGACCACGCCCGCCGGAAGGGTGAGCCGCGAGAGATAGCGAAACCGCCGTACGTAGGCTTCCGCCCTTTGGAAATTCAGCAAACGCAGATCGTCGCGTAGCAGCAGAGTCCGTATCAATGGAGAGTCCGGACCGGCAATGAACATGGCCGCGTCCAGACTGCCGGCGCTCAGGGCCTCTACCGCCTCTGGCCCTCCCAGATTCGTCAATGTCGTGTTTGTCTGGGAAACCGCGTTGGCAGCCAGCAGGTCCAGGGCCACCGCATGGGTACCACTACCGTCCAGACCAATATTGACCCGCTTGCCCGCCAGCCCTACCAGACTGCGCAGTCCGTCGCCCATGCGATGAAATACCCAAAGCGGCTCGTAATAAACACTGCCCAGGCTCACCACGGCGCTGTCCGGCGGTGCCTTTACGCCCCCCTGCACCAAGGCAACGGCCGCACGGCCCTCTTGCAGCAGGTCCAGGTTTTCGACACTACCCTGGGTATGGATCACGCGCAATTGGATGCCATGACGTGCCAATATTTCCTTGTAGCGCTCGGCATAGAGGGCGTAGGCACCGTCTGGCGCACCGGCGGCGAATGTGACTTCGCGTGGCGGAGCCGGATCGACAAACTGGTAGGCCAGCCAGAAACCGAGAACGGCAAGGACGATGACCGAGCCTACGGTCTTGAACAACTCGCGGTTGCCGCTCGCAGCGGGTGTACTGTGTGATTTGGAAATCGGCATTGATTCGATTCGGAAAAGACAGCCCGTGTTACTGGACGAGCGCGGACGCAACTGCGTATATTGTCGCGGAAAACCTCGGTCGGGGCCATGGAGTAATAGAGGTATCCAGGCTGTGAACGCCTATAAGCGTGTCACTTGGCTGATTGCCATCATGGGCGTGGTGTCGCTTTTTACGGGATCCATCGCCTTGGCGGTGAGCTACCAGGCGGCACTGGAACAACAACGACAACGCCTGTCTGAAGCGGTTCAGGCACAGGCACGTCTGCTGCTGGCAGCAGCCCAGTTCGACCGCTTCATCCAAAGTCAGCAACTCGACGGCGGCTTGGACGCGGTCGGGCAGTTCAGCTCGGCCCACAAAGATCTCCGCGGTTTCGGCCAGACGGGCGAATTCATTCTTGCCCGTGGCAATGGCGATGATATCAGCTATCTGATCCGGCCTCGTTTTCTGGCGTCGAACGACCCCAGCCCCCCCATCCGACCCGACAGCGCCTTGTACCGTGCCGTCAACGGCGAGTCCGGCGACGCCATCTCCCTGGACTACCGTGGACACCGCGTGCTGACGGTGTACCGGCCGGTGCCAGGCACCAGACTCGGCATTGTCGGCAAAATCGACCTGGCGGAAATCCAGGCCCCGTTCCTGCGCGCCGGCCTGTACGCGGCGCTGGCGGCCATGGCCTTGATCGGTCTGGGCACCGTTCTCTTTCACCGGCTCGGCGATCCGATCGTGCGTGGACTGGTCGAAAGTGAAGAGCGCTTTCGCAGTACCTTCGAACATGCCGGCGTCGGTATCGCCCACGTAAACCCTGAGGGAAGGTGGCTAAGAGTCAATCAGCGCTTCTGTGACATTGTAGGCTACGAGCGCGAAGAACTGGTGGGCATGCCGCCAGCCACATTGTGTCACCCGGAAGACCGCGCCTCGCAGCAATTGCAGACCCGTCAACTACTGCAAGGCGACAGGGATCAATACGATCAGGAACTCCGCTACGTACGGCGCGACGGCAACGAACTTTGGGGCCATATCACCGTCTCCATGGTACGCAATCGCAAGGGGCATCCGAGCTATCTGATCGCCGTACTGGAAGACATCAGCGAACGCAAGCAGGCGGCAGACCGCTTGCGTCAGGCCGCCAGCGTATTCGCCGCCACCAACGAGGGCATCATCGTCACCGACCTGCAAGGAAACATCCTCTCGGTGAACCGCGCCTTTACCGATATCACCGGCTATAAGGAGAAGGAAGTCCTCGGAAAAACCCCAAAAATTCTGCGCTCCGGGCGTCATCCGGAGCCCTTCTACGAGGCCATGTGGAACACCATCCAGCAAGAAGGTCGTTGGCAGGGAGAAATATGGAATCGCAACCTGGGCGGCGAAATCTATCCGGAATGGCTCACCGTCAACACGGTTCGCGAGGCCGATGGCACACCTATCAACTATGTGGCGGTTTTCTCTGACATCTCGGCCCTGAAGAAAAACGAAGAACAACTACACCTGCTGGCCCACCACGACGCGCTCACCGGTCTGCCCAACCGCCTGCTGTTCAATCTTCGGCTGGAGCACGCCCTGCAACGGGCAAAGCGCAATCATCGTAAAGTAGGTGTGCTGTTTCTCGATCTTGACCGCTTCAAAAACATCAACGACAGCCTCGGCCACCCGGTCGGCGACGCCCTGCTCCAGGAGGTTGCCAAGCGTTTGCAATCCCTGGTTCGGCAGGAGGATACCGTCGCCCGTCTCGGTGGCGATGAATTTACCATCATCCTGGAAGCGATCCACCAAAGCGAGGACACGGCAATACTGGCCCGTAAGATCATCAAGAGCTTCGCCGACAGTTTCGACATGCAAGGCTACACCCTGTTCGTATCCACCAGCGTCGGCATTAGCCTCTACCCCGACGACGGCGAAATCGGCGCCGAACTACTGCGAAATGCCGATGCGGCCATGTACCAATCCAAGGAACGGGGACGCAATGGCTTCAGCTTTTATACCCCGGAACTGACCACCCAGGTAATGAATCGGATACGTCTGGAAACGGAACTCCACGACGCCCTGCAAAATGGCGAATTCGAGATTCACTATCAACCCATCGTCGAACTCAGCACCGGCAAAACCAAAGGTGCGGAGGCCCTTCTACGCTGGCGACATCCGCAGCGAGGTCTGGTCGGCCCAAATTACTTCCTGGAAACGGCGCAAGACACCGGCAAGATCAACGACATCGGCCAATGGGTCGTGCGCAAAGCCTGTTATCAGTGGAGTGAATGGCTCAGTCTTGGCCTGTCGCCCGGTGTGCTGTCGGTGAACGTCTCCCCTGCACAGTTGCAGAGCGACGCCTTGCTGCACTGCATACGACAAACCCTCGAAGAAACACAAATGCCCCCTCATCTCCTCAATCTGGAACTGAAAGAGGGCTTCGTCATGCGGCAGGAAAATGCGACGATTCAAATGCTCAATGCCTTGGGTGAACTTGGCGTAACCGTCTGTCTGGACGACTTCGGCACCGGATGTTCCTCGCTGCAATTACTCCGCCGACTACCCATCAGTGTCATCAAACTCGATCGGTGTTTCGTCGCCAAACTCGATAGCGACCCGGATCACGAAGCCGTTGCCAGAGCCGTCATCGCCCTGGGAAAGAGCCTGCATCTGTCAGTCTTTGCCCAAGGCATTGAAACCGAGGCCCAACGGGACATGCTCACCAGGCAGGGTTGCGACACAGGACAGGGGTATCTCTTCCATCCCCCCCTGACACTGGACGCCTACGACGACTTTCTTCATTTTCCGAATGCTGAAGAGATGGAGTAAAACGCAATGAAGGCGCCGTTGACCACCTCAACGATCGCCCCGCCTGCCTCCCCGCACATCCATTACATCCCGCAACCGATCCCCCAGCCGGTTCACCGCCAGCACGACCAACATCAATGCCAAGCCCGGTGCCAGCACCAGGTGGGGTGCGACCAGCAGGTAGCGGGCGCCGTCGCGGATCATGCTGCCCCAGGAGGCTTGAGGCGGTTGCACACCCAACCCCAGGAAGGACAGTCCGGCTTCGCCGATGACCACGGCGGCGATACCGAAAGTGGCTTCAACGATCAGGGGTGCGGCGATCAGGGGTAGCAGGTGACGGGTAACGATGTAGGTATCGCGACTGCCCAGAGAAATCGCGGCCGTGATGTGTTCCCGGTGCTTGAGCGCAAGGACCTGTGCCCTGGCCAGGCGGGCGTAGCCGACCCAGCCGACCAATGACAGGGCGATCACTACGTTACCAATGCCCGGCCCCAGGATGCCCGCCAAGGCGATCGCCAGAAGAATACCGGGAAAGGCCAGAAAGATGTCGATGACGCGCACAACGATTTGGTCGATACGGCCGCCGAGATAAGCGGAAAGGGCGCCGATAAAGGTTCCGACAAGCGTGGAGACGGCCACCACCCCCAAGGCCGCCAACAGCGAGGTGCGGGCACCGACGACCAAACGCTCGGCAACCGAACGCCCCAGGTCGTCGTAGCCCAGCAGCGCTTGCGATCCGGGACCGCTCAGCAGCTGGGGGAGGTCGATGACGTCGGGCGTGAACGTCATCCAGGCGGGCAGGACGGCAAGCACGATCCATAGGGCAACGATCAGCGCCGAGAACCGCGCACCGGCAAGCAGCTTCACGTCCGCTCCCGCAAACGTGGGTCCGCCAGGGTATAAAAAAGGTCTGTTATCTGGTTCGCAACCACATAGCCCATGGCGATCAGTAACACACAACCCTGCACCACCGGATAATCGCGCCGTTGGATGTGCTCCACCAGCAGAGAGCCGATACCCGGCCAGGCAAACACGGTCTCGGTGATGACCGCCCCGGACAACAAGGCGCCCAGCTGCAAACCGACCAGGGTGATGACCGGCAACAGGGCGTTGCGCAGACCATGACGCAGCACCACCGTGGCCGGAGACAGGCCCTTGGCGCGGGCGGTGCGGATATAGTCTTCTCCCAAGACCTCAAGCAGACTGCTGCGAACCATGCGAGCCAGAATCGCCGCCATGGCGGTACCCAGGGTGAATGCAGGCAACACCAGCGAGCCCGGCGCGTCGCGGCCGCTGACCGGAAACCACCCCAGTCCCAGGGAAAAGACCAGAATCAACACCGGCCCCAACCAGAAATTGGGCACCGCCACACCCAGCAGGGAAAAACCCATGGCGGTTCTGTCCCAGGTGCCGTCCGGATGAAGGGCTGCCAAAATACCAAGGGGCAGAGCCAGAGACAGAGCCAGCAGCAGCGCTGCCAGGCCCAGCTCCAGGGTGGCGGGCAGACGTTCGGCGAGCATCTCGGTCACCGCCCGGTCGGAGTACAAGGACCGCCCCAGGTCACCCCGAACGAGGCCGCCCAGATACCGGGCAAACTGTACCGGCAGGGATTGGTCCAATCCCAGGCGTTCACGCAGTGCCTCGCGGTCGGCCGGCCGGGCGGTCTCCCCCAGCATGGCGTCCACCGGGTCGCCGGGCACCAGATGCAACAGGGCGAATACCAGCACCAGTACGCCGAAACCGACGAGGAATACGGAAAACACACGTTGTATCAAGACGGCGATCAGAGCCCTACTCATGTATCCATACCCGGGTACCCGCCCGCACGCTGGCAAACAGATCCAGCAGGTCGTCATTGCGCATACGAATACAGCCATGGGAGTACGGCACGCCCATGGGCTCGTCGGGCGGGGTACCGTGCACGTAGATGAATCGCCGCAGGGTATCCACCGCCCCGCCCCGATTGATCCCGGGCTCCAGGCCGCTCAGCCAGAGAATACGGGTGAGTATCCAGTCGCGCTGAGGAAAGCGCGCCGCCAGGGACGGCGACCAGATTTCACCGCTGGGCCGGCGCGCAACGAAAACGGTATTTTCGGGACAGCCGGCACCAATGCGGATACGCACGCAATGCCAGCCCCTGGGCGTACAACCGCTACCGATATGTTCGCCGGGGCCATTGGCTGCGCTGGAGACCGAGTAGTCGCAGAGCACCTGCTCGTCCTGATGAACGTACAATCGCTGACGGGCCAGTTCCACACGCAACCACAGCCCCTTGCGCCAGCCGTTCACAACGATTCCCTGGACTGCGGACGCAGATGATTCAGGCCATCGTAGTTGCCGTCGCGCGCCACCGTGAAACCAGTCACGGACCGGCCATGGATCGCCACATGATCCTCATACCACAGTGGCACATAAGGCAGATCGTGATGTATCAAGGCCTGCAACTGGCGATAGTACGACGCCTGCGCTTCCAAGGTGGATGCCGTCTCGGCCGACTCGATCAGGGCATCGGCGGCAGCACTGCGGTAACGCCCCCGGTTGGCGCCTTCCGGTGGCAGGGAACGGCTGTGAAAGACATAACGCAAAATGTCCGGCGTCTTGATCCCAACCCAGGCCAGGGAATACATCTGAAAGCGCCCCGCCTTGATGTCGCCATAGAAGGTACCCCAATCGTAACTGCGCAGGTCCAGCTCGATACCCACTTGCCGCAACTGTGCCTGGATGACGGTGGCAATTCGCAGGCGCAGGGGATCGGACGAAGTCTTGTAGCTCAACGTCAAGGGATGTTCCGGCCCGAACCCCAGACCGGCCAGCAGCCGCCGGGCACCATCGGGATCGTAGTCATAGCCATGCAGATTCGGATTGCCGGCCCAATGGTCCGGAGGCAGCAGGGCACCGGCGAACGCAGCCCCGCCCTTCAACAGATAGCGCACGATGGCGGCACGGTCGATGCCTTTTGCCACCGCCTCGCGCACCTCGCGCCGGCCGGTCCAGGGATCTTGCAGGTTGAACCCCAGGTAACTGAAATTACTGCCGTTACGGCGTTCCACCGCCACGCCGTCCTGCTCTCGCAAATAGCCTACCAGCTCCGGTGGCAGATCGTTTTGCAACAGATCCACCTCGCCCCGCAACAACTTCAATGCGCGCACGGTGGGGTCTTTGACGGTCAGCAACTCCACGACCACGTCATCGGCCCGGCGTCGCAACCGCAGCCGCCCCTCTTCAGGCCAGGATTCCAGGGCAAAGCCACCGCTACCTACCGGCGCATGGCCAAGATCAGCCTCCTCGCGGGGTACGATGGCAATAACCAGGTATCCGGGGAACAGTGGGTCCGGGCGGTCCAGGTGAAAATCCACGGTATCCACGTCAGGCGTCTCGATACGCGAGATTCGCTGCAAATTGGCGCGATGAGGCGAGGCATTCACTGGATCGAGCACAAACCGGTAGGTCGCGGCAACGTCTTCGGAATCCAGCCGCCGGCCGTTGGAGAACTCCCGGCCCAGCTCGCGCAAGGTGAAGCGATAGTGCACCGGACTGACGACCTTCCAATCCGCCAGATCCGGAACCGGCCGAAATTGCTCGTCGAAATCCACCAGGGTGCGATAGAGCAGACGTATGATCCGTGCCGATACCGCATCCGTAGCAAAGCGAGGGTCCAGGTTGCCCGGCGCACTGGCCAGGGCCATGCGCAGCGGACGCGCATCCGGCGGTGAACACCCACCCACCAACAGCGCAAACAACAAGAACCACACGCTACGCCACACGCCGGGCTCACCAATCCTTATAAGGATGATCGATCAACCGGACGTTGTAATAGCGCGGGTCGTGGGAGACCTCTTCTCCCGCCCAGGAGGGCCGTTCGAAGTCCTCATCGGCGTCGGACAGTTCCACCTCGGCCACGACCAGGCCGGCATTGTCGCCGGAAAACACGTCCACCTCCCAAACATGCCTGCCCACCGGGACGTGGTAACGCATTTTTTCCACTGCCTTGCCACCGGCGAGTTTTTGCAGCATTTCGCGGGCGTCTTCCATGGGAATGGGGTATTCGTACTCCAGGCGCGAAATACCCAGTGTGGCGCTCTTGATATTCAGATTGGCGACATCGCCCTGGATGCGCACGCGCACCGACACCGGCTGGCCGTCGGTGAGATAGCCTTGGGAGAGAAACCGCCCCTCGTCGGCCCGCGCGCGCCAGTCGTCGCTCACCACCAGAAACTTACGCTCGATCTCTACACCCACCGGTTCCTCCACTGCGACATTCGGTACCCGTTCACAGTTTACCCGACTTCTCCCTTGCGGTTGCCGGTAGTGTGACCTCGGTCGCGACCGCCTGTGAAACATGGCGCGGAAACAAACTGCCCGCTTTGAGAGACTTTTCCCCGAAGACGAACGGTTCAACTCATAGTGAGTGCTTCCCCGGCCGAACCGTTCGTCTATTTACCGGATTGCGCGACCAGCCCTCGTCAATCCGGTTTTTTTTGCCGGCAAGAACTATGCTTTGGCAGGTACCATCCCGCCAAGCAGCGTATCCATGTATCCATCCCCCTTCGGCGAGCTGAGCGTTACGGCTTTTCTGCGCGACTACTGGCAACAGCAGCCCCTGCTGGTACGGCAGGCGTTTCCCGGATTCCAAACGCCAGTAAGCCCGGAAGAACTGGCTGGTCTGGCCTGCGAAGAGGAGGTGGAATCGCGTCTCGTCTTGGAAACCGGCGGACTCGCCCCCTGGGAGCTGCGCCACGGCCCCTTCGTGGAAGAGGACTTCACCACCCTGCCCGACAGCCACTGGACCCTGTTGGTGCAGGACATGGAAAAACACCTGCCTCAGTTGCGGGAGTTGTTTCAGCCGTTTCGTTTCCTGCCCCACTGGCGGGTGGACGATCTGATGATCAGCTACGCCGCCCCCGGCGGCTCCGTCGGACCGCATACCGACCAATACGACGTGTTTCTGATACAGGGATCAGGGCGGCGGCACTGGTCGATTCGCGTTGCCGACGAAGGCGATCCACGCCTGATCGATGGCCTGGATCTGCGCATACTCGCACGATTCGAGCCGGACCGGACCTGGCTGTTGGAGCCTGGGGACATGCTCTACCTGCCCCCGGGCGTGCCCCACCACGGGGTAGCTGACGGACCATGCATGACCTTTTCGGTGGGCTTTCGCGCACCGGCCCGCCGCGAGTTGCTGATGGCCGTACTGGAAGAGATTGCAGAGCACTGCAACGAAAAACTGCGTTTCACCGATCCGCAACGCAGGCCGAGCGAAGACCCGGCCCGCATCGATGCCGAGGCGTTACAGCAAGCCCGAGACCTGGTGCGTCAGGCGCTCGACGACGACACCCTCATCGACCGCTGTTTCGCCCGCCTGCTCACCGAGCCCAAGCCTCACTGCCACCCGGAGGTGCCTGCGGAACCGCCCACCACGGCAAGCCTGATCACGGCCGTCCAGGCCGGTGCCCGACTGTACACCTCGCCCTTCAGCCGCTTTGCCTGGTATCGGGACGGCAACGACCGGGCCATGCTGGCCGTCGACGGCGAGATCTATCCCTTGCCGGCGGAATGCGAGACCCTGGCGTCTATACTGGAAGCGGATCGAGCCTTGGAACCCGCCAGGATAAAACAATTGCTCGAAAGCACTGCGGCCACGGAGCTGCTCACCGAACTCACGGACCTGGGGGCACTGATCGTTGAAGAGCCGGTTTGAGATTTCCCTCGCCGATCGCCTGCGCGATTGGGGCGCGCTCAAGCGTGTGCGAGAAGCGGTTTTCGTCGCCGAACAAGGGGTTCCGCCGGAGCTGGAATGGGATGAGATCGATCCCGACTGCGTCCACATCCTGGCCCGCAATGAGGAGGGCTCGGTCGTCGGCGTAGCCCGGCTCTGCCCCGGCGGCCACATCGGCCGCATGGCGGTACTCGCCGGCTGGCGCGGTATGGGGGTCGGCAGGGCGATGTTGCAGTTTCTGCTCGACCACGCCAACCGTGAAGGCGTACAGCATCTGCACCTGAATGCGCAGGTCAGCGCCGTGGGCTTTTACGAGAAAGCCGGATTTCAGGTGCAGGGCGGGGAATTCATGGACGCGGGCATTCCCCATCTGCGTATGATTCGCGATTCCGGTGCGGCCTGTACAGTGGGCGAGGACCCGCAAGAATACCTGCTCAGCGACCGCGCCGAGGTGGGCCGGTCCATCATGACCTTTTTTCAGCAGGCGCGGCGAAGCGTTGATGTGCTCTGGCCCAAGCTCGACGTCGATCTGTTCGGAACGCCGGACGCCATCGATACCATGCGCGCCTTCGTCACCGAAAACCGCGTCCGACAACTGCGTCTGCTGGTCACCGATGCCGGCCCGCTGGTGGAGAATGCCCATCCGCTGCTGGAACTGGCACGGCGCATGCCCAGCCGTATCGGCTTGCGCGTGGTTCAAGCCCCCTATTCGGACGAGGACGATGCCTACCTGGTGGCGGACGAAACCGCCTACCTTCGCTCTCTGGCCGGGACGGAATTCCGGGTTCGGCGCTGCTGTGACGGACGTGGCGAAAGCCGTCGGCTGGCCGGACTTTTTCTCGAACGCTGGAATCACGCGCGCGAAGACCCTCGCCTGCGCAGGCTGCCGTTGTAGAATCCGCCCTGGCGTACTTTAATCGGCCAGGTAGTGTCCATGAACGGCAGCGACTCCTTCGTACAGTGGTTTCGAGATTCCTCTCCCTATATCCAGGCCCACCGCGGCAAGACCTTCGTACTCGTGTTCAGCGGCGAAGAAGTGGAAGACCCCGGCTTCGCCAACCTGGTCCACGATTTCGCCCTGCTGCACAATCTGGGTATTCGTCTTGTTCTGGTGCATGGCGTGCGGCCGCAGATTGAAGCACGACTGCGACGCGATCACGGCATCAGCCGCTACGACGAAGACCAACTGCGGGTTACGGACGATGCCGCCATGGCCTGCGTCAAGGAGGCCGTCGGAGCCGTGCGGGTGGAGATCGAATCCCGCCTGTCCATGGGCCTGGCCAATGCGCCGGGTTTGTCCTCGACCAGGACGTTGCGGGTCTGTTCCGGCAATTTCGTCACCGCCCAACCTCTGGGCGTACACAACGGTGTCGACTACCAGCACACCGGCGAGGTCCGCCGTATCGACACGGCGGCGCTCAATGCCGCGCTGGACAACGGCTCCATCGCGCTGCTTTCGCCCATCGGCTACTCACCCACTGGGGAGTCGTTCAATCTGAGTGCCGATGAAGTGGGACTCTCCGCCGCCACCGCCCTCAAGGCCGACAAATTCATGCGCATGGTCGCCGGCGAAGGACTGCTCGACGAAAACGGCGAAACCATCCGCCAACTCTCGCCCGCGGATGCAGAAACCATCCTGAAGGCCGACGAGAGGGTGGATGCTCCGCTGCAACAGGCGCTGCGCTGCGCCCTGACAGCCTGCCGCTCCGGGGTGCGCCGCGCCCATCTGGTGGGTCGCCACGACGGCGCCCTGCTACGTGAGCTGTTCACCCGCGATGGCATCGGCACCCTGATCACGGAAGAGCGTTACGAAATACTGCGCGCGGCCACCATCGACGATGTTGGCGGCATTTTGGAACTGATCGCGCCGCTGGAGGCGGAAGGCGTACTCGTACGCCGCTCGCGCGAACGACTGGAAATGGAGATCGAACGATTCTGGGTGATCGAGCGCGACGGTATGATCATCGCTTGCGCAGGACTCTATCCCCAAGGCAACCTGCCCGCCGCCGAACTCGCCTGTCTGGCTGTCCACCCCGCTTACCGGCGTGGCGGACGTGGCGACGACCTGCTTCAGCACCTGGAAAAACTCGCCCGTATCCAGGGCGTTCGGGAATTGTTCGTGCTTACCACCCGCACCGCCCATTGGTTTCTGGAACGTGGATTCCTGGAGACCGACCCGCAAGCCCTGCCCCTGGAACGCCGCGAACTGTACAACTGGCAGCGGCGCTCCAAGGTGTTCGTCAAGGTGTTGTGAACAGATTCGATCTCGGCACCACAGCAGGTGCCGTCGACCGACAAGGAATGTTTCTCCGGTTCTCGGGGCTCACCGCATCCACAGCTGCGCCCCAACAGCCAGTGGCAAATAAATCTGTCGCTCTATTCTGCGGATCGTTTCTCAGATTTCCACCAGTATCTCTACTAGGCTCTTAGAACCGCCGGCCTCCGGTTCACACCCAACGGCACGTCCGCAGGCGTTGAACCGAACCATTACAATTTCGTTTCTGGCCAAGTAGCACTTTTGGCGGGCCGGCGGAACCGTAATAGCCCTTTGCGCCAAAACCTTCAAAGAAGGAATTACATCATGGACTTCAATAAGACACGATTGTTTGTCTCATTGCTTCCTATGCTGCTGTTGGTTTCCTTTATCCCAGCCGGGTACGCCGACCCGACGGACGAAACCTCATACCCCGATTGGCCACAAACGCGTGCCGCCATCGAGCAGACGATACGCAACCAGGGTGGTGCCCGGGTCATCGTTACCCTGAAGACTCCGCAGCAACGCTCCACCAGTGGCATGGCGAACCCTTCGGCCATCGCCGGCGCCCAGGGCCGAGTGCTGGCGCAGTTGAGCAACTCGCGCAGGCAGGTGTTCCGACGCGGCACCCTGCTGCCCTATATGGCGCTGGAGGTCGATGCCGACACCCTTGCCGTCCTGGAGAGTTCTCCTGACGTGGAGAGCATCGAGATCGACAGGCTGCATAAGCCCACGCTGCTGGAGAGCATCCCCCAGATCAACGCGGATTTGGTCCACGATGCGGGCTACACCGGCGCCGGGCAGACAGTGGCCATACTCGACAGCGGTGTGGAAGCCGCCCATGCGTTCTTTGGCGGGCGTGTGGTGCAGGAGGCCTGTTTCTCGACGAACTATGCCGCCGGATCGGTGACATCGCTGTGCCCCGGAGGCGTCGATACGATGGTGGGTCCCGGCGCGGCCACCCCGTGCACACTGGCCAACTGTAGCCACGGCACCCACGTGGCCGGTATCGCCGCCGGAAACAGTGCCACCCGCAAGGGCGTCGCTCCGCAGGCCAATATCATCGCCGTGCAGGTCTTTTCTCGCATCGACAGCGCTGCCGTCTGCGGCTCCTCGCGTTGCATCGGCGCCTACACCAGCGACATCACCGCCGGACTGGAATACGTCAATACCCTGGCCGCAAGTACGCACCTGGCATCAGTCAACCTGAGCATGGGCCTGGAAGGCTACAGCACGGCAATCCAATGCAGTAACGTCAACGCCAGCATCAGTGCGGCCATCGACGCACTGAGCAACGCGGGCGTGGCGACGGTCATCGCCGCCGGAAACGATGGCGATCCGAATAAATTATCGACGCCCGGCTGTCTGCCCAATGCCATTTCCGTCGGCTCGGTGGATGGCGCCGATGGCGTCTCGTCCTTCAGCAACTCCGCCAACTGGCTAAGCCTGTTGGCGCCGGGCACGTCCATCAGTTCCTCGGTCCCCGGTGGCAACTACGGCACCTTGAGCGGCACCTCCATGGCCACGCCCCATGTGAGCGGCGCCTATGCCGTGCTGCGCGCCAAAGACCCTGGGGCCACCCTCAACGCAATGACTGCGGCCTTGACGATGGCCGGCAAGCCCGTGCCGGATGCCCGCAACGGCCTGACACAACCGCGCATCGATCTCAAGGCGGCCGTAGATCTCATAGGCAACAGTTTCATACCGGTGGATATCGTCATGGACGACGAGTTCGACAATATCCCGACAAAACTCGATTTCGTCAGGGCTACCGAGGCCAGCGCCTACCGCGGGCGCTACTCCTATCTCAACCAAACCAGCAGCCCGCGTTATTTCACCCCCGTGATTCCGACCAGCGGGCTTTATCGGCTGTCCGCCTGGTGGCCTAATCTATCGAGCCTGTCCACTCAGGCGACGATCGAGGTCAACCATAACGGCGGGATCACCACCTTCGAGGTCGATCAGTCACGTAACGGCGGGAAGTGGGTCACGATCGGCGAGTTCAATTTCACCGGCGGGACCAACGCGAGTGTGAGTTTTGCCAATCTTCACGGCGACCCCGTCGCGGTCGACGGCGTGCGTCTACAACACATCGAAGCCAAAACGATTCAGCCGCTACGCCTGCTCGACGAACCCGTGCTGAATCCCCCCTTGAATCTGCCCTACGCGGTCACTTTGGGGGTCGAGGGCGGTTTGCGGCCCCAAACCTGGTCGATCAGCAGTGGTACCCTACCCACGGGTCTGCACCTCTCCGTGAACACCGGTGAAATAACGGGGACTGTGATCGCCCCCGGCAGATACCCCATCACGGTGGAGGTCAGGGATCAGGTCGGTGGCTACGATTCCCGCGATATCGTCCTGGATGTCGCCCCCAGCCCCACATCTTTAGTGATGAGCGCGGACAGCCGCTTCACCGCCTATCTCGATGGCGACTATCTCATGGCGGGCGACGACTTTCAGCAGGCCGGCCAAGTCCTCACCAGTCTGACCGCCGGACCCCACGTGATCGCCGTCAAGGCCGAGGATTTCTCTGGTCTTGCCGGGTTCATCGCCCAGATCGAGTCCGATGGCCTGCTCATCACCAGCGACGCGAGTTGGAAGGTAAGCCCCACGCTCCAAACAGATTGGGAGCGTGCAGACTTTGACGACAGCGCCTGGGAACTGGCCACGAGTTACGGTGCCTATGGCGTCGCCCCCTGGTACAGGAACGTCGCCGGCCTGCCCAATGACTCCACCGCCCAGTGGATCTGGACCGATGACAACACCAACCACACTACGGCGTATTTCCGCTACGAATTTGTGGTCGCCGACAATCCCAACGGGCCACTCCCGACCATCACCACCACCAGTTTGCCCGATGGCAACGCCAAGGTAGCCTACGCGCAGACGCTGCAACTCAATGGCGGCATCGCCCCGTATAGTTGGTCGATCATTTCCGGCACCCTTCCCTTTGGGCTGGTCTTCAATAGTGACTCCGGCACGATTAGTGGTACCCCGACTACCGTCGGAACCAGCAACTTTACCGTTCAAGTGTGGGACAGTATCGGACAGACGGGAACGAAGGAACTCAGCATTACCATCTATGACTACTGGTTGACGATCAAAGGCCCCGGCCTGTCGGAACTCTATATCAATGGCGTATCGTTGGAAGTCAAGAATTACTTGATCGCAACCTATTTCTTCCGTATTGCCGATTTCGCCCCAATCAGTACCGGCCAGAACACCATCGCCGTTCGAGCCGCCAGCTCCAATTATGGTGCAACCCTGATTGCGGAAGTACACAATGGCAGCGAAGTGATCGGCACCAGCAGCGCAGACTGGAAAGTCTCCCGTTCTGCCCCGACAGGCTGGGAACAACCCGGATTTAATGACATTGCCTGGGCACCAGCCACCAACTACGGCACCTACCTGGGTTCGGGAGTCTTCTATTTGTCCAAGTATTCCGGCGCCCAGTGGATTTGGACGAACGACAACAACGAACCCGGCGAGGCGTTCTTTCGATTCAGCTTTTCCGGAAGCGCAGGCACAACGCCACCCTCAATCAATACGCTCAATCTGACATATGGTGCCGTCGGCACCAGTTACTTCGCGATATTGAAGGCACGCAACGGCAGCCCCCTATACTCTTGGTCCCTAATTGATGGCTCCTTGCCAGCTGGGCTGTCTTTGTCTGAGGGCACGGGATACATCACTGGAACGCCGACAACCGCCGGTACATCTACATTCACCGTTCAGGTAACCGACAGTGCAGGACTCACCAACACACAGACGTTTAACCTCACCATCGCCCCCCCCGCCAGCACCGACAACTACGAGCTGACAATCAGCTCTGCCTCCCGCGAATCTACTTATTTCAACGGAAAATTCATGGGCTACAACAGCTCCTGGGGAACGGCCTCCCGCTATCCGCTTGCCACCGCTCCCGGCAAGAATACTATCGCCGTGCGAGCTGAATCGAGCACCACATTGGCTGGGGTCATTGCCGAATTGCGAAAGGCCGGTGCCCTGGTCTCCACCAGCGGCACAAACTGGAAGGTCTCCCGGTCTGCTCCCGAGGGCTGGGAGCACCCCGACTTTGACGACAGCGACTGGACTACGGCCTCGAGCTATGGTGTCTACGGCGTCGATCCCTGGGGCAAGCAGGTCTCCAACATTCCCAACGATTCGACCGCTGAGTGGATCTGGGCCGAAGACATAAAACTTGGGGACACTGTGTATCTACGTTACACCTTCTCACCCAACGGCAGCCCTACCCCGCCTTCGATCTCCACCTCCTCCCTGCCCGGCGGCACGGTCGGCACGAGCTATAGCCAGACCTTGCAGGCCCGTGACGGCCTGGCCCCGCTAGCCTGGAGCATCGTGTCCGGCACCCTGCCCCAGGGTTTGAGTCTCGACGCGGCCTCGGGGACCATCAACGGCACGCCGAGCGCCGCCGGCACCAGCAGCTTCACCGTCCAGGTGCGCGACAGTAACGGTCAGACCGCCACCAAGGCGCTGAGCATCAGCGTCGCGCCGAGCGTCTCCGCCGATGGCTACACATTGGTGGTCAGCACCGATAACGCCGAGGAGGTCTATTTCAACGGCGTCTACCTGGGGAGTTCGGATAACTGGACCGTCGGCAGCCTGTATGCCTTGGCCACGGTGGCGGGCAAGAACACCATCGCGGTTAGGGCCTCCGATGCCGGCGGTACCGCGGCGCTGATTGCCGAGCTGCGCAACGCCGGGGCACTGGTGGCCGGCAGCGGGGCGGATTGGAAGGTCTCGGAGAGCGCTCCCGCTGGCTGGGAGCAGCCGGGCTTCGACGACAGTGGCTGGAGCCCGGCGACCAGCTTTGGGGCCTATGGGGTCAGCCCCTGGAGCAAGCGCGTGAGCAAGCTGCCCGCCGATTCCACGGCCCAGTGGATCTGGGCGGCCGATAACAGCACTGTCGATGCGCTGTATCTACGTTTCTCGTTCTCGGTGGGTGGTGCTACCCCGCCGCCGTCGATCACGAGCACGGCTCTACCCGGCGGCAGCGTGGGTGAGGCTTACGCCCAGAGCGTGCAGTGGAGCGGCGGCAGCGCCCCGTTTACCTGGAGTGTCGTATCCGGCGCCTTGCCCGAGGGGCTGTTTCTGGATGCGGCCTCCGGGACCATCAGCGGCACGCCGAGCGCCGCCGGCACGGCGACGTTCACCGTTCAGGTGCAGGATAACGCCGGTCTGACCGACACCCAGGGGCTTAGCATTGCCATCGCGCCGGCCGCGGTTGCCAATGATTACTCCCTGGTCATCAGCACCGACAATGGTGAGGAGGTCTATTTCAACGGGGCGTATCTGGGCAGTTCGGATAATTGGACCGTCGGCAGCCTGTATGCCTTGGCCACGGTGGCGGGCGAGAACACCATCGCGGTGCGGGCCTCCGATGCCGGCGGTATCGCGGCGCTGATCGCCGAACTGCGCAACGCCGGGGCGGTGGTCGCCACCAGCGGCAGCGACTGGAAGGTGTCCGCTTCGGCCCCGGCGGGCTGGGAGCGGCCCGGCTTTGACGACAGTGGATGGGGCCCGGCGACCAGCTTCGGCGTGTATGGGGTCGGTCCCTGGGGCAAACGGGTATCCAACCTGCCCGGCGATTCCAGCGCCCAATGGATCTGGGCCGCGGACAACAGCAACGTCAATGAGCTTTATCTGCGCTTCTCATTCCTGGTAGACGGCGATACGACGCCGCCGTCGATCACGACCACCGCGCTTCCGGCAGGTACCGTTGGCGAGAACTACCGACAGACCTTGCAGTTGAGCGACGGCAACGCCCCATTCACCTGGAGCATCGTCTCCGGCGCCCTGCCCGAGGGGCTGCTTCTGGACGCGGCTTCGGGGACCATCAGCGGCACACCAAGCATCGCCACCACGGCCAACTTCACCGTTCAGGTTGAGGACAACGCCGGTCTGACCGATACCCAGGGGTTCGACATTACCATCGTGCCGACCGCCGCGGTCAATGACTATTCGCTGCTGATCAGCACCGACAATGGCGAGGCGGTCTATTTCAACGGGGCGTATCTGGGCAGTTCGGACAACTGGACCGTCGGCAGCCTCTACCCGCTCGCCGTCCTCAGCGGCCGCAACACCCTGGCGGTGAAGGCCAGCGATGCCGGCGGCATTGCCGCCATGATCGCCGAATTGCGCAATGCCGGTGTCGTGGTGGCCAGCAGCGGCAGCGGCTGGAAGGTCTCGGAGAGCGCACCGGCCGGGTGGGAGCAACCGGACTTCGACGACAGTACCTGGGAAGCAGCCACCGGCTACGGCAGTTACGGCGTCAGCCCCTGGGGAAAGCGGGTCTCCGGCCTGTCCAGCGCATCCACCGCCCAGTGGATCTGGAGTGCGGACAACTGGAACACCGACACTTTGTACCTGCGCTTCTCGTTTGAGACGCCTTGAGAGCCGTTGGGGCTGGGTGCCTGTTCGAAGTCGGTAGCCGTAGGGAAGGCAAGCCTGGATAAGATGGATTTTTCGAACATTTGAGTCGACCCTTCGACTCAAATGTTCGAAAAGGAGCGGAAATCCCTGCCATCCTGGCGACCTTCAATTCACGGACAGACTCCTAACGCCTGCGCTTGCCGGACTTCTTCGGCCCTTTGCCTTTCCACTTGGGTGTACGACGCTCCTCGAACTTCGTCGGCAAATCCGCCAGCTTTCGGCGACCGTGAGCCAGAAGGTCAAAATCGATCTTACGATCGTCCAGGTTTACCCTGGCCACCCGTACCTTCACCCGATCCGCCAAGCGGAACACCATACCGCCACGCTCGCCCACCAGCCGATGACCGGCCGGGTCGAAGTGGAAGTAGTCGCGGGGCAGGTTGGTGATGTGCACCAAGCCTTCCACATAGATCTCATCCAGCTCGATGAACAGGCCGAATGAGGTGACGGCACTGATGACGCCTTCGAATTCCTGCCCCACCTTATCCAGCATGAATTCGCACTTGAGCCAGTCGGTGGCGTCGCGGGTCGCCTCGTCGGCGCGGCGCTCGGTCATGGAGCAATGTTCGCCGAAGGTGACGAATTCGCCACGTGTGTAGTGGAACTCAGCCACCTTGCCGCCGGCCAGGGCGTGGCGAATGGCGCGGTGAACCAATAGATCGGGGTAGCGGCGAATCGGCGAGGTATAGTGGGTATAGGCGTCGTAGGCCAAACCGAAATGCCCGCCCTCCTCGGGTGTGTACACCGCCTGGGACAGGGAGCGCAGCAGGACGGTCTGTATCAGGTGCTTGTCGGGCCTGTCCTTGATGCGTGAGAGCACCGCCGCGTAGTCCTTGGGGGTAGGCTGATCCCCACCGGACAGGCTCAGGCCCAGTTCCCCCAGAAAACCACGAAGATCCACAAGTTTCTGCGGATTCGGCCCGTCGTGCCGGCGATACAGCAGTGGCAGACGTTTACGCCGCAGGAAGCGGGCCGCCACCACATTGGCGGCCAGCATGCATTCTTCGATGATGCGGTGGGCATCGTTGCGTTCGACCGGCTCCACCCGCTCGATCTTTTTCTCCGGCCCGAAGACGATGCGGGTTTCCGTGGTATCGAGATCGATGGCTCCACGCTGCTCGCGACTCCGAAGCAAGACCTGGAACAGCTCGTACAGGGTCATCAAATGCTCAACCAGGGGTTTAACCTGCTTTCGCACGCGGTTCCCCCCGCCCTTGATGACGCGCGCCACCTCCGTGTAGGTGAGGCGTGCCTTGGATTGCATCACCGCATTGAGGAAGCGTGAACGGTAGACCTTTCCGTCGTCGTCGATATACATCTCGCAAGCGAGACACAGACGATCGACATGCGGGTTGAGCGAACACAAGCCGTTTGAGAGCGCCTCCGGCAACATGGGAATCACCCTGCCGGGGAAATAGACGGAGTTTCCGCGCTCAAAGGCTTCCTTGTCCAAAGCCGAACCGGGAGACACATAAGCGCCCACATCGGCAATGGCGACGATCAACCGCCATCCTGATTTCTTGCGCTCGCAAAACACCGCATCGTCGAAGTCCTTGGCGTCTTCACCGTCGATGGTGACCAGCGGCAAATGGCGCAGATCCACCCTTCCCTGCTTCTGTTCCTCGCTCACCTCGCTACCGAAACGTTTGGCCTCAACCTCCACCTGCTCGGGCCATTCCACCGGCAAACCATGGGCCTGGATGGCCACATCGATCTCCATCCCCGGGTCCATGTGGTCCCCAAGAACAGACACGATCGCGCCGATCGCCTGGGCATTGCGCTGGGGAAAGCTGACGATCTGCACCACAACGATCTGGCCATCGGCTGCGCCCCCCAGCGAGGTCGGCGGCACCAGGATCTCATGGGCGATGCGCTTGTTGTCCGGCACGAGAAAGCCGATACCCTGATCCAGATGCAAACGGCCCACCAGTTTGTCCGTGACCCGTTCCAGAATCTCCACCACGGTGCCTTCCTTGCGCCCGCGCTGGTCGATGCCGGTGACCCGGGCCAACACCCGATCGCCATGAAACAGGGCCTTCATCTCCCGGAATGAAAGATACAGATCATCCCCGCCCTCATCGGGTTTCAGAAAGCCAAAACCGTCCGGATGACCGATGACCCGCCCCGGAACCAGACCGGACCGGTCCACCGCCAGATAGCCGTCGCGGCGATTTTTCAGCAACTGCCCCTCACGGACCATGGCGTTGAGCCGCCGCGCCAGGGCGTCGCGCCGTTCGATATCGTCCGGCGCCAGTTCGAAGGCGTTCGCAATCTTCTCAAATGTCAGCGGCGCGCCGTAATCTTCCATGCAGCTCCGTATGAACTCACGGCTCGCTACCGGCGTTTCGTAGCGCCGTGCCTCGCGGTCACGATGGGGGTCCTGCTCGCGCCAATCGCAGAAAGGTACTAGTTTCGGCATGATTTTTCGTAATTTAGCCGTCAAATGCGGGGTAAACCCATCACACTACTGCAATCGCGCCCTTAACGCACCTATTCTGTGCCGCGGGGTCCCCATTGCTTGCCCGGTCCCTGCGTCATTTTTCCAGGAATTGGCGGTAACCGACAGCAGCGATGTCACAGCCTGGAAGCCCACTCGATCCTTGCCGCCCTCACGCCCGACAAGGTCAGAGGATCGACGCGGTTTTTTGCCAGTCAGAGGTCTTCACAAGGGGTTTGACAAGCCCCAGGCTTGCGGTTAAAGTGCGCGCTCCCGACGACGAGGGCCTTGCCTGATCGTCAGGCCGAGGTGGTGAAATTGGTAGACACGCTAGCTTCAGGTGCTAGTGGGGGCAACCCCGTGGAGGTTCAAGTCCTCTCCTCGGCACCAACATAGCCCAAGCGATTTGGGCCTGAAAGCCCGCTGATGCAACAGACATCAGCGGGCTTTTTACTTTTCCCTGTCGATCCGCTCGCGTGGCAAGTCAAGTGCCCCCATTCTATCGCTCGGGATTGACGCCAGAGACTGGACAAGAGTAAACACGCAGCGCCATCAGATTAATGCACCTGCCTGGGGCGACCCTGCTCCTGCAGAAATTGCCCACACTGAATCTCACCTTGCCTGCCAGACGTACTGACTGAGGATTCTTCTTTTCTCAAGGCAGGTCGGATTCAAGGTCATGCAGCTCCGGTTTCAAGCCTTCGAACTGGATATCGATCGTCGTGAGTTTCGCGCCCAGGGTCGGCCGGTGTCGATGCCTCCCAGGGCGTTTGCCGTTTTGGGGTATCTGATCGAGCACCGCGACCGCATGGTCTCCAAGCGTGAGCTGCTCGACGCGTTCTGGCCCAGCAACGTTTCCGAGTCCGCGCTATTGAAGGCGGTGAGCCTGATTCGCAAGGCACTGGCCAGTGACGAACCGGTGGTCAAGACCTATCACGGCCTGGGCTACCGCTTCGTGGCCGAAGTTGAAGATGTTGCGGTAAAGGCTGAAGACCAACCGGAGTCCACCGATCCGGTGGCGCTACTCGAACAACGACTGGTCTCGGTCCTCGGCGCCCGGTTCCGACACTTGCCTGCGTCCTTCAACGAGGGCGAATGTCATGACCCGGCATTGGACGCCTACCTGACAAGCGCAAGGCGGATCGTCGAGGCACACCAAGGGCGCTTGCTGCACATGATGGTCGATGGTTTCAGCGTCGCGTTTGGCCTCGACCCTCACTACGAGGACGTGGCGCGACGGGCGGTCTGCTGCGCAGCCGAACTCGCCCAGGCCGCCGGAACAAGCGGCGGCACCGAAAAGCCGCTGACGCTGGCATGGGGGATCGACACCGGCCCGATCGCCCTGAACAATGACAAGGACAACCCCCAATGGACCCCGCCCAATGCCCTGGAACGCAGCGCCACCCGCCTTGCCGAAGCCGGCCTCGCCAGCGAGATACTGCTGAGCGAAGCCACCTGCCAGCAGTTGCACGACGAGGTGGAGACCGAAGCGACTGCCCGTGGGTATCGCTTGATATCCATACCCTTGCAACGCGCCGGCATCCCCGGACGACCGCACAAACGGCCTTCCAGGTTCGTGGGACGCGCCGCGGAACTGGCCTTTCTGAGCACCCGCCTGTGTGCCCTGGCTTCAGGCAGCGGACAGGCCATCCTGCTGTGCGGGCCGGCAGGCATCGGCAAGACCCGGCTGGTCACAGAGTTTGTGGACACATTGGCACATCAGGCTGTGCGCTGCATCAGCCTCCATTGCCTGCCAGGTCGAAGCAATACGCCGTTCGCACCCATTCGGGAGATGTGCCTTGCTCTGTTTACGGAAACACCGGCGGGCCTGCTCGCGGACGACATCGACGCCGCCCTGCTACGCGGTTTGCGCAACGATTCCGGCAGATTCGAGACGGCGCTGCAAGGGCTGTCGGATAACGAGCAACGCCGGCGCAACCATGCATTGATTGATCGTTTGATCCGGTTCGCCTGCGACGAGCTGCCCCTGGTGCTGATAATTGAAGACGTACACTGGATCGATGCCAGCTCCCGAGAGTACCTGGATGCGCTGCTGTCCAGTATCGACGGCAGGCGCTTGATGCTGGTGCTGACCTCTCGCCCGGTCGATTCGCCAATACCGGTCGAGAGCGCACTCCAGCTTGCCCCTTTGAGTCGCTGCGATAGCCTGCAACTGCTGCGCAGTGACCCACAAACAGCACCCATCGACACCTCGACTGCCGACACCCTGGTGCAGCGGGCCGGCGGCAACCCGTTCTTTCTCGAAGAACTGGCCCTCGCGACCTTGTCCGGCGCAGACCCGGCCATTGATCTTCCCGATACGATCCATGCCGTCATCGCGGTGCGAATCGGCGCGCTTGCGGGCGACTTACGGACCTTGCTCTACATACTTTCGGTCATCGGGCCACCGGCACCGACTGAATTGGTGGCGGAACTCTCAGGCCAAACCGGCGATCAGGTCACCGCGGGACTGGATCAGCTCGCGAAACTGGGCTTCATCCGGGAGGAATCGGGCACATTCACCTTCCGTCACATGCTGATCCAGGACACGGCATACGCCATGATCGCCAGGCGCGATCGCAGGCAACTGCACAGACGGATTGCCCGTTACATCGAGCACGGCGCCCCTTCCGAGCTGAGCAGCCCGGAGCGGCTGGCCTGGCACTATCAAGAGGCCGGCGAAACGGACCGGGCCATTGCGCACTGGATCGCCGCCGGCCGTGCCGCGCTATGGCGTTCCGCCCGTCACGAGGCTACCGTTTTTGCCCGCAGCGGTCTTGCCCTCATCGATCCGTCCGTGCCCGATCAGCAGCGCCAGGAATTGGACCTACAACTCTGTCTGGCCTCCTCCCTGACGGCATTGCGGGGGTTTGGCGCGCACGAGGTTGGCCTCGCCTATCACCGGGCACAACAACTCAGCGAAACGGCGGGAACCGGCAAGACCCGGATTCGCGCGCTGGTGGGCCTGTGGATACATACCTGGGTACGTGGACAACTCGGCGAATCTCTGAGCCATGCACAGACCCTGATGGAACTTGCCACGGCTGCCGGCGACCCGGCACTGCATTTACAGGCCCACGCCAGCCTGGGACAAGTCCTGATGCATACCGGCCAACTGGAACACGCCCTGGCCCATCTGAAAACCGGCCTTGGCTACATCGAGGACCTGTCACCGGAAACGATTCCTGCCCAGAACGCCGCAGTGGCCTGCGCCGCCTACGCGGCCTGGGTCGCCAGTCTGTTGGGCCGTTCGGGCGAAGCACGCCACTTTCATGCACGCTCCGAACAACTGAGCCTGGCCCTGAAAAATCCATTCGCCGTGGCGATTCATCACGCCCTTTGCGCCGAACACTTGATGATCGAAGGCAACGTGACGGAGTGTCTGCGCTATGCGGAACAGGCGGTCGCCGTCAGCCGGGAACACAACTTCCCCTTCTGGCTGGGCACCGGGCTGGTCATGCGGGGCTGGGCACTGGGCCAGCAAGGCGTGTTCGATGACGGACTCAACACCGTAAACGAGGGTATTGCCGTTTTCGAGTCAACCGGAGCCGGCGTGCAGCTGGCAAACTGGTACGGTCTGAAGGCCGAGACGCTGCTGGCGGCCGGCCAGCTTCGTGAAGGAATCGAGGCTGCCCGCCACGCGCTGAACTGTGCCGAGCGTGCCGAAGACCTGTACTTCGTTCCGCGTATTCATGCTGTGGCCGCCCGCCTGAACGAGCGCCTCGGCACGAATGACGCCCCCCAATGGCACAAGAAACAAGCCAATACGCTCGCCCGACGTTTCGGGCTGGCTCGCCGCGCCGTCGTGTTGGACGCTTCCCCACACCCGCCCCGCAAGCGCTACCGCGCAACCCCAATCGCCGCCTCGTCATAAACACGTCAGAACTGCGTCAGGACTTCCCTCCCCCGGCTCGGTAGCCTGGACTCAGATTGGTCGAGCCGGATGGGCGCTTTATTTGACGTCCACTCTTCCCTCGGAACGGATCTGCCGCAGGCGGCAAACGGTATTTCGACATCCGCCAGGCTGCCGGTTTCCGGTCTCCCAAGGTCGCCCGACCCATCTGTCTGCAAAGCGACCCGTGCCCGCCCACAAACCGCATCGGCGGCGGGTATTCCACTCTCGAACGGAGATCATCATGCAATCCAACGTCAAGCAACATCCCAAAACCGCCCTCCTGTGCGCGGCAACGACCCTGACACTGGGTCTATCGCTCAATCCGGCTTGGGCTAAGGAGTACTACAGCTCGGACAGCGCTTCCACCCAAACCCAACTTGATCAATTCTCGACCAAGACCGATACGACGAGATCACTCGACGGCCCGGTGTTTGGCACCGAACCGCTGAGGACTTACCCCTTTCCGGCGAAAGGTCGTGATCTGGACCCCGGCGTCTACTGGCAGGTCACCGGCCATTCCAGCGGTCATAAGCGGGACATGAATGCGACACGGTTCAACGCAGCAACCGGCAAGTGGACCGCCAACCGCGCCAACAGTGCCGGCCTGAGCGACGACGAAAAGCGATTGATATGGAACACACCGGTGTACGCGCCGGCATCGGGCATTGTGCTGACCTGCTGGCGCAACGCCCCGGACGGATACGACCCTGGCGAGGCCGGCTGCGGCGACAACGCCGACAAGAACAGCCTGTGCAGGACCCCGGCCGGCGGCAATCACGTGCGCATCTGGATACCCGAGGAACGCCGCATGATTCTGCTTGCCCATTTTCGCCAAGGCACCGTGCCAGATCATCTCTGCCCCCACGACGAAAGCCATGTCGCCGATTGGGAAGACAAATCCGGCGCGTTCGGCTTCAACCCGGACATCCTCGTCCCATTTCCGTTTATCACCGTCAACGAAGGGGACTACATCGGCCGAGTCGGCAACTCAGGGCGTTCCGGTGGTCCGCACCTGCATGTGCAACTTGAAGACTGCGAAAGCCCACCGCACGTCGATACCTGCCACGTCCGCTCCATGCCATTTGACGGTGCGGATGTGGCACAGAAGCCTGTTGGACGGGATGTCTACGAGGAAGAGTGGCTTGCACTGAACGGAGCACTCTCCGTGACATCCCCCCGCCAGCTCGTGCGTCCGGATCGCGGTGTCGGCGGCTTCATTCCCGTCCCCCACAACACCGTTTCGCTGGCACAACAGGCCGATGGTTACGCTCAAGTGATATTGGGTGTCACAAACCCCGAGGATCCGGTCGACGCCTACCAGTGGGAAAAAATTGCCCCATCGACCAAACAGCTTGAAGACCAGCTCACCCTTGGCTGGCAGATCGATGCAACTTGCGCCTCCGGGGTAAAATCGATCCAGTTGAATTCCCCTGGGGGTGTGCAAAGCCAAACCTACCCGGCGGGCCAGACCGTGGTTTCGGGCAGCTTCGAGACCCAAAGCTTTTCCAGCGAGGAGGTAGCGACCGTCTGCCTGGACTGGGCCGAGCAGCAATCGTCGGACACTACTTGCAGCCAAAACCCGGAGGTTTGCGATCACACCGAAGCCTTCCACCTCGTCGGCGGTGAAAGCGCCGGTACCGCAGAGAGCACGGTCCAGATTCTGGTGCAATGCCAAAACGGCGATAGCGCCGCCACCAGCGCACAGCCACATCTGACTCTGGAATGCGGGGCCACCCCCTTCGGCTATCTCTACTGATACAAACGAACGCACGCCGCCGCAGGGATGGCGGCGTGCGTCCTTCCGCCAGTCCGACGTTATCAAGCGCGACGGATACAGCTCCGTCCGTAAACAAACAACAATTGCCGCTCTCGCGTCATTACGTGTAGAATTCGCGCCCACTGGGGCCGTAGCTCAGCTGGGAGAGCGTCGCGTTCGCAATGCGAAGGTCAGGGGTTCGATCCCCCTCGGCTCCACCAATCAATTCAATACCATAGGGTCGATTTCGGCATGCCGGATCGGCCCTTTTCTTTTCCCGACTCCAAAAATTGATCGAAGTCAAGTTATCCCGCCGACCTCGGCAAGGGGCCTTAAGTCCCGCGGTTACCCGCCGCTAGCTCCGCCGAAGGTGCAAGTTTTCCGGCGTGGCATGTTTTCATCCCTGCATGACGACTGAGCTGCGTCAACTCTATAAGTGTTTAAAAATAAAGAATAATCGCCTCGTCGAAGCGATTTTTTCTACCGCCAGGTTCCCTTTGAACCAGCCGGCTTGACTAGCACCGGACAGTATTCCCAACACAAACCACGGCCGGAAAGCCGGACATCCTCCAGAAGAAGTCGAATTTCGAGGATGTCTTGCAAGGAATGCACCGCGGAGTACATTTCACCAAGGGGAAAAATTTTGTCTTCCAAGGATTTCAAAACCTCAGACGCGGTTCTTCAACCGTCGGATAGGCAGGAACCGTTTAAGCTGCTCTTCCAACCCCTGGCAGACCTGCGCCTCGGCCGAATCATCGGCTCGGAGGTCAGCACCGCCTCCAGATACACTGCCGGGGCAGATTTTCCAGCGCAGCAGTTCGCGATTGACTGCTGGTCGGTAGGCGCCGCTCTTGAACGACTGAGTGCCTGGCAACGTACAGGGCTTGAGATAGAACTGTGCCTGTGGATCGAGCTGGATTCACTGATCAACCCCCGCTTCGCCGAAGCCCTGCAAGATTCCCTGAACACCGCTGGCGAACACATTCGGAATTACCTTGTACTAGCCGTACAGGAACCCTCAACGCAGGACCAGTTGATCAAGCTGCGAGCGGCGGCCGGACACCTGCAGAACAGCAAAGTCAAACTGAGCCTGCGGGACTTCGGTGAAGGTAAGCTGTGTGCGAGCCAACTGAGCAGCCTGAACATCCACAGCCTGGGAATCTCCCCGGCGCTGATTTCCAAGATACTGATGGGGGATGAGGACTGGCGTCTGGTTGAAGCGATCATCAAAATGGCCGGAGCCCTGGGAATACGCACACAGGCCCAGGAATTACGCCGTGCCGATACCGGCGTACTGCTGATGCGCTGGGGCTGTCATCACGCCTATGGCCCGGCCGTTTCGGAACTCCTGCCGGATGAGGCATTCGAGGCGTGCCTGCGTTCCTACCAAGCCAATCCGCTTTGGGAGCGCTGGTCGAGAATACCCTGGGAAAAGGAAGATCTTGCATTGCTGGAAGCGAGGGAACAGCACCTGGCCAGAATCGATCGGCTGATTGGCGAGGTGCAAGAAGGCAGTGCTCAGGTCAGCGACGTGGACGACGCGATGAAATGCCCGCTGAGCCGTTGGTTGCGCAGGCGCGGCAAGATGAATCCACAAACTTTCTCACAGACCATCCACCTGGAAGATTTGCACAGGCAACTTCACGACTGTTGCGGCAGAGTCCTGACGCTACGCGGTCAGGAGCAGGACAGCGAGCAGCAACAAGCCATCTGCAACCTTCAGGAAAAACGCGACGAATTCATCCACGGCTTGGAAGAGATGGAAAAGGCGCTGGTCACGAAATCGCCTACAGACGTTGGCATCGCACAGACCGGTAAGCACCCGCCTCAGTATGGCGGTACTGAAACACGATTGCTGATCGTGGACGACAATCACGCCAATATCGAGCTACTGGCCTCCGCCTTCCCGGAAGACTATACGGTAAGCTTCGCTACCGGCGGCCACACCGCCCTGCAACGGGCCGCGACGGAACCCCTGCCGGATCTGATTCTGCTCGACATCCTGATGCCTGATATGGATGGGTTCGAGGTTTGCCGGCAGCTGAAAAACGACCCGAAAACCCGTGACATTCCGATCCTGTTCGTCAGTGCCAAACAACAACCCCATGACCTGGTGAGCGGATTTCGCGCCGGCGGCGCCGATTACATCACCAAACCGTTCGATCTGTCCGTGGTTCGCGCGCGGGTGGATGTTCATCTGAAATTGAAGCAGCGCACCGATCTGCTGGCAACCGAAGCCTCCCTGGACGGTCTGACGGGCATCGCCAATCGCCGCTCCTTCGACCGCACACTTCTAAGTGAGTGGGAGCGGGCAAGACGCGATCAAACCAGTCTGGCCGTACTCATGCTGGACGTGGACCACTTCAAGAACTACAACGACTATTATGGTCACAGTGCCGGAGACCTGTGTTTGCGAAAAATTGCCCGAACACTGTCCGATAACCTGATGCGGCCGGGCGACCTGGTCGCCCGCTATGGTGGTGAAGAGTTCGCCATGCTGCTACCCGGCACCGATCAGCGAGGTGTCGTCGAAGTCGCCGAGCGGCTGCTAAACGCCATTCGCGAGATTGAAATCCCCCATCGAAGCTCGTCTACCGCTGCCCATGTTACCGCCAGCATCGGCTGTGCCGTCACCCATCCCGGCAACCATGCCTCGTCCACCGAACTGATGACCATAGCAGACAAGGCACTGTACCGGGCCAAGGTCAACGGCCGAAACCAGTATCAGACCATTGATCCTGCACTCAGCGACCAATTGTCCACCGGTTGATAAAAAACACCCCGAGGCGGGCCTGCCGTCTGATGCAGAGTGGGCAGTTGCCATCCTACCTTGAATTGCAAAGAGCCTGAGATTCAGTCCCACGGACTGCGGATTTCCTCCTTCAAGGATTTGATGCGGGAGACGTATTTCCGCGTCTCGCCGGGGGCGTGAGGTTCCAGCTCCGACCAGGTCCGGACTTCACCTTTCTTCTGCGCCGAACGGTACGCCTTGTTCATTCGCCCCAGGCCCGCGTTGTAGCTGGCGAAGGTGGTGGGGACACGGGCCTCGCGCGGCAGCCGCTCGGTCCAGCGCATATACAGATAGCGGTCGTAGAAGATGCCGGCGGCAATGTTCCAGCGGGGCTCGTCGATGGTAAGGAAATGCGGATTGAGTTTCTTGATGTCGTCGTAAGTGGAGGGCAGGATCTGCATGATCCCCTTCGCCCCCACGGAACTCCTGGCCTTGGGCTTGAGCCCGGATTCGGCGATCCCCTGGGCCTTGAACCAATGCCAGTCGAAATTGGGGCCAAAGTAATGTTTGGTGTACTTCTTGAAATAGGGGTCGAATTCCTCGGGCCATTCCCCGCTCCAGACGAGCGTCGGCATCAGAAGCAGCAGTGGCAACAGCACCGCCACCATCAATTCAGCCCCAAACCGATCACCAACCCCATAGCGATGCCGACGCCAATGAAGATCCCCACCACCATCAGTCCAACCGCCAAATTCCCCTTGCCCAACTCGTCACTGATATCGAAACAGACGAGGTGATTGAAGATCTTGCATCCCAACCACATGAAAATCAGCGTCATCACACCACCCATGGCGGCGTAGAGTACGTTGAGGACGATAGGATCGAGGGTGTCCGTGATCATCGCTTGCACTTGTTTGTCGTCGTTATGGTCACTAAGCCTAAATAGTAGGTAAGCGCCCTGAAACCCTCAAGTACCGCCACGGGCCTTGCGTATACGATCATAAGCGGCACGTATCGCCTGGCTCTTTTCCGTAGCCAGCTTGATCATCTCTTCCGGCAGCCCCTTGGAGACCAGCTTGTCCGGATGGTGTTGATTGATCAAGCGCCGATAGGCCTTCTTAAGCTCCGCATCGCTGGCCTTGGCGTTCACATTCAGGAGCTTGTAGTCGTCTTCCAGGCTGGGACCCGGCTCCCCGTCGACCCTCCCCCGCTGGTGCAACTGTGCCTCGATGGCGGCCTTGATGGCGCCGAACTCCAGGGCCGAAATACCCAGCACCTGGGCGCAATGCCGAAGGATGCGTTCTTCGTCCGGGTGCAGGCTGCCATCGGCATAACCCGCCTGGATCTGGATCTCCAGAAACATCCGCATCAAGGTGCGGCGACGGTGGCATTCGAGGCGGAATTGCGCCAATACCCCATCCAGGTCGAAATCCGCCTGCTTGCCCTCGTTGAACAGACCAATGGCTGTCTTGCGCATCTCCGGTTGCAGATCCATGTGGCGCATGACCGCCTCAGCCAGGGCAATCTCCTGGGGCGTTACCCGACCATCGGCCTTGGCGATATGCCCCATTACCGAGAAAGTGGCGGTAAAGAACGCCGTCTGCACCCGCTCCCGATCACCGGGCAGGGGCCGGATAAAGTCGTCGTCCTCGTGCTCAAGCCGTCCCATGCCCTTGTCCAGGTTGTGACCCAGCACGGCGCCCAACAAGGCCCCGAGGGGACCGCCCAGCATGAAACCGAAGGCACCGCCCAGCACCTTTCCCCACCAGTTCACGATCGTTCGCCTATTTGCCTTTGATATACGTTTCGTCGTCGAAGCTTGCCACCCATTGGGGGCGCAATCCGACCAGGAGGGTCATCATCATGCCGTTGAACAGGGCCTCGGAAAAGAACAGCAGCGGAAAGAACGGCAGGAACTCATAGGAGATGCGCGACAGGCTGTGAACATCCCCCGCCACCATCAGTGAGGCCGCCACCGAGCCCATCACCACCCCCGCCAGACCGGCCCCCAGGAAGGCATTGATGAATATATAGATGAAGAAATTATGCGGCAGGCGGGTCTGGGCCAGGTACAGCAGAATCTGGGTGACAGCGATTGGCACGGCCCCCATCACCAGCGCATTGAAGGCGAACGCCTCCCAACCCGCGCCGCCATTGAGCGTGATGCCCACCAGCACCAGGCATACCGCCAGAAAAGCGAACTGCCAGCCAAACATCAAGGTGAGCGTGGTCACCCCCAGGAGATGGAAGTTCAAGCCAGGCGTGATACCCGCCTTGATCGCCCACAGCATCAGCGTAAACACGCAGGTGGCCAGGTAGACGTGCAGAGCCTCGTTGTCGCCACGTACCTTATGCCAGGGCGCCGTGACCAGGGCTCCCAGCAGCAAGACGGCAAAGATCCCGAAGGAAAACGCCAGCCAGGGACCGGAAAACATGTCGTTGGGAAAGTCCATGGGGCTATTCTACGGTCTGAATGCAGGGTTTACCCATTGTTGGAGCTTTCTTGAGCGGAAAAATTCGGATGGCGAACGATCCAGGAGGCACCGGGCCAGCGTTGACTTCGGCATGCATCCGGGCCTTTCCTCCCTGTGGCTGAGTTCCGACATTCCCAGGCGGAATGGCGGGGGTGCCGACCGTCGTCCCGACAGGGAATGCCGAGCCCCGAAAAATGGACTATCGCTGACAGCCTTGATCCGGCCAATACTCGACTATTTGCCGGGCTGATCGCCCCAGAGCAGTTTGTGCAACTGTAGCTGGAATCTGACCGGCAAGCGGTCGGCAAGTATCCAGTCGGCCAACTGGCTGGGTGCCAAGCGGCCTTGAACCGGCGAGAACAGCACCTCGCAGTGTTTGGCGAGGTCGTGCCGCCCCATCTGATCCACCGACCAGTCGTAGTCGCCACGGTCGGCAACGACGAACTTGACCTGATCCCGAGGGTTCAGGCTTTGCAGGTTTTCCCAGTGGTTGCGGTCATGTTCGCCGGAGCCTGGGGGTTTGAGGTCCATCACCTTCACCACGCGCTCGTCCACTTCGGAGACATCCAGGGCTCCGCTGGTCTCCAGGGATACCTGGTAGCCGGCTTCACAAAGCCGACGCAACAAAACCAGACAGCGGCGTTGGGCCAGGGGTTCACCGCCGGTCACCGTGACATGGGGCGTGGGGTATTCGGCAACCCTGGCCAGGATGGCATCGAAATCCATCCACTCACCGCCGTGGAAGGCATATTCCGTGTCGCACCAAGTGCAACGCAAGGGACAACCGGTGAGGCGAATGAAGACAGTCGGCAAGCCGACGGTTCGGCTCTCGCCCTGCAGGGAATAAAAGATTTCGGTGATCTTCAGGCGGTCCTCACCCCCGGCAGACCGGCTCACCGCCCCTCCTTGTCCATGCGTTCAAGGCGCTGGCTTGCCAAACGGGCGGCGCTGGTGCCTGGGTAACCTTGCACCAGTTTGCCCAGAATGGCGCGGGCGTCGTTGAAGTTCTGGGTCTCGTAGTTCAGGTAACCTATCTTCAGGAGCGCATCGGCCACCTTCGGGCTGTCCGGAAACTGGCTGACCACCTTGCCAAAATCGGTGCGCGCGGTATCGAAATCGCGAGTCACATAGCTGGCCTCGCCCAGCCAATACTGGGCATTGGCAGCCAGTGAGCCGTTGGGATAATCAGTGAGAAAGGCCCGAAAACGCTCTTTGGCGACGTCGTAATTGCCCTCACGCAACACGTCGAAAGCGGCCTGGTAGCGCGCTTCCTCCGCCGCGGGATCGGCCGACGAGGCAGTGGGCGTCGCGTTGACAGGGGCATTCTCGGTGTCCGCCACAGGCGAAGACACCAACGGTGCACGCCCGCCACCGCGTTCCAGGGCGCTGATGCGGCGGTCCAGATCCAGATAGAGATCGCGCTGGCGTTTGAGCAGGTCATCCTGGCGGTTGGTGGCCTCTTCCAATTGTCCACGTAGCCGGCTGACTTCGCGCTGGAGCTGGTCGATACGGTTGAACATCTCCATCAGACCGCGCCCGGACAGTGTCCGCTCCAAACGCTCCACCCGCGCCGGCAGGTCACCGGCATTGGTGATGCTGGCCACCGGGGCCGGCGTACGGGTCTGAGCCCATAGGGGTGTGACACCGAGCACGCCGACAAACAACAGGGTCAGGCTCCGTTTCATGAGTAACTTCCCGTGACAGAACAGCGAAAGCCGGTGGAGACGGGGCGATTCGCCTCGGCTGCCACCGGCGAGACGGCTCAGTAGATGATCTCGACGCGCCGATTGGCGGACCAGGCCGACTCGTCGTGCCCTTCCACCGCCGGACGTTCCTCGCCGTAGCTCACCAGATCGAACTGACCGGGGTTGGCGCCTTGCAGGCTGAGGGATTGCTCGACTGCCTTGGCTCGGCGCTCTCCCAGGGCGATGTTGTACTCGGGTGAGCCACGCTCGTCGGCATGCCCCTCCAGGCGCGCCATCATGCCCGGATGGGATGCCAGATAGTTGGCGTGGGCGGCCAGCACATCGAAGTATTGGGGTTCGATGCTGTTACTGTCATAGGCGAAATAGATCACCCTGGTAGCCAGGGGACTGCTGGGGTCGTTCAAGGGGTCACCCTGAAAACCCGGTTCCGGCGCCAGACCCTGGGTGCTGGCTTCAGGGATTTCGACGGTTGCCGCACCGCTGGCCGCGCTGCCGTCGATAATCTCCGCGGGCTTATCGCCAACGGGTTCGGGCTTTGGGGGGTTGGAACAGGCGGTCAAGAACAAGGCCATGAAGACCAGTGTCACTGAGGCCAACCAAAATCTCATGCTCTCTCTCCTACACTGCGGGTGGATAGGTTTTGCAATCGGGGCTTGCCGATCGAGAACCGGCCTGGACAGGAACACAGCCTGTGCATGGCAAGGGCTCAGCTACAAACTGGGGGACCAAGCCGGTTCTCGAACGTCTCCCTTCTGTATTGCCAGGCGCTGGTGCACACGGCCGTCCACGGACACCGCCGCCAATACGCCCTGACCGCGGCTCGCGGTGGCATACAACACCATGCTGCCGTTGGGCGCGAAACTGGGGGACTCGTCCAGGCCCCCCTCGCTCAGCAGGATCATTCTTCCGTTGTCCAGATCCTGCAGGGCGATATAGAACTTGCCTCGCTCCTGGTGAACCAGGGCGATCTGACGGCCGTCCGGCGACACACGGGCCCGGGCGTTGTAACTGCCTTCGAAGGTGACCCGCGAGGCGCGCCCGCCCGAGGCCGATACCTGATAGATCTGCGGCTGACCGCCCCGGTCCGAGGTGAACAGCAGGTTTTGGCCGTCCGCCGTCCATACCGGCTCTGTATCGATGGCGTAATGATCCGTCACGCGACGGAAATCACCGCTGGCCAAATCATAGACGTAAATATCTGGGCTGCCGTCCTTCGACAGGGTCAGCGCCAGTTGCCGACCGTCTGGTGACCAGGCCGGAGCGCCGTTGATGCCGGAGAAGGTCGGCACACGCCGGCGCTGACCGGTGATCACCTCTTGGATATAGATCGCAGGCTTCTTGCCCTCGAAGGAGACGTAGGCGAGTTGCGAACCGTCCGGCGACCAGGCCGGCGACATCAAGGGTTCGCGGGACTTGACCACGTCCTTGGGATTCCAGCCGTCGGCATCCGCCACCGTGAGGGCAAAGCGGGTCTCGCCGTTCACCTTGTGTTTGGTGATATAGGCGATGCGGCTGGTAAAGGCCCCGTCCTGGCCGGTAAGACGCTTGTAGACGATGTCGCTGATCTGATGGGCCGCTCGACGCATGCCCCGCGCGGTGGCAGGGATGCTGTAACCGGCCAGTTGTTCTCCCTTGAAGACGTCGAAGAGGCGGAATTGCACCGCGTACTGGCCTTGAGCCATGGTCTCCACCCAGCCCACGACCAGATTCTCCGCGCCAGCGGCGCGCCAAGCGGAAAAATCCACTTCCGCGCCGCCCTGGGGCGTTTCCGCCAGTTGATCGCGGGGACTGACCTTGAACCGACCGGAGCGATGCAGATCGGCGGAAACGATGGCGGCAACGTCTTCTGGCAGGTTTCCACCACCACGCAGCTCAAAGGGGACGATAGCGATAGGCAGCGCGCCCTGGGCGCCGCCAGTGATCTCGATGGTCAGCTCGGCCCTGGCCGTGGCGCTGACCACGAACAGGCAGACGAGGCCAAACAAGCCGACCGCCGGCACAATGCCAGAACGAATCGGAGACTTCGGGGAATGGAGGCTGTCAAGCATCGGCACCTACTCTTCACCTTGAAATTCCAGAGAGAAACTTCTCAATTGATCACGCAGTACCGGGTCCTTGGGCAGGTCCAGTGGCGCGGCTTTGCGAATCGCGGTCTCAACCGAGCGGTCGAAGGCCCCGTTGCCGCTGCTCTGGGTAACCTCGGCGCTCAACACGCTGCCATCCGGCAACAAGCGTAGGCGTACCCTGCAAACCAAGCCGTTCGGTAAGCCGATTGGCCGCAGCCAACTGCGACGAACCTTTTGCCGTACGTAGCCGACAAACTCCTCCAGCTCGGTGGCACGACGCAGCTCTGCCTCGCGCTCCATCTGCTGACGTAGCGCCTCTTCACGCGCTTGCCGTTCGGCCTCAACCTGACGCTTGCGTTCTTCTTCCGCCTTCTTTCGGGCCTGCTCCTCCCGGCGCTTCTCGGCCTCAGCCTCCTTGCGGGCCTTTTCCTCGGCGGCCTTTTTGGCTTCGGCCGCCTTTCGCGCTTTTTCCTCCGCGTCCTTTTTCGCCTGAGCCTCCTTGCGGGCCTTTTCTTCGGCGACTTTCTTCGCCTCCGCCTCGCGGCGAGCCTGCTCTTCGGCGGCCTTTTCACGGGCCTTGGCCTCTTTGAGTGCCTGCTCCTCGGCCGCCTTTCTGGCGGCGACCTCTCGGCGCGTCTGTTCTTCCGCCGCCCTTTTTGCTTCGGCCAGTTCGCGGGCCTTTTGTTCCGCTTTTTGGATCTCCAGCTCTTTCAGTCGTGCCTGCTCGGCCGCCTGGCGGGCCTTTTCTTCCGCCGCCAGCCGATCCTTTTCCGCATCGGCACGCTTGCGCTCTTCCTCCAGACGCAGCGTCTCGGCCTCCTCGCGGCGACGTTCTTCCGCCTCGCGTTGCAACTGTGTCTCATGGAGCTTGCGTTGCTGTTCCATGGCCAACTGCGCCAATCGCTCACGCTCTTCTGCCTGTTGCTGGCGCAGCTCATCCAAGCGCTGTTCTTCGTCACGGCGGGCCTTTTCGGCCTCCTCGGCGGCCTGCTCCAGGCGTTGCTGGCGTTCGTCCTCGGCCTTGCGCGCGGCTTCCTCGGCCTCGCGCAACTTGCGGGTCTCCTCCTCGATCAGGTTCTTGTCCAAGGCCACGGCTTCGACGATGGGCGGGGACGGCGGCAGCGAGGGGCGGGTCTTTTCCTTGACCAACTGGAAAATGAACAGCCCCAGCAGCGCTGCGTGTAGCAGCACGGCAAGCAGGAACGCCAGCGGATTGCGCCGCAATACCGACCACATGGACTGTCTACCGCTCCTGGGGTGGCGATTCCGTCACCATCCCCACCTTTTCTGCTCCCGCCGCCTGCAACAGGACCATGGCGGCCATCACTTTGCCGTATTCCACATTGCGGTCGCCGCGCACCATCACCGCTGCCTTGGGCCGATCCAGCAACACCGCGGCCACCCGCGCCACCACGGTTGGGGGGTCCAGCGCATTTTCCGGGTCACCGCCAACGTTCAGGTAGTAGGCACCCGAACTGTCGACGGTCAGCACCACCGGAGCCTCGGATTGATCGTCCACGGGTTTTGCATTCGCCTGCGGCAGATCCACGCTGACGCCTTCGGTGAGCAGCGGGGCGGTGATCATGAAGATCACCAGCAACACCAGCATCACGTCGAT
>JAGRGI010000069.1 GCA_020445565.1 Chromatiales bacterium
TGCATGAAGCGGTTTTCGAAGATGGTTTCCGTGATGGTGCCCAGACCCTCGGCAACGATATTGAGAATGGTGAACTGCGCCTGCATATCCGTGGGAAAACCCGGATAAGGGGCGGTGCGGATGTCCACCGCCTTGGGACGGCGGCCTTGCATATCCAACTCGATACTGTCGTCGTCGATCTTTAGCTGCGCTCCGGCCTCGCGCAGCTTGGCAAGCACCGCGTCCAACAGTTCCGGCTGGGTATCGCGGACCCGGATGCGGCCGCCGGTGACGGCCGCCGCCAGGAGGTAGGTTCCAGTCTCGATGCGATCCGGCAGTACATCATAGCGTCCTCCCCCGCCCAGCCGCTCCACTCCCTCGATAACGATGGTGTCCGTTCCGGCCCCTTGCACATTCGCGCCCTGGGAATTGAGGAAGTTGGCCAGATCCACCACCTCCGGTTCGCGGGCAGCGTTCTCGATGACTGTTGTGCCCTCGGCCAGGGTGGCAGCCATCATCAGATTTTCCGTGCCAGTGACGGTGACGATATCCATCACCAGCTTGGCACCCTTGAGCCTATCCGCCTTGGCGCAGATATAGCCACCATCGACCTTGAGTTCCGCACCCATGGCACGCAGCCCTTCGATGTGCAGGTTCACCGGGCGTGCACCGATGGCACAACCGCCTGGCAGCGAGACCTCCGCCTTGCCGTAGCGCGCCAGCAGGGGACCGAGCACCAAAATCGAGGCCCGCATCGTCTTAACCAGTTCGTAGGGAGCGAAGTAGCTGTGGATGGTGCGCGGATCGGCCTCCACGTTCATGCGCTCGTCGACGACCAATTGCACCCCCATGCCACCCAGGAGTTCCATGGTGGTCGTGATGTCGTGCAGATGCGGCACGTTGCCAATGGTCACCGGACCATCCACCAGCAAGGTGGCGGCCAGAATGGGAAGAGCGGCGTTCTTGGCGCCGGAGATGCGGACCTCGCCTTCGAGCTTGCCGCCACCTGAGATGATCAGTTTATCCAATGCCCGTTAGCCTCCAGGGGACTCCGCCGCCGAAATTTTCGTTTTTTCACAGGATGTGAATTGTGTCGAAGCCGCGTTCCAGCCCAGACCCTCCAGGCTCACCGGCAACAGGCGGCACAGATTGCATACCCTGGCGATGGCCGTGAGCTGTTCCGGCAGCGAGCGAAATGCGATGGTCTGGTTACGACGCCGGGCCAGACGCATCCATTCCAGCAACAGGGCCAAGCCTGCGCTGTCCGCATGCAGCACCTCGCCCAGGTCCACAACGATACGGCTCAGTCGCCGGGCGCGGCTATCGAACAGTTCCAGAAGCAAGGGGGCTGTAGCAAAGCCCAGTACGCCACTAAGATAGAGAATCCCATCCTCGCCCAGGCGCAGGCGCGCCATAGTTGCGCCGGGGCGCTCAGCATTACCGAGCAAGGTTTGTAACGACAACATAATACGTACTCGGACAATCTACCCTGCAACGCAGGCCGATGTGCTTTACCTCCACCGTTGAACCCGACATGCAAGCCAACCGACAAGGGTAACGCGCTCGCAGGCCTGTTCGTCAAATGCGGTTTTCCTGTGTCTATTTTGCGCCTTCCTGGGCCTTGCTGAACAGGAATTGGCCGATAATCTGCTCCAGAACCAGGGCGGATTGGGTGAGTTTCAGCTCACTGCCCTCTTTCAAGTTCGTTTCAGAGGCGCCGGGCTCCAGCCCTATGTACTGCTCACCCAGCAAGCCGGCGGTGAATATACTGGCTGCCGTGTCATCGGGCAGGTTGTCGTAGCGGGACTCGATCTCCATGCTGACCCTGGCCTCGAAGCGAGCCGGGTCGTAATCGATGGCCGACACGCGTCCGACCAACACTCCGGAGACAGTCACCGGCGAACGAACCTTGAGACCGCCGATGTTCTCGAAGTAAGCGGTCACGGTATAGCCGGCATCCGAGGAAATGGAAGTAAGATTGCTCACCTTCATGGCCAGGAAGAACAGGGCGATCATGCCCGCGGCCACGAACAGACCCACACTGATCTCCATATACCTGGTTTGCTTCATCACAAATCTCCGAACATCAATGCCGTCAATACGAAATCCAGGCCCAGCACGGCCAGGGAGGAATGCACCACTGTGCGTGTAGTGGCGCGGCTCACACCGTCGGCAGTCGGGGTGGCATCATAGCCCTCATACAGGGCGATCCATACACAAACCAGCCCAAACACCAGGCTCTTGACGACGCCGTTCATGACATCCTCGTGGAAATCCACCTTGGCCTGCATCTGTGACCAGAAGGCACCGAAGTCCACGCCCAGCATATCGACACCCACGACGTAGCCGCCGATAACCCCAACAGCGCTGAAGATGGCGGCCAATATGGGCATGGCGATGAAACCGGCCAGAAATCGTGGGGCGAATACCTGACGATAGGGGTCCACGGCCATCATTTCCATGCCGGACAACTGCTCGGTAGCCTTCATCAGACCAATCTCCGCCGTCAAGGCGGAGCCGGCGCGTCCAGCAAACAGCAGGGCCGTAACCACCGGTCCCAGCTCGCGCACCAGCGATAGCGATACCACCACGCCGAGGGACTCCTGCGCCCCGAAGTCCACCAGGGTAGTGTAGCCCTGCAGGCCCAGCACCATACCCACGAACAGGCCGGATACCAGGATGATCAGCAGCGTGAGCACACCGACGGAGTAGATCTGACGCACCACCAATCCCGGTCTGCGCCACAACTGAGGCATGATCACCAGGGTATGGAATAAAAAAAGCGAGCCCCGCCCCAGGCGGCCGAACACATTCAGCGCGAGAACGCCCAGGCCCTGCAGTCGGTCCAGTATCTTTTCCATTCAGCGCCGTCCGCGGGTATCAGGAAGCATGGCTATCTACATCCTGGTTGATGAGGTCATCGAAGTAATCCGGCCCGGGATAATGGAAGGGCACCGGGCCGTCCGGCAGGCCCTGGAGGAATTGCTTCAGCCACTCGGAATCGGTCTTGCGCAGTTCTTCCGGACTACCCTGCCCCATTACTTTGCCACGCGAAAGCACGTAAACGTAATCCGCAATCGACAGGGTCTCTTTTACGTCGTGGGAGACCACGATGCTGGTCAGCCCCAAGGCATCGTTGAGGCGCCGGATCAACTGTACCAAGACCCCCATGGATATCGGGTCCTGGCCGGTGAAGGGTTCGTCGTACATCACCATCATCGGATCCAGAGCAATGGCCCGCGCCAGCGCCACACGACGCGCCATGCCCCCGGAGAGTTCGCTGGGCATCAGATCGCGTGCACCGCGCAGCCCCACCGACTCCAGCTTCATCAGCACCAGGGTACGCAGCATCGATTCCGGCAGTGTCATGTGCTCGCGAATGGGAAACGCGACGTTCTCGAACACGTCCAGATCCGTGAGCAGGGCACCGCTCTGGAACAGCATGCCCATCCGCCGACGCAGGGCATACAGTTCCTTGCGCGACAGGGTGTGAATATTCTTGCCGTCGACGAGGACCTCGCCGGCATCGGGGTACAGCTGGCCACCGATCAATTTCAGCAGAGTGGTCTTGCCGGTGCCGCTCGGGCCCATGATGGCCGTCACCTTGCCGCGACGTATGTCCATGTCGACGCCGTCGGCAATGGGCAGACTGCCGCGGAAGAACCGCAGGCCGCGGATTTTTACCAATACCTCGTCGCCCTTGTTACTCGGCATCGAACGGTTTCCTGGACCTCTGCGCAATGGCATGCAAAGACCGCCCACTGCGGGCTGATATAAACGTTTAATCCTAGCAGATGAACCGGAACCGCCCAATCCCTGCGCATGGCATTTGGCGATACAAAGCACCAAGCGGGACCAGTACAATGGCGATCCACCCATCGTGAAACAATGAGGCCGTTCGATGCGATTCCTTCTACGCGCGAGTCTGGCGATCCTGCTGCTAGCCGCCATTTTGTCCGCTATTGCATTCCTGCTGCCGGCTGCGGCACATGTCGAGCGCCAAGCACTGATACGCAAGCCCGCCGAACAGATCTTCCCTCTGGTCAACGACTTCCGTCAATTCAACCGCTGGTCGCCTTGGGCAGACTACGACCCCGAGGCCCACTACGAATTCAGCGGACCTGCCAGCGGCGTAGGCGCACAGATGCGCTGGAGCAGCGAACATCCCAACGTCGGCACCGGCAGTCAGGAGATCACAGGCAGCGAAAGCAACCGCCGCGTAGACGTAAGTCTGGATTTCGGTGCCCAGGGTACGGCCAAAGCCTATTATTTACTGACAGACACCGATCAGGGGACCCTTGTCACCTGGGCGTTCGACACCGATCTGGGCAACAACCCGGTGGCCCGTTACATGGGATTGCTTTTCGATCGCTGGATTGGCAAGGATTACGAACGCGGTCTGGCCCGCCTCAAGGCCATCGCAGAGACCGGCTCCCTATCCCAATCCGCCGAACAGCAATGAGCCTGATTTTTTCCATCGTCGAGTCTCCCAGCCACCCGGACTTCTCGCCCCTGTATCGGGAACTCGGCCTGGAGGAAATTCGAAGCACCTCCATGCGTAAAGCCATTGCCGCCCTGAAATCACACCAACCGGACTGGGTGGTGGCAGAGTTCTTCTACGGATACGGCAACAACTACGCCGGGGTAAACGTCAGCAATTTGGACGTATTCCTCGCCAGTGCCCGCAAATATGCCCCGCAATCACGCATCATCGTGATGGTCGACAAGGCCGAAGCCGTCCACGTGGACAAGCTGGCTGCACTGTTTCCCGTACACGCCACCCTGGTCCACCCGGTCGGTCGCGAGGCAATGCGACGTGCCATAGAGTCGCTCCGGGCTGACGACTAAAACGACTGCGGCTCAGTAGTATCCGCCCGGATAGTAGCCGCGCTGCGACCGATAGCCGTAGTACTGCGGATTCATGCCATATCCGGGGTAAGTGTAGGCCGGCCCGTATCCCCCAGGCGTTTGATAGCCGGGACCGTAACCTCCGGGATAGCCATAGCCTCCGGGCATCCCTTGTGGATAGCCGCCATACCAGGCCCTGGGCGATTCATAACCGCCGGGGCCATAATGCGCCATGGATGGGCGTCGCGATAACGCATGTGGCGACTGGCGGGGGCGAACCGGCACGGATCGAGCCGGCTCGGCACTGCCAAGATACTCAGACCCTGGTGGCACCGCGTCTGCCATGTCTGCCGCGACCGCCACCGGAGGGAGCGTCATCGATTTCATGGGCGGGGGAGACAGCAGGGGCGCCGGTTGTGGACTGGCTTTCGCCTGGGGCGGCGGAACAGCGTTCACCTCACCCACGACCGGAGCAGCCGGGGTGGTCTCAGCTACCGATTCGGGTGGGTTCGAATCCGGCACGCGCGCAGAGGCTGGCTGATCCGGCGCCGGCAGGCTGATCGCCACCCGTTCCTCCATCTGGACGACGACAGTCTCGGGAACACTCTCGACAGGCTCCTGGGCATTCATTTCCGACGCCACCTGCGCCACGTCGTCCTCCGGCGGCGCGACGAGCACTTCCACCACAACGGCCTCAACCGGCTCATCCGCCGGTGCCGGAGAGATGTCCTGTTGGGGGACACCCTCGGCAACCGGCTGATCTGAAGCGACCTTCACCACCGGCTCCTGCGCCTGGCGGGGCCCGAACGCCAAAACCGGCGGATGCTGGCTTTCAGTGCCATGGGCTTGTTCAGCGGCGGGGAGGGTATCCTGCGGTGCAGACGGCTGCGCAGAAGCATGTTCTTCCACAGCTACTTTCGTCTCTGCCACGATCAACCCGGACTGCTGAGACGGCAACTCCTCAGCCCCCGCCTGCTCCACGGCGGCCGGTGGTTCCTCAACCGTCCCAGGGCTGGCAGATTGCTGCGTAACCAAGCCCAATCTCGGTTCAGTGGAATCCTGCTCGCGCGTTTGCTGCGTTTCCGGCACGCCTGCCGGGTGTTGGGACGGCGAAACAGCCGCAATGAACGGGCCCGAACCGGCCTGATCATTGGGATTGCTCTGCGCGGAGGCCATTTCTTCGGTCTGCCTGTGCGCCCTGGCCGTGTCGTCGAACCGAGCGTTAAGGGCCAGGTAGACCATCAGGGCGATGCCGCCCCACATGATGACCTTCAGCCAAAACACCGCCGCACTTGCAGCCGGCGCCCCGGAAGTTGCCGCCATATTCGCCTCCTCCATCCATCAAACAGGTACATAAGAGCTCTGGCGATTGCCGGAGACTGACATACCAACTGACGCAGGGGTTTCGTTTGCCTGCTATGGACAACAGCCGACGCATGGTTGCGCAATGCAACGGTTGTCGCGAAAACGAAGGCGGGCGAAAAGACAGGTCTGTTGGTATGTGCGTGACAGAAATCACCTTGAGACAGCCTAGCATAGCGGCCTGCACTTGACAGGAATCGAACGCCCCGTGAATTCAGACCAAGGACGGAATTGGGCAATTCCATTGACGCAAACCGGCAGTATCAAGATTCCAGGTTCCTGGACAAAGACCCATCACTGAACCTGGGTTCGATGCAGCCAACCCTGCTGTCCAGAGGTGCTTACACCCACATAGAGCCAATCGCCACGGGACACCAGCTCCACCACCTCTCTCCCCTGGGGCACCCGCGCCGATACCTTGGAACGCAAACCTACCCCCATGCGCAGGTTTACCGCCGCGCCGACGACCTTGTGCACATTGCCGAGCACCCGCCAGTTCTTGCGCAGCAGATCGTCGACCGCAGCAAGGGCCTGGGGATCGTTTTCCGAGGCCAGGCGCCGCAATACCTGCGCGGCATCCTCGTGCTTCTGCTTGGCCGCCTCGAGCAGCCAGTACACGGCGGTCTTTCCATCCTTGGGGAATCCTTCGCCGGTGACATGCCCCAGGCCCAGCGCGAATTGTGCGTCGGCCATGCCCGCCTTGGCCGCCAGAGTCCACCAGTAGGCGGCCTTGTCCATATCGATCTTCAGGCCGTCGCCGTTAGCATACATCCAACCCAAGTTGTAGCGCGCCTGATTGTTTCCCTTCTCCGCCAGGGGCCGCCAATAATAATAGGCTTCGGCAAAGTTGCCTTGCTGGATAGCCTCCAGACCTTCCTCATAGGCACCCGAAAGGGTTGGGGCGGCAGGAAGACAAAGACTGACCGCCACAAACAGCCGCACCATCGCCGGACACGAAACCTTTGGGAATACAAGAATCAAGGTGGATATTGCTTCGATCGGCCCTGGCACCGGATTGCGCTCCGCAACGACGTCTTGGACCTTATCTTAGGCGAATGCCGTATCAATGTGGGGAAACATGTGCCGGGAAGGCGAGCGAGGAAGAATCGACAACGGGAAGGAAAGCGCCGGCCCATGGGACCGGCAAAATTCGGAACGCCTCAGTGGTTGGCCGCCGCCGCGACTACCTCAATGCCACCCGCCACATCGGAAGGAAACAGTGGAGACCACCAGACATATGCCATCATCACCCCAAGAAGCACCACGGAAAAAAGCGCCTGCTTGACACCGCCTTTACCTGCCTCGGACATTTCTCTTTACCCTCATTTTTTTCTAGTAGCGTTTTCTTCGACGGCTATTCCAGATTGCCCTACCGTCACCCTGAAGATCCCGGCTCGCCCGCCGCACAAACCTTGTCGGACACCGTTGGCAGTAAAGTTACCCGCGAGTGCCAGATACGCCAATTGGGGATAGCCGAAATATCGTTAGGGAATACCCTTGGTTGTCCCGTTGCAATGTTCAAATTTGAGAACCAGTTCATTCTTCCCGGCAAGTACCTTGTGAAACGGGACTCAGAGTTAATGAGAACGGGTTCCATTTTCGATGGGTCTGCGGACTGGGTAAGGGCGACCCTTGTAGGCCATGGCTTACAACATCTGTCAGGGGTGTCCGATAGGCCCGGCAGATAAGCCGGCTTATATTCCCTCTCGATGGTCGAGGGACGACAGGGATGAATTAAATCCGTCTCCGGCGGCAGGATTGCTGCCTATCGGTTCCCGTACACCGCAGGGCTTGCGGTGCGAGTTTCCCACAGGAGGTGCGGATTTGCGTGGACTGGCGCGTCGGCCATCATCCCCCAAGCAGATGACGTTACGCCAAGGCTCCCCACCTTGGCGTTTTTTTTTGCCATCGGATACCCGGCCCTCCGCGAATCCCCAGTACTCCGACAACCTTTCAGGCGTCATCCACCTCATCCCCCCCGACGAAGGCCAGCGGGTCGGCGGTGACGATCTCACCCAGGGGTTCGAAATCCCTGTAATTTTCATCATAGTCATTGAGACCGTCCAGCAAAGGCAGTATTTCGCTGCCCCTGAGCGGCTCTTCGGCAGGAGCCGAGCGTTCCCTCTCCCGGTACTCCGTCACATCATCCTGCTGAAATCTACGCCGCAACCAGCGGGCCAGGTGGCCCTCTTCCGAGTCGGAATGCCCAGTCATGCCCGTTCACCTCTACTCGCCAATTCTGTCGTTCGCGTTGTCTTCTCGCCCCCACCGCCCCTCACCCCCGCCGGCATCGCCATCTGGACGGGATCAATCGCACTATTGGCCGAAGCGGATCTCCTGGTATTCTTTACTCTCCAAGCAAGCTGCGTTCCAGGATTTCCGCGAAACCGCGGCGATTCGGTGCAGTCTGACATTCGCAACACGCTCGTGGAGATGGCGTTGACCCTCGTAAGGAGGCCCCTCGGTGAATCCCGAGACATCCGACACCCTGGTTGACCGTTTCGGCCGACATGTCACGTATCTGCGCTTGTCGGTCACGGACCGGTGCGATTTCCGCTGCGTGTATTGCATGAGCGAGAAGATGGAATTTCTGCCCCGTGCCCAATTGCTGACCTTGGAAGAGCTTGCTGCCGTCGGCCGGGCATTTGCGAGTCTGGGTGTGAAAAAGATCCGCATCACCGGTGGCGAACCACTGGTGCGGCGAAACATAGTGTGGCTGCTGCGCCAACTGGGCTCTTTGCCCGGCTTGCACGAGTTGGTGCTGACCACCAACGGGTCACAGTTGTCACGTTATGCGACAGATCTGGCGGACGCCGGTGTCAAACGGATCAACATCAGCCTCGACTCCCTGCGTCCCGAGCGTTTTCGGGAAATCACCCGCGTCGGTGAGCTGAACAAGGTGTTGAACGGCATCGATACCGCACTGGCTGCGGGCTTTCGCAAGCTCAAACTGAATGCGGTGATATTGAAGAACCGCAA
>JAGRGI010000070.1:0-21683 GCA_020445565.1 Chromatiales bacterium
CTTCGTACATGGTCGCGTAGCAGCGGTCCGGAATCGCGGCCAGCGTGTCGTGCAGTTTGCCGTCGGCGCCCCACATGCGGCCGGAATCGCGGATCATCGCGGGCATAGAGGCGTCGACGATCACGTCCGAGGGCACGTGCAGATTGGTGATGCCCTTGTCTGAATTCACCATGGCGAGGCCCGGACGCTTGGCGTATTCGGCCGCGATGTCGGCCTCGATTTGCTTGCGCTCGGCCTCGGGCAGCGTCGCGATCTTGGCGACGAGGTCGCCGAAGCCATTGTTGAGGTTGACGCCCAGCTTCTTCAGCGTATCGGCGTGTTTCGCGAGCACGTCGGCGAAGAAGACGGAAACGGCGTGGCCGAACATGATGGGGTCGGAGACCTTCATCATGGTGGCCTTGAGGTGCAGCGACAGCAGCACGCCCTGTTCCTTGGCCCGCTCCACCGAATCGGCGTAGAAGTGCCGCAGCGAGCGGACGCTCATCACGGCGGCGTCGATGACTTCGTCCTTGAGTACCGGCAGGCAGGGCTTGAGCACTTTGGTTTCGCCGTTGCTGCCGAACAGTTCGATCTTCAGCTCGTCGTCCGCTTGGAGCACGACGGATTTTTCGCTGCCGTAGAAATCGCCGCCGCGCATGGTAGCCACTTCGGACTTCGAATCCGCCGACCAGGCGCCCATGGAGTGGGGATGTTTGCGTGCGTATTCCTTTACCGGGCCGGCCACGCGCCGGTCAGAATTGCCTTCGCGCAGTACCGGGTTCACGGCGCTGCCCAATACCTTGGCGTAGCGCTTTTTGATCGCTTTCTCTTCCTCGCTGGCGGGTTCCGCCGGGTAGGCGGGGATGTCGTAGCCCAGGCCTTGCAGCTCCTTGATGGCGGCGTTGAGCTGTGGGATCGACGCACTGATGTTGGGCAATTTGATGATGTTTGCGTCGGGCGTCTGGGCCCATTCGCCCAGCTCGGTGAGGGCATCGCCGATTTTCTGTTCGTCGCGAAGCGTGTCGGGAAAGCTGGCGATGATGCGGCCGGCCAGGGAGATGTCACGTGTCTCTACGTTCACCCCCGCGGCGGCGGTGAACGCCTGAACGATGGGTAGAAAGGAGTAGGTGGCCAGCAGGGGGGCCTCATCGGTTTCGGTATAGACGATCTTGGGATCGGGCATGGTGAATTCCGTGCTGCGATAAGATTTAGCGGCTCATTATATTCCACAACGCCGGGGGCTTCACGGCGGTGGCTGCCATGGATGATTTCGTTCTGCCCTGGTGCGTTTGCAGCCGGAATTGCGGGCCGACACGCCAAAACGAGGCGTGTCGAATAGCCGAAACTGCTTTATTGCAGTGCGTCCAGGTCCAGGCGAATCACCGCATCGCCTCGTACCGGAGTCAACTGGCCAGTTTCAGTTCTTCCTGTTCCTGTGTTTGCGTTCTTACAGCCATGCCCTGTGGCGATTCTCCCAAGGGATCGGCGCCGATCGTGCCCCGCAGACTGGCTCGGTAGGCGGCACTCTCGACCCAGGCCAGCTTTTCCTTCGCCCTTGCCAGCCGTTGGGCGAGGCCCAGCTTGGCGGCGGCATCGACGTGGCTTTGGCGCTCAAGATAGGCTTGCAGATAGTCAACGCCTTGTCGCCAATACTCGATGTCACGCCGTTGTTTTGTGGCCAGGCGTTCCTGGTACCAGTCCGACTCCAGAAGCACCTCGCGGGTGAACAGGGCGCGAATGTCATGGTGATGAACATCTTTGCCCAGGTACGCGCCGGTCGCCATGATGTACAGCAGTGCCTTCAAGGGCGGGCAGGCTTCCTGGATGCTGCCATCGTCCAGGTAACGCTGCGCCACCCTGCGTTGTGCCTCGACGATGTTGTCGATGCCGTCGACAAAGGCGTCCATGTCCTGGGTTTCAGGCTTGAGCAGTGCCTCGTCGAAAACCTGGGTGGGGCTGTCGAAGATGCGGCCCATGAAACCATGGACGAAGTGCGAGCTGATGCGCCAGCCCAACCGGCTGGCCAACACTTTGCGTCCCTTGTGCTCGAAATCTTCCAGCGGTTCAAGATAACCGCTGTTGCGCAGGAAGTCGGCATTGCGTTCCCAGGGAGCCAGACGTGCCCAGATCTCAGGGATCAGCATACTGATGTCGTGGTCGACACGGCGATAAGGGCCGATATGGCCGGCGGCGCTGGAGAATCCCGCATAGCCGGAGAGGATGTAGGAAACCAAGGCGTTGTTGAGGTCTGCGGTAGGGCGCAGGGCGTTGAACGGGCCTTTGGTGAGGGCGCCCTCGCTGCCCGCACCGGTGGTGGAGGGCGACTTGCCCGTGAGACTGCACACGAAATCCATGAACAGCTCCGGCAGTTCCTGGTAGTGGATGGGACCGTACACCGCCAGAGGGCGAATCTCCGGTTCCGGGGGATTGTTGCGCCGGCCGGTGAGCACGGCGTCCACCGGGTGGCAAAGTACTTCGGCGAGTGGGACGCGCCGCTGTAGACGCACGCCCATTTCTGCCACATAAGTATGGAACGGCTTGGCGAGGTCCGGGCGCAACTGCAAGTAGCGCGGATTCTTGCTCGGCTTTCCGTCGACGATGCGCGGATGTGAGGAGGTAGCCACGTATGGCGCGCCGTTGCGATAGGCGTCTACCAGGAAATCGCGCATCGGGGCACTGTATTTGCTCATGCCGATGGTGTCTTCCACCAGCTCTTGAAGCTGAGCGAGGTCCATGGGTTCATAGTTGGCGAGGAAGTTGCCCGGTGCGGACAGGTCCCGCTCGGCGGTGGTGTCCAGGCCACGATGGATGGCATCGTCGGGCCGCTGAAACAGCCGCCGTTCGCAGTTCTTGGTCAGTTTCAGTGAGGGGTAGACCGTGCCCGGCGGATGGTTGGGTACGTCCTGGGCGGGCACCAAAACGCTGGCGGTAATGTCGTCTTCCATTTGTACCTTGTCGGCGGCGATGAAATCCTGGCGCAGTTTGTAGATCCGCCAGGAGCCGTCCTCTTCCAGGCCGACGCGCAGGTACGACGCGACAATCGGCCGGTTGTCGAACTTGACCTCGTGACCGGGGATGCCGTTGATCGTGTCGACGGTGAAATGGCTGCGCCAATCGTCGCCCCATTCCGGACGATGGAACCGCTTGATCTGAATCGCCAGTGAACGCACGTGGTCAGGAATCGTTCTCAACCAGGCGTTGTACTGCGGTGTGAACATCTCTTCGGAGGGAGTCAGCAGCTTGATTACCGAACCCAAGCTGCGGTCCGGGCTGAGCAAAGGCCGGCTGCGAACGCCTTTGATGGGGTCGGCGCGCAGGGGAGACAGCAGTCGATCGCCGTAGTCACGCTCGAACAGGGCCTGTACCTGATCCAGGTCGTCTTTCAGGGACTGGGTGAACAGAGGCCGGTAGAGTATGGCGTCTTCGATGCTCTTGGATATTTCCGACTTGCCGCCGCCGCTGACGGTACAGGGCTTGTGGCAGAAGGTGCCTTCCGCGTCCGCACCGATCAGCCGCCAGGTGGGGGCATCCGGGTGCAGCTGCATGAACACCTTGTAGCCGTTTGGCAGCATATAGACCCGGTCGGGCTGCAACTTGATGGCGCGCGTTTCGCCGTCGATGTCCCAGCTCACGCGTTGGGTGTTCAGGTCGAAGCGACTGCCTTCGGGAACGTAAACCAACTCGCGATGGTTGCGGTCCAGGCAGTGACCCTCCGGCTGCGCGATCATGGTGTCGCCGCACAGGCTACGGGCTTCGCGAAGGCTGTGGCGGGAATTTCGGAAGGTGCTGTCGACGCCGACTTCATCGCCGTGGTTGCGGCTGGCGAAAGAAAGTGCGCCGCCGGCGTGCTCTTCTTCGGCCAGACCGTAGAGGTTGGCCGAGAAGCTGATCTGGGTTTTAACCTCTTTCTTGCTGTAACCGAAGTAGTTGTCGGTGAGTATGGTGACGATGACGCCGGACAGATCGCGGGCTGTGATCTTGAAGGGTTGGCCTTCGTTGTAGCGTTCCTCGGGATCGCGCCAGCACATCCCGTCGGCGCGTTGCCTGGGCGTGGCCTGGTCGAAGTGGGGCAGACCGAGTGCCTGCTTGGTGACGCCGAGGATTTGCGGGGCAAGAATCACGCAACCGGTATGCCCGGTCCAGGTCTCCGGGGCCAGGGCGGCATCGTTCTCCGGCAAGAAGGGGTTGCCGCCGTTGCCGAAGATGCTTTCCACGAAGTCGAGGTTGGACACCAGGCTGCCGGGGACGAGAAAGTGTATCTCCATGGACTTTTCCGATTCCCGTCCCGGAATCGCCGGGCAGACCACGGGTCTCAGCAGCAGACTGGCGAACATTTCGGCTGGGTTCGCCTGCTCGCTGGTGTAGGGCAGGCGCAATAGCTCTGCAGGTGGGGTCAGGGCGATCTGCAGCATGCGTGCGAAGGCAATCTTGGGCACAGCCTTCTTGTCGCCGGGAATGGGCAGGCCGCCTTCAGCCACATGAAACGAGCCCTTGGTGGTGCGCCGGTCGTTGACCGGATTGTGCAGGATGCCCTGAGCGATGCGAAAACTGCTGACGTGGCGGGACTCGTAACGATCGCCCTCGGCGGGCAGAGACAGCTCTCGGGCGATGCCCTCGCGATCCAGTACGAAGGTGTTGGTGGGCAGCCGGGGTATCGTATCGATTCTGCTGTCGTACAAATAGCCGTCGATGAAGTCTTGAATGCGCTGGTCTATGGGGCACAGATGCTCGTAGAGCAGGCGGGATTTTTCGCGATAGCTTTCCAGCAGGTCACGAGATACGGCGATGAAATCCCGGCTTTCACAGCAATCGTGTATGGGCTGGCCGGAGGATGCCAGTTTCAGATTGATGTACAGGCGGTTGCGGCGGCGTTCTTCGTTGACTGGATTGGCGAGCGACGGCGAGGTGCTGCTGGTGTGGTCCACGGTGCTTTCCTCTGTCCAAGACGACATTGATCCGGCGACCCTGCAGGTTTCGCGCCGTGCCGCCCGGCGTCGGCAGAGAGCCCTGAATTTCAAGGCATTGGCATCGCACGGAGGCTCAAAATGCCTGGATTCCTGCACCAACTCTGTGCGTTTGGTTGAAACCGTTGCAGCACAGTGCATAAAAAATTTCTAATATAGCGATAAAGCTTGGCTTTCACGTGTGGTCCGATTCCTGCTTTGTGATGATCCAACACAATCGAAAAAACCAATCCCTAACTTTTTTAGGGTAGGGCAAAACTATGATTGACGCACCGGATAAAGAACTCTTCGAGCGGGCGTTGAAGGATCACGACGCTCGCCTTGCCGCCGCCGATCTTCAGATATGGGTGGGATGCGAACCGACCTTCACCGACCGGCTGTCCACCGATCCTGAATGGTTGGTTGCCGCTCTGGGCGGGGACAAACAAGACCGGGCAGAGCGTATGCTGGCGTCGCTCTATCGGCCGGGGGCTTTGGTCATGCGCAGCGTCGGGCGTCAATATCCAGACGAACCCCGGCCGCGGTGGAGTATCGGTTTGTATGAGGGGCGAGACGACCCGTGGCTCTGGGATGGGCCCATCGATCCCCTGGTGGTGGCAGCCGGTGTGAAATCCTCCGATGCTGCGGAGTTGGCCAGGGCGTTGGCTGCGGATCTGCGCAGCATCGGTTGGTTTGCTCAGGCGGTGTTAGTGCCGGCAGCCCTGCCCTGGCGGGTGATGGCCTCGCCGAAAACGCCGGTTCCGGCCGCTGACGATCCACGCTATGCCCGTCGTTCGGTCCACGATAGCAAGCTTCCCGCCGATGGATTGGGTGACGAGTTGGCCGAGGCCGGGTTCTATTTGTTTGCCATCGGGACAGCGGATAAGGACTTGTGCCTGCGGGTAGACATGCCCAAGTTCGATGACGTTTCGGTGTTCCGTGCCGTGTTGCAGGTGCTCGCCGGGGCCAGTAGGCGCCTGGAGTTGACCAATCTGATCGTCAGTGGTTACCCGCCACCGGTGGATAAAACAGTCGCCTGGACGACCCTGACGCCTGATCCGGCCGTCGTGGAGGTTAATCTGGCGCCCAGCCCGGATGCGCTGGCTTTTTTTCAGCGGCTGGACAGTGTCTATTGCGCGGCCCAAAGTGCTTCTTTGCACCCATTTCGTTTGCAATTCAACGGTGAAGTCTCCGATTCGGGCGGCGGCGGTCAGATAACCTTGGGAGGACCCACGGCGCTGGATAGCCCGTTTTTTCGTCAACCGCTGCTGTTGCCTAGGTTGGTACGGTATTTCAACCGCCATCCGTCCCTTTCGTACTGGTTCGCCCCGGCAGCCGTGGGCAGTTACAGTCAGGCGCCGCGTCCCGACGAGCGGGTGCGGGAATCCTTCGACGAACTGCACCTGGCCCTGGCATTGCTCGAGCGGCAGGAACAGCCGGCACCTGAAATCATCTGGGGAAGCCTGGCGCCGTTTCTCACCGATCCTTCCGGCAACACCCATCGTTGCGAAATCAATATCGAAAAGCTGTGGAATCCCTACCTCGCCGATCGGGGTCGACTGGGTTTGGTGGAGTTCCGGGCCTTTCGGATGGCGCGTAGCGCCACTGCCATGACCGCCCTGGTGACTTTGCTGCGCTCGATTGCGGCCATGTTGTCGCAGCGGGACGTGAATGAAGACAGGCTGGTGGATTGGGGGCGGGAGCTGCACGACCGGTTCTCCCTGCCCAGTGCCCTGCGGGCGGATCTGGATGAAGTGTTGGAGGACCTGCGGGCGGCTGGATTCGGTCTGGATCCCCTGTTGGAATCGCCGCTGCGCAATGCGGAGCATCGCATACTGGGGCGGGATGAACTGGATGGAGTGAGCGTGCAAGTCTGCCGTGCCTTGGAGTTCTGGCCACTGGCCGGAGATACCGCCTCGCAAGAGGGCGGGTCATCGCGCCTCATGGATGCCAGTACCCAACGCCTGGAGCTGAGCCTGCGCGTGCCGTTGGGCCAGGAAAAGGAATTGGATCGCTGGCGTCTGGTGGTAGAGGGACGTTTCGTGCCATTGGCAAAACTGGCCGATCGGGACGGACCCATCCGTGCCATCGGCCTGCGCTACAGAGGGTTCGTACCCTTGCGTGGCCTGCATCCCAGCCTGGGTGCGCGGGGATCGGTGGACATGCTGCTGTACCGTCCCGACGATGGCGTGGCCTATTCCGTGGCTGCCCACGAGTGGCGGCCGGGTGGCGGTGCTTACCCTGGGTTGCCTGTCGACATGGACGATTCCGTGGAACGCAGGGCAGAGAGGATGGTGATAACGCCAGCCACGGCCGAGGAAGGCGAAGCGCCGCCGGATCATGCGCTGAGTCCTTATTGCTTCGATCTGCGCTGGTTGTAATTGTAAGGTCGGATTTCGGTTGCTGAAATTTTCCACCCCGCAAGCCTGTCTCAAGGGCTAGACTTACGGCTGCCGCTGTCGCTCAAGGGTGAGTGGCAAGTAACGGTGGCCGACAGATTCATGGGGTGAAGCATGTTTTTGTTTGAACGCAAGACCTCCCTGCCGAAACCGGATGAGGCCCTGCCAGGCCGCACTGAGGCCATGTCCGTGTCTGGCAGTCACTTTGTCAATGGTCACACCATCGTACCGCCGTTTCCGGATGGAATGGCGCTGGCCATGTTCGGGCTGGGATGTTTCTGGGGGGCAGAGCGCAAGTTCTGGAAACTGCCCGGGGTCTATTCCACTGCCGTGGGGTATGCCGGGGGCTATACGGCCAATCCCAATTACAAGGAGGTTTGCACGGGCATGACCGGACACAATGAAGTCGTGCGGGTGGTGTTCGATCCCAAAGCGATGAACTACGATCGGCTGCTGAAGACCTTTTGGGAAGCCCACGATCCCACACAGGGCATGCGTCAGGGCAACGATGTGGGTACCCAGTACCGCTCCGGGATCTACACCTACTCCGATGCGCAACAAGTGACCGCGGAAACCTCACGCGAGGTGTTCCAGGATATTCTTCAGAAGGCGGGATTCGGCGCGATTACCACCGAGATCCTGGAGGCTCCGGCCTTCTACTACGCCGAGGGCTACCACCAGCAATACCTGGCCAAGAATCCCAACGGTTACTGCGGGCTTGGCGGTATAGGCGTGGTTTATCCCGGTGCCGCGGCCGCTTGAACCCCTTCAGCGTTGTCCATTGACGCAAACCAACTCAGCGAGGCGCTGATGTCCGTCCCCGACGTGATTGAACTCGATCACCAGATCGCCTGTATCGATACCGGTTACGGGCGGCCTCGCCTGGCGGCGTGCTATCTGGTGGAATCTGGAAATCATGCTGCCTTTATCGACACGGGTACTGCCCATTCCACGGCGGGTCTGTTGGGCTTGTTGCATGAGCGAGGCATCTCGCCGGAACACGTCGACTATGTGATTCCCACCCACGTTCATCTGGACCACGCTGGCGGTGCCGGCTCCCTGATGCACTATTTGCCACGGGCAAAGCTGGTGATTCATCCCAGGGGTGCCCGGCACATGATCGATCCCAGCGCCCTGCAAACCGGAGCGACCGAAGTCTATGGCGAGGAGCGCTTCCACGAGAGCTTCGGCGAACTGTATCCGATAGCCGCGGAGCGGGTGATTGAGGCGCCCGACGGTTTTCGTCTGGACCTGAACGGACGGCAATTGGAATTTCTCGATAGTCCAGGCCATGCTCGCCATCATTTCTGCGTCTACGATTCCCTCAGTCAAGGCTTTTTCACCGGTGACACCTTTGGCCTTTCCTACCGGGAGTTCGACACGGAGCAAGGGGCATTCGTATTTGCCACCACCACACCGGTGCAGTTCGAGCCGGATGCCTGGATGAACACCCTGGATCGCCTGATGGGCTACCGACCGCAACGGATGTATCTGACCCACTTTGGTGAGGTGATTGATGTAGAGCGGTTGGCCGACGATCTGCGCCGCAGTATCGAAACCTTTGCGGGTATTGCGCGGGATGAAGCCAGGGCGGGCAAGGACGATCTGCATGGGCGTATCGCTGCCGCCATGCAGGACACGCTGCTGCAAGGGCTTAAGCAACATGGTTGCCGGCTGTCCGGGGAGACGCTGCGGGTATTGCTGGAGATGGATGTCGAACTCAATACCCAGGGCCTGCTGGTCTGGTTGCAGCGCCTGGAAAAGCGGAAATAGATTGGGGACGACAGCGCAAGCCGTCGCAAACCGCAGCTGGACCTGGAAAAAAAGGCCGTTTATCCTTCCCCGGTCTTAACGTCTCTGCTCGTCTGCGGATTTATTCCTCGGTGGTAGGTGAGCAGTTGCCCCCGGTTTTCACAGGAACCCATTGCCCATGACCAACTCCGCCACTGCCACCCGGTCCGCACTGCCGCCGTTGGCCCCCCGAGCCTGGCTGCGTTATGACGTCGTCAAGGCCATACTCGATAGACTGCGTCCGGAGACGGTGCTCGAATTTGGTTGTGGCCAGGGTTCATTCGGTGCGCGTCTGGCGGAACGGGCGAACTACCTGGGTGTGGAACCGGACCGGGAGGCGGCCGCGGTTGCGCGCGAGCGCATCACGCCGCGCGGTGGCAAAATCCTGCTCGGCGATCAAAACATCGTCCCGTCTGGAACCTCTTACGATCTGGTGTGCGCCTTCGAGGTTCTCGAACACCTGGAGCACGATGCCGACATGCTCAAAACCTGGGCATCGTTTCTGGCGCCCGGCGGACACCTGCTGTTATCCGTGCCGGCCTGGCCGGAGCGCTTCGGGCCGATGGACGAGCATGCCGGCCACTATCGACGTTACACACCGGAACAGGTCAGCGGGATGTTGGTCGCCGCAGGATTGGAAGCGCCCGAAGTCACGGTCTATGGCTGGCCTTTGGGCTATGCCTTGGAAGCCGTGCGCAACCCCATCGATGCCCGCAAGCTGGCGCGTGGGGCCGAGGACAAGTCCAAGGCTGAACTGACCGCCTCCACCGGTCGTACCTTTCAGCCGCCGAATCAGCTCGTCGGCGCTGTGGTGGCCGTGGCCACTACGCCGTTCCGCTATCTGCAACGTCTGGCACCGACCAAAGGCACCGGTCTGGTGGCTCTCGCCCGTAAACCCCAGCAATAGGGTGGTGGCCCGTTACCACAGGTCTGGCAGAAGCATCTGCATCAGGAGCTGACTACTTCATGTCCGAGGCTGCGCGCAAGTGGCTGAAGTTGGCCGGGTGGGGCATATCGCTCGGGCTTCTGTCCTGGTTTGTCTATCGGGCCTTCATTCAGAGCAATGTCTTCGAGCAGGCGGATTGGGGCTGGTCGTCGCTGTTGGGATTGGCGCTGGCGGCCCTGGTCTATGTGCTCAGCCAGGTTGTTGCAACCGGGGTTTCCTGGTGGCTTCTGGTGGGGATCGGCTGCACCCAGGCCCGCTTTCGCAGCGTGGCCGCCGTTGGCCTTATGTCCCAACTGGGCAAGTACCTGCCAGGTAATGTCGCCCACCATGTGGGCCGGGTGGTGTTATCGCGCCACGTCGGATTGGGAACAGCTCCGGTAATCTACGCGATGTTCCTGGAGACGCTTTGGGTGGTTGCCGTAGCTATCAGCCTGTTCGTGTTCTACCTGGTTTGGTACGGAGCACAGGGCAGTTTGCCGATCTCCGAAGAACTGGGCTACCCGATCCTGATTCTGGCGCTCGTGGGTGCGGTGTTCGGACCGTATGTGTTCCGGCATTTGTTCGTGCGTGTCGCGTCGGCCTTTCTGAAGAAACGAGGCGTAGAAAAGGCAATCTCGCTTGAACCGCCCTCGGCTCTGCGGGCCGTCCTGAGCGTCGCCGTTTATTACCTCATCTATTTGATATTGGGCCTGATTCTGGCCCTGCTTGGGTGGTTGTTCTATAACCAGCTGTCGCTGGACCTGTTCGTGCTTGGCAGCGCATTTGCGGTGGCCTGGGTGGTGGGTTTTCTCACCCCCGGATCCCCCGCAGGGATCGGGGTGCGCGAGGCCGTGTTGCTGGGAGTGCTTGCGCCGGTCTACGGGGAAGAGACGGCGGCCGGGATCGCTGCTCTGTTTCGGGTCGTTACCGTTGTTGGCGATGTGCTGACCTGGGTTCTGGGGCTCATGATGTGGAATCTTGCTCAACGCGTGGGGGACGATCGGCGTGTGACCGAAAGCGTATCGGCCGATGTGTGAAAGGTGGTGCCTGGCCGTAGCCTTGTCGGCATGCTTGATGAAGAACTCTGGCTAGCCGCAAAAACGATCAATGAAGATTTCGCCTATCAACACTATCTGACGGATTGCTCGCCAGCGCTGCATGACTGTGACATCAAATAGAGCAGGGATTATGGTCGGGCATCTTGCCGGGCGGCCGCTTGTGCCCAGTTCAGCAATTGGCGGTCTTCGTAGCGATGACGATGCTCAGCGTTTCGTTGGGCCAGCACCAATGCCTTGCCTGGGTTCCCACCGGGGCCCATCCAAAACCGTGCAGCCTTCAGGGTGAAGGCGCCAGGGCTTTGTTCTTCCAGATCATCGAAACGCCTGGAAGCCTCGTCGATGAGCCCTTGGGCCTCCCCGCTATTGCCTGTCGTCAGTATAAGCCCGGCCAGTTGGCCCAGGTAGGCCGGATCGTCGGACTGTGATGTCAGCGCCCTCAGGCGCATGATGGCACGATCCTCCTGTCCACTGTCCGCCTCCAGGGCGGCCAGATGCGAAATGGAAGGCACATGCCCCGGAAGGCGTTCGAGCGCCGCGCGGTAATAGGCCATCGCCGTTCCCTTGTCTTCGATGTCCTCCCACATACGCCCCTGTTCGAAATGGATCCAGGCGATGGGGAAAGGGGAGACATCGGCGTAAACCCGGAGCGCTTCGTCGAACAGCGCACTCGCCTTGGCAATATCGCCTTTTCTGGCCAGCAAGGCGGCTTCTTTTCCCAGGTTGATGGTATTTCGATGGTTGGCATTGATTTGCCGGCGTAGTGGCAGCGCCTTTTCAACCTCGACCGTCTGTTCCAGGATCGTGGAACGCAGCGGCAAAGACCTATCCGTTGCTACTCCCAGCGCTTCGGCTTTTCGTATCTCGGCCGACGCATCGGCAAAGCGGTGTAGTGCGATCTGCGCTCGGGCCAGGGTCATGTGGGCCTGGCCAAGCTCCGGCCACAATTGCACCTCACGCTCGGACCATTGAAGGGCTCGAAGGTAGTCGGATAGCCGGCCGAACAGCGCGGCCCGCGTGAGCAATGCCTCCACCAGTCGGTCGAAGAGGTGAGGTTTGATCGAGTCGCCGGTAACCTGCCGTTCGAGGGAGTCGATTCCGGCATCCAGGTTGCGTTTGGCGATTGGGCCGGCTGTCGTGCGCCGCGGGTAGGGGTGAAAATCCGCGGGCGAGCCTCCGGTCGAGGCACTGGCTCGGTCGGCCGGGTCCTGCCGGCCGCAAGCCGATGCCAGCGCCAGACAGAGCAGGAGAGCTACAGTGGATCGTCGAAAAATGGAAATGCACTCACGGAAGCATTGCCGTCGACGTCGCTATCAACGCCGTCACCAACGCCGGAGAGCATGCCGACCGCCAGCACCGAGTAGGAGCTATCCACGGTGTCTTCCAAGGGGGTACGGCCGCCGCAGTCGTTGGTTACCCCCGCTTCCACGCCGAGGTAGGTTTCACAGGTGCCGGAGCCGGTATTGACGAACAGGCGGTCGTCGGCGAGGACACTGGCGAGGGTGTCGTAACGGCCGGCTTGCGCTGCTGCGCCGGCCAGCAGCTGATTGCCGCAAACCGTGTCCAGGGAGTCATAGATGGCCAGGTTGCCGGCGATCTCGGCGGAAAACATCGTACCCCATTGAGCGGGGTCTGCGGCGGTGTTGTAGGCATCCTGGTTCATGCCGCGGGCGGTGTCGTCGAGAAACGGTCCGATCAGGGCGGTGTTGATGGCCGACCGGCCCATGCGGTCGATCTGTACCGAACCCAGGGCGGGCGGCGACGGATCATCGTCGTCGTCGTCGTTGTTTGTGCAACCGGGCAAGCCGATCAACAGTGGCGCGGAAACGCAGAAGGCCATCAGCGATACGGGTAGTTTCATCGTCTTTTCTCCGCTCATGGCCGAACCCGGGTGCTGCCCCATACGGCGACAATGGGTCCGCCGGTGGTGACGATGGACTTGTCGACTTCCAGGGCCAGCACCAGGATGTTGGCATTGCCGAAGGCATCCTGGGCGGGGCCGCCATCCGTGGATGTCAGCAGGCCGACCAAGGCATTGGAGGTGGCGGTATCCAGCGTGGGGCAGCCGGCGGCGTCGAAGCTCAACGATGGCGCGGCATCGCGCACGGCGGTTCGAGTGGCGTTGAAACCTTTGGAATTGAAATAGAAGGCATCGTTGCGCAAGCCGGCGAAAACGCGAATCTTGCCGTCGTCGCTGGACAAGCCGGACGGGTCGTCGGCATTGCCGGACACGTAACTTTCGTCACCGGCCCAACAACTGATGGTTTGTTCGTCCGCTCCTTCGAAGGTGCAGATGACGTTTACCGGATCGGCCTCAGTGGCGCCGAAACTGGCGCTGCTGCGGGTATGGAAAACGTATTGCACCGCGTCGGAGAAGCGACTGTCGGCGGTGGCGTTGCGCACCACGGATGCCAGCAGGTAAAGCTTGCTGGCGTCGGGAGACATCCAGGCGAGGACGTCGCCGAAATCGGCGGCCGGGTCAGCACGCACCAGGGGCGAGTCTCCGTGATCGGCGGCAGGAGACGATGCATTGAACAGCACTAACGTAGCCGCAAGCATCGTTCGTAGCACCCCGATTTTCGACGGATTGAATGCCGTTATCAGACGGCCCAAGGCATTACTCATGCTGAACTACTCCAGGGACGATGACTACTCCCGCTAGAAGCATAGGCAGGGGGACGACGGAAGTCTATGCCGAAGTAGTTTGCACCCGATTGGGGCCCTTGCTGCTGCACTGCTTCGATTTGGCTGCTTGGCGTCCGCGTTCAATCAGCCGGCCGGCCATTGGTCGGTGCCGATGCCATCCCCCAGATCCGCCTCGATCATGCGCCCACGCACTTCCAGCAGGCGTTCCAACAGCTTGGGCTCGTGCTTTTCGTAGGCATCGGCGTCGGGTACCCGCTTGACGACTACCCCGAGCAATTCGGTGATGGCGTTGCCGATGGAGTTTTGGCTGATGGTGACCACCAGGTCGCCGGCGTCATTGCGATAAATGAGTTGCTTGAAGGCCGGTTGCCAGCGGATGGAGTTGGCGTAGCGTGCATCGACGATGCATTGATCGCGCACGCGCTTGGCGGTGCCGAGGAAGTCGTTGTCGAACAGCAGCACGCTGTCCACCTGGTCAGGGAAATAAACATCGCGGGGTTTCGGGGCATTGCGCGTGGAAACCTGCGAGAAGAAGGTACGATAGAAATCCAGGAAACCCTTGAGGATCAGGTCGTATTCCTTCCAGAAACGGATGTCCTTCAGAGCGGTTGCACCACCGCGAATGATCCAGCAGGGAAGACCTTGGGGATAACCTGTCAGGCCGATACGGGAGGCATGGGGTTTGGCCGGTTCGAGGATTTCCAGATCCAGTGCTTCATCGAAGAACCGGCCGTAAACCTCGTGCATATACTCCTGGAACAGACTGTGCTGTCCGCCGTCGGTGAGATTGGGGTTCCTGGGGTTTGCCAGTTCCGCATCGCGCAACTGCTCCATGGGGAACACCATGAAATGGTTGTGCAACATGCGGATGCTGGGCACACCGGGTGAGGTGAGCGGCCAAGTGGCGTCCAGACTGGCCTCGCCGGCCAGTACCAGGGCCTGTTCCGGGTCAGGGTATTGCTCCAGCATGTAGCCCAGCAGGATCTGATTCATGCGGTTCCAGACGTGCTTGACCTGCTCCGGCACCTGAGTACGCCGCACCGGTCGGCCCAACGGGTCGAGAATGGTCTGGGAGGTGTTGTAGATGATGGAGGTATCGAACTCGACGCTGTGACCCAGTGCCTTGCGATAGAGGAGGAGGTTCTCAGGGTTGGTCAGCAGCCCGTTGTTGTGGACCAGATCGTTGAGGTTTTCCGTGCTGTTGAAAAATTCGTTGGGCTTCATGCCCTCGGGTACATCAAGGGGGATTGGGCGGAAGGGGGTGGTGATCTCGCGTGGTCCGATCTGCATGGAAACCTCGTTCTGGCGGGGCAAGGACGGGGCCGAGTATACACCGCCTTGCCAAATGGTTTGGGGCTGGATGCCCACGCCCGATGACCCCAGGGGAAGTCGTAGTGGTATTGGCATGGATCGCGGAGGGATGGCGCCGAATCCGCTTGCTTTGCGCTGACGTACACTTTGGCTGTATCCGACGGAACTGTCCGGCCAGCGTTATTTTTCTACGCCACCGGGAAGTTACCGAACAACCTTGGTGGAGGAGAATGACATGGCAATGGTGCGATGGTTGGGTTTGACTTTACTGCTGGCGATTTTGCCGGCCCAGGCGAGCAGTCCTTCGGGTGAGGGAATCCGTTGGCAGGATTGGACAAAAGAGGCATTTGAACAGGCAAAACGTGAGGGACGTTTCCTGATACTCGATCTGGAAGCGGTCTGGTGCCATTGGTGCCATGTGATGGAGGAAACCACCTATCAGGACCCGGAGGTGGTCAAGTTGATAGGCGAACACTATGTTGCCCTGCGAGTCGATCAAGACAGCCGGCCGGATCTGTCCAACCGTTACAAGGAATATGGCTGGCCGGCGACGATTTTCTTCACCCCCGACGGCACGGAGATCGTCAAGCGCTCGGGCTACATCGCGCCTGAACCCATGGCACGCCTGCTCCAGGCCATCGTCGACGATCCCTCGCCGGAGGCCGCCGCGGCCTTGCAACTGCCGGAAAAGGCGGCAGACGGCGGTTATCTGAGCGCGGAACTGAGAAAAGCGTTGGTGCAGCGCCATAAGGACTCCCTGGACCGGCGCGTTGGCGGCCTGGACATTGCCATGAAATACCTGGAGCGCGACAGCGTCGAGTACGCCCTACGGTTAGCGGAGGCGGGCGACGAGCAGGAAGATGCCTGGGCACGGCTCACCGTGGACGCCTCGCTGGCCCTGCTCGATCCAGCCTGGGGTGGCGCCTATCAGTATTCCACCCATGGCGACTGGTCTCATGTGCACTTCGAGAAGATCATGGCGGTGCAGGCGGGCTACATCCGCAGTTACGTGGACGCCTGGCAGCGTTGGGGCGAGGAACGGCATCTGGTGGCGGCGCGTTCCATCATCGCCTACCTGGAGAGTTTTCTCAGCGCCCCGGACGGCGGTTTCTATACCAGCCAGGATGCCGATCTGGTGCAGGGGGAGCATAGCGAGGAATACTTTGCCCTAGCGGATGCGGAGCGCCGCAAACAAGGTGTTCCCCGGGTCGACACCCATGAATATGCCCGTGAGACCGGCTGGGCGGCGGAGGCGCTGGGCAGGTTCTATGAAGCAAGCGGTGAGACAGCCCAACTTAACCGGGCGGTTCGGGCCGCGCGCTGGGCGATCGGGCACCGCTCGCTGCCGGGCGGCGGTTTTCGTCACGATGCCGAAGATGTCGCCGGCCCCTATCTGGGGGACACCCTGTCCATGGGGCGGGCCTTTCTGCAACTCTATCGGGCGACGGCGGACAGGGAGTGGCTGGATCGGGCCCGCAAGGCGGCGGAATTCATCGATAACCATTTCCGTGCCAAACCGGCTGGATGGGCCAGCGCTCAGGCAGACGACAGCCCGGTTCCGCCGTTGCCGCAGATCGACGAGAACATGAGTCTGACGCGCTTCGTCAACCTGCTCTACCACTACACCGGCGAAAAGCGCTATCGGGAAATGGCTGAGCACGGCATGCGCTGGTTGGCCACGGAAACCATCGCCACCTCCAGACTCACGGAGGCGGGCATTCTGCTTGCCGACCGGGAAATGGCGGAAGATCCTACCCATCTGACTGTCATCGGTGCCAAGTCCGATGGGGCGGCCAAGGCCCTGTACGACACCGCGCGCCAAGTGCAGGGGTGGTACAAACGCATCGAATGGTGGGATACTGCGGAAGGCCCGCTGCCGAACCCGGATGTGCAATACCCGGTTTTGCCTCGGGCCGCCGCCTTTGTGTGCACCAATCAGCGCTGTTCGCTGCCGTTGTTCACCTCCAAGGCGGTCACGGATCTGCTGGCACGCTTGCAGGGTAAGGATCACACCTGAAATCTGCGGGCCACGACGGCGGGAAGCGCCATCGTGGCCGCGGTTGCGTGACGCGGATAACCATTTCGCGCTTCGTGCGCTCTATATCCCGACCGATTCATGGCCGACCCAGAAGTCTTGCAACACCTGCTGTTTCAATGTGCTCGGGAAGACCGCAATGCCTTCTCGCGCCTGTATCAGCTCACCTCCCCGAAACTGTTTTCCTTCCTGCTGCGTATTCTGAAGAAACCGGATCTTGCTGAGGACGCCTTACAGGAAGTCTTCCTGAAGATCTGGCACAGGGCGGCGGACTACCGACCGGACCGTGGCGCACCGATCAATTGGCTGATGCGGATAACCCGCAACCATGCCTTGGATCGATTGCGTCGCACGGCCCGCGAGCCTCGCACGGAGGAACCGCCCGAGTGGGAAGAATGGCTCAGCCCCGATGCCGGGCCAGTCGATCAGGCCTCGACCAGCGCCGATATGACGCGCTTTGTCGAATGCCTGGACGAGTTGCAGGAAGAGCAACGCAAGAGCCTGTTGTTGGCGTATTACTACGGTTATACCCACGACGAGTTGGCGGATACCATGAAGGCACCGTTGGGGACGGTGAAGAGTTGGGTCCGCCGTGGTCTGCAAAGGGTGAAAGCCTGTATAGAGCAATAAGATGATGGATTGGGATCCACAACTAAAGAACACCTTGGCCGGCGAATTTGTCGCCGGTGCAATGGACGACGCCGCCCGCAGGACCTTCGAGGACCGTTTGGCCTGGGACGACGAATTACGTGATGCCGTCAACACCTGGGAACGGCGCTTCGATGTATTTGCCGAGGCCCTCCCGGAGGTCAAGCCGCCCAAGCGGGTATGGAAATCCATTGAGCGTCGCATCGCTCCCGAACCGGTGAGCGGGGGACTGTGGGGTTCTCTTGCTTTCTGGCGTAGTGCGGCGGCCTTCGCGACCGTCGCCGCCGTGGCTCTGGGGCTCTCCAGCATGCTGCTCAAGCCCGTCGATGGCGGTGCGAAAACGGTTTACGTTGCTGTGTTCACGGACGAAAAAGCCAACCCCTTGTTTGTGGTCAGTCAGTCCAGCGATTCCGATGACATGCGGGTTCGTGCCCTGACGCATCCTGAGGCCGACAAATCCTACGAACTCTGGTTACTGCCGGACAAAGAACAAAAACAGCGCACTCAGCCGGTTTCGCTGGGGCTGATGCCGGAGGGCGGAGCAGAGAATCTGCGCTTGTCAAAGAACCTTCGCGATGCGATCAGAGAGGCCGCCGGTCTGGCCGTGAGTTTGGAACCCTATGGTGGTTCGCCTAAGCCGGTACCGACAGGGCCGGTCAAAGGTGTAGCGACGATGGTGGCCTTGTAGCGGGCCCTGTCGGCCAACGAAAAACCCCGATTCGAGGCGGCTCGAACCGGGGTTTTTCGTATAAGGCTATCGCAGGGGCGACGTGGCCGGGTCTTATTCCGGCGTGGGCACGACCAGACCCTTCTGGCTGGAGAAATAGGCGGCCAGATTGTGCATATCCTCATCGCTGAGGCCAGCTGCGAAACCGGCCATGACCGGGTTCTTGCGGGCGCCGGACTTGTAGTCCGACAGGGCGCGCACGATGTAGGTGGCGTATTGTCCGGCAAGACGGGGATTTCCCGGAATGGTGCTGTTGCCGTCGGCGCCGTGGCAGCCTGCGCAAACGGTGGATTTGGCCTTGCCGGCCTCCGCATCGCCCATTGCCAGGGCAGAACCGCTCGCCAGGGCGCAGCCCGCGGCGACGGCGAGAATCAAGGCTCGCTTCATGGATATGTCCATCCTGTAATCGTGTGTTCGGAACGCAAGCCTTACTTGCGGCTGGCGAAGTAGGCGGCGACGTCTGCCATGTCCTGATCGCTCATATCGAAGGCCTGAGCATGCATGGTACGGTGACCACGCTGGCCGGCCTTGTAGGCTTTCAGTGCGCTGACGATGTAGTCCGCATGCTGGCCGCCCAGTTTGGGCACCTGATAGCTGGGATAGACATTGAAGTAGCCGGGTTCGCCGTGGCAACCGAAACAGGTCTCGGCCTTGCCTTTGCCGGCCGCTGCATCACCGCCGGCCATGACGGCGGAGCTGGAGGCCAGGGCCAGACCAAGCGCCGCGGCGTGCAGGCATCGTATCGTTTTCATCAAGACACCTTCTCCTCGGATCATAGTGGTTTATGGTTAGGCAGGCCCTGGTTGGCCAGCCGTTCGGTAAAACCGCGGCAGTATATCAGAGCATTCGAGGACGCTAAAGAAACCGCACTGAGGGGGGTATCTGTAGGAGCGTCGCCCCGGCGCGATGAACGAAGCCGGCTATCCTGAACAGCCGATCAAACCATTTGAACCTCACAACGCCCGAATCCGCTACCAGCCCTCGCGGCGGGCCGGGTGTTTGCTCCGGGAAACGCATGAATACGTCCCTATAGCTTGACTGCGCCTTCCGTGGCACAGACATTCCCTCCGCAAACACCCGGCCCACCGCTCACTTCGGTGGAAACCAAAGATTTTGGATGGGCGTTCCGACTCCACCCGTAGGAGCGTCGCCCCCGGCGCGACGAACGAAGCCGGCTTGCCTGAACAGCCGATTAAACCGTTTGAACCTCACGGCGCTCAGGTTCATTTGCCGATTCCCGCATTAGAAACTGAACGGTCGTAAACATGCTTCATTAGGAAACAGCGGAAAATCGTTTTCCCCGCTAGCCGGCCAGACTACCGTTGGTTAGGGGGAACTGTCGGCTCCGTGGCGGCCGATGTCTTTGAGGGAATACTGGTTCAGGTCTTCCAATAGGGTGATTAGCACGGGGTCCAAAAGCCCGTTCAGTTGGTCGTGCCAAGCGTCTATTCCCGGTTTGACCTGACTGGGCGGTGGCGGCACTATTCATCCGTCTGCAAGGCGGAGAATGTGCCGTGTCCAGTCTACGAAAGCCCGATCTGCTGTCCCTGAATGATTACCTGGACGGCGAACTGCACAGCGAATTGCGCCATGAGTTCGTCGACGGTCGGGTCTATGCCATGGCCGGAGCCAGTGAACGGCACAATCGGATCGCCGGAAATGTATTCTTTCGATTGCGTTCACGATCCGGTGGCGGCCCCTGTGGCGTCTATATCTCGGACATGAAGATCCGGGTGGATGCCGCCAATGTCTGTTATTACCCGGATGTCGCCCTGGTCTGCGAGCCGGATGACGACGATCCCTATCTGAAACGCAAACCCTGTCTCATTGCCGAGGTGCTGTCGCCCACCACCGAGGCCACCGACCGGCGCGAGAAGTGGGCGGTGTATGAATCCATCCCCAGCCTGCGGTACTACCTGCTGATCGCCAGCGAGCAACGGCGGGTCGAGTACTTTGCCCGTGTTCCGGGAGGGGAGTGGGAGATCGCAACCCTGGATGGGGACGAGGTGCTTACCGTGAGTTGCCCCGGCTATGGGGGCCTACTCACGCTGGATGAGATTTATGAGGATGTGGTGTTCGCCGTGTAAGAACGTCGTGACCCGCGCGGGATACGCACGATCTGTCTGAAGTTTCTGACCCTCTGCCCACTCAACTGTATCGAGATAACCCCCATGAACCACTTCGAAAACGTCACTGTGATTCGCAGCGCCAATATCTATTTTGACGGCAAGGTCACCAGCCGCACCGTGCAATTCGCCGATGGCGGTGTAAAAACCCTGGGCGTCATGTTGCCGGGTGAGTACGAATTCAACACGGGCAAGGCGGAGTTGATGGAAATTCAGTCCGGCAGTGCGCGAATACTTCTGCCTCAGGAAACCGAGTGGCGCTCGGTCGAAGGTGGGGAAAGTTTCAATGTCCCGGCCAATTCTTCCTTCAAGATCACCGTTGCCAGCGTTGTCGACTACTGCTGTTCCTTCCTGGACGATTGAGTTCTCTGCGGGAGGAACGGTTGGCGGAGGCCGGACGCCCCTAAACCTGCCCTTCCGTCCGCCGGAAATTCCAGCGGACGGTGGGCTGCGATCAGTTCAAATCATCCTTGAGTGAGTCGCGAATGTTCTCAGGCAGGGGCGATACGGTCTGCGTATAGGCGGGGTGGTCGATGCCGGCGGATACGCTGGCGCCTTTCATCACCGCGGCAGCGGCCTCGCTGCCCAGTTCGAAGCGCAGGAAATGCACGGAGGAGGTTTTCTCCTCGTTGTCGCGCTCCAGGTCCTCATCGGCGATGGCATAGACGCGCTCGAAGCCGTCTACCTGTACCCAGACCTTGTCTTCGATGCCGATCATTTGCGCCAATGCTTCGCGGCGTTCGTCGATATCGCTGTACTCCAGCATGAAGGTGGCCTTCCAGTTGGCACCGTCGGGAATCAGCGGGTTGTAGGCGGCCAGTTCTTCCTCGATACCCTCGGACTCGAAGATGCGCTCGGCGCGCAGCATCTCCTGAATCTGGTAGTGCATGGTCAGCCTGTCCTCGAAGTAGAGGGTGGCGTGAGGGCCGATATGCAGCTTGCGGTTCTTTTTGTGGGCCATGACCCGCGACCGGAACTCGGGGCGTTGCTTGGCGTACTCTTCCAGACTCAACAGGTCCGAGCGGGTGAGAGGACTGCTACTCATTAGGTAACCTCCTGACTGCATCAGATGCCGTAAGCCTTGCGCAGCAGGCTCAT
>JAGRGI010000070.1:21723-42284 GCA_020445565.1 Chromatiales bacterium
GCCATGGGGCAGTCGCTGCCGTAATGATCGGGTTCGATCTGTTTCACCCGGTTGGCTACCGGCCGCACGATTTTCATGGCCGCCTCGCGGAATTCGTTCTTCACCGCGTAGGTGCCGTCGTGGCCGGAGCAGCGCTCGATGGGGGTGACCTCGGTATCCGGTACCAGTGCGAGCACATCGCGGGTCTTCATGCCCATGTTCTGCACGCGCTGGTGGCAGGCGACGTGATAGGCCACCTTGCCCAGCGAATTCTTGAAGTCTGTGTTCAGCTTGCCAGCCTTGTGGCGCAGCATCAGGTATTCGAACGGGTCAAAGATGTGCTCGCGAACCTTTTGCACCTCGGCGTCGTCCGGGTACATCAGCGGAATTTCCTGTTTGAACATCAGTACACAGGAGGGAACCGGGGCAATGATGTCCCAGCCCTGGTCGACGAGGGCGGCCAACACGGGGATGTTGCTGCGCTTGAGATCGTCCACAGCCTCCAGATCGCCCAGTTCCAACTTGGGCATGCCGCAGCAGCGTTCGCGCTCGGCGATGGTGACCGGGATGCCGTTGTGTTCGAACACGGCGGCCAGGTCTTCGCCTAAATGTGGCTCGTTGAAGTTGCCGTAGCAGGTGGCGAACAGGGCGACCTTGCCGGTGGTGCGGCCCACGGCCTCGCCCTGTGCGCTGCTGTTGCGCTTGGAGGCCAGACGCTTGCGCAGGGTGTTGCCGTGATACTCGGGCACATGGGCTTCGGGGTGTACGCCCAGCACCGAGTCGAGCATCTTGCGACCGACGCCGGATTTGTTCACGGCGTTGACGACATTGGTGATGATCGGGATGCCGGCCAGCTTGCCGACGGTGTCGGTGCTGGAGAGAATCTTGTCGCGGGTACTGGTAAGACCTTTCTTATACTTGATGGCCTTGGCCCGCAGCATCAGATGGGGGAAGTCCAGGTTCCACTCATGGGGCGGAACATAGGGGCATTTGGTGAGGTAGCAAAGATCGCACAGGTAGCAGTGGTCCACCACCTTCCAATAGTCCTCCTTGGCGACACCGTCCACTTCCATGGTGTCGGATTCGTCCACCAGGTCGAACAGGGTGGGGAAGGACTGGCACAGGCTTACGCAGCGCCGGCAACCGTGGCAGATGTCGTATACCCGTTCCAGCTCCTTGTAGAGCGATTCCTCGTTGTAGAAATCGGCGCTCTTCCAATCGAGCGGGTGGCGGGTCGGGGCTTCCAGACTGCCTTCGCGTGTGCCTGAGGTGGGTGCGCTCATCGTGCTTCCTCTGGTCGAGAATTCGGGCAAGACGGTATGAAAATGCCGGGGGACTCAATGAGTGCCCCCGGCAGGCAGGCATTTAGCCTTCGAGGCTGTCGAGAGCCTTCTGGAAGCGGTTCGCGTGAGAGCGCTCGGCCTTGGCCANNCCAGGGTCTCGAACCAGTCGGCGATGTCGTCGAAGCCTTCGCTGCGGGCGTCCTTTGCCATACCGGGGTACATGTCCGTGTATTCGTGAGTTTCGCCGGCGATGGAGGCCTTCAGGTTGTCCGAAGTGGAGCCAATCGGCAGACCGGTAGCGGGATCGCCGGAGGCCTCAAGGTATTCCAGGTGGCCGTGGGCATGGCCGGTCTCACCTTCGGCGGTGGAACGGAAAACGGCGGATACGTCGTTGTAGCCTTCCACGTCGGCCTTGGAGGCGAAATACAGATAACGGCGGTTGGCTTGGGACTCGCCGGCGAAAGCATCTTTCAGGTGTTGTTCGGTCTTGCTGCCTTTCAGTTGCATGGCTTACCTCTTTGTGGTCGCTCGGGATTGCGGTAGTGGGTTCGAAAACGGCGGAAGCGCAAGAAAGTCGATTCCGCGGCGGTCTCGTACCGTGTGAACATTCAAAATTGCAAACGCCAGCCTGACGGCGTTTATATCGGTGTCTTGTAACCAGGAACCCTTTCGCCGTTCGCAACGTTGGCGGAAGGATAGTAAGGGAATTCGGTCTTGTCGAATTGCTTTAGGGCATTGTTGCGATAGGTCTTGCCTATCAGTTTCCATTTCAGGCCGACGCAGATAGGCAACGCGGATCCCTGGTCAGGGTTTTTTGCTCGGTTTGGGAAAAACAGCCCACATGAGCAGCGCGCCGACGATTGCCCACGGTGCGATTTCCTTTGGTTCCTCCCCGAGGACGAAGGCGATCGAAGTGGCCAGTATGGCTCCGGCTCCACCCAGGGCGAAACCACGCATCACACGGCAAATCGAACAGCGCTCCAATGGGGGATCGGTCATGACGGGCTGATACCGGTCAGGTCGGAAGGGTAATGATGTTCGGTGGTTCCCCTCGTTGCCACAGACACCAGGATGTCAGCGTCTGTTCGAATATGTCACGGGGTACCAACAGTGTATCGGTGGGTGTGCAGCGCAGGCAGATCCAGCTCTTGTGCTGGGGTGGCGGGCGCAGGTAGACGGTGTCGACATGCTCGCAGCGATAGGGAAAAGGGCCCACCATGGTTGGCAGCAGACCCAGGAAGTCGATGGTGTCCACGTGGTCCGGAGAGGGGAGCCAGTCGGGCTGGTCCCAGCCGTCTCCCGTTTGCCTGAAATCCAATTTCCCCAAGACTTCCCTGGGGAGCTCGGTGCCGGTGATGCAGGTTGCCATCAATAGCCGCGTACCGCTGCCCTGGCCTTTGGTGGCGAAACGGGTAATCACCGGCGTGGGTTCTGCAATACGGCCGCCGTAGGATTGGAGTCGGGTACAGGCGTCGCGCAACAGTGCTGGTGGGGGCCCCCAACCGCGTTCCGGGCAGCTGGGATGGGAAAGCGCCACTACCGGTTCACCGGACTTGCGGGTCAGCAGGGCAGCCAGCAGTATGGCAATCGGGGGCAGGTGGACTTTGCTGGGCAGTTGCTCAAAAAGTTGCAGCAAGGGGGTCTCATTGGCGTCGTCCAGCCAGGCGTGCAGGGCATCGTGCAAGGCGATTGCCCTGGGTTTGCCGCCGCCCCATTTCTCCGCTATGCAGTCCTGCCACAGGGCGGCATGCTCTGCCGATAGCTGCGAAAGTAGATCGGTGGGGTTGAATTGGTCGAAGCTCAAGGCCTCCATGCGGATGCCCTCCAAGCGCCTGCGTTTCTTACCGGCGGGTACTTCCAATGGAGATACTGCGTGTGCGTTATTCCCGCTTCCCGCTATTTGAGCTAAGAATAGGTCAGAGTTCCGGCTTGGGCAATCGGCGAAAGCCGCACCCTTCGCCTGGAAAAAGGGCAGTCAGACGGTGTGACCGAAGGGGTGGTTTATGGCGGCTTGGTTGGTTGAAAACATGATTTGGTTGGGTGCAGCGATTGTGGTGCTTGCCGTGGGCAGCAAAATCATTCTCGGCCGCTGGTTGAAACGGCTGATGGATGAGAGCGAGCGGGCGGAATGATATGCACCTGACCAAGGTGTGGCGCACGCTGTACGCCCACACATTTCAAGCGGTGGACCTCTTTTGGGAGCCCTTGAGCCGCGTGAAGATGTCCTCCCGTGCCTGCTCCAGGATGGAGTTGCGGTCGACGTTGTCCAAGATCTCTTGCACTACCCGTTTCGGTCCCTTGTCTCCCCAGGATTTGCCCTGGGCGAAATAGCGTTCTGCCGCGCGCCCTACCACGTAGGTGCTGTAATAACCCACCACGCCTTGGGCGCCGCCGGTGACTACCGTGGATAGTCCGCCGCTGCCGGCCTTGAGCAGGGACGAAATCACATTGACGCCGACGATGGCGGCGGCCAGCAGGGCCATTTGCCCGCCGATGGTGCGGATCAGGCGGCCGGCTTCCTTGCGGGTGATGTCCATGCCATAGATGCGTGACAGGTGCACGATCATGCCGGCGTCCACCGCGGAGGCGGCGAGCAGGTCGGCGATGGGGATCGGGTTGAGGGCGATGGCCACGCCTTTGGTAATGCAGTAGGAGCGGACCACCTTTTCGGTCAGGGTCTTTTTCACTTCCAGGATACGACCCGCCACCTGGTCGCTAAGGTTGCCGGCAAACAGACTGGCGTTGAGGGCGGCCAGGGTCATGCCCTCCTGTTCCAGGATACGCCAGAGGTGTTCCTTGACGGCGCCGATCTGCGCTGGGGGCGATTTGACGACTTCACGCTCGCTTCCGTCGTCGTCCACGTAGATGTAGACCTTTTCCGCCGGCAGAGCGGCAGCGGTCACCACCTGTTGTTCGCTGACCAGACCGGCAGTGCGCTCTCTGAGGTTCTCCAACAGCAGATCGCGCTCCTTGGCGGTGTAGCGGTCGACCTTGTTCAGTACCAGTAACATGGGTCGGTTTTGCAGAGAGAGGGTCTTGAGGGCCTGGTGCTCGGTCTCAGTGAGATCGCCGTCGACCACGAACAACACCAGGTCGCTACGGCCGGCCACCTCATGGGCGATGCGCTCGCGCTCCTCGCCGCTGATCTCGTTGATGCCGGGGGTGTCGATGAGGAACACGCCGCCGGATTCCACCTCTTGCCAATTGGCCAGTTGCGCCTTGGTGGTCTTGCCATGCAGGGCGCTGACGCCAAACTCCTCGTGACCCAACAGGGCGTTGAGCATGGCGGACTTGCCGACGCTGACGCGGCCGAACACGGCGATATGCACATGGCCGTGCTCCAGCTTGTCAAGCATGGCCTGAACCTGGGTGTAGTCGTCCGCCAGGGTCTCGCGCACCTGGGCGGGGATGCGCGGGTCCTCCAGCAGTTCCCGCAGGCTCTGCTTGGCCAGATCAAGGTGGGTGGCGTTGTTGTCGGGCTTCGACGCGGGTGCCACGTCGATGGGCTCGTCATCCGCGCCGGTTACGGAATTCTTCCAGGACCACCTTGGCATGTTGTCTTGCACGAGCTTCCAGATTTTCACCAAGGGTCTCCTCGAACAGGCTCATGGCTTGGGCGGTTTCCAGTGCCCCGTTCTCGTCCAGGGTCTGGGCCACGCTCTTGCCGAGACTTTCGAAAATCAAACCATAGGCCACCGCGTGTAGCAGTCCCCCGCCCACCGTGCCGATGCCGGGGAAGGCCTTGAGTACATTGCCGGAAATGGCCAGCAGCATGGGAACCTCGCGGCCCACGTGTTTCTTTGCCAGTTCGACGAAGCGGCGTATATCCACCTCGCTGGCCGGCACATCGTAGACGCGGCAGAGATTCTTCACCAATTGTATGCCGAGATAGCCTTGGATGAGCAGGTCTGTTCCCGGTGCCACCGCCGCCAGGGCGCCGAGCATGGCCTTGCGGGTGTATTCCTTGACCAGCGATTCGGATTCCTTGCGCCGGTGTTCCCTCATGGAGGCCTCCAGCTTGCGCTGGCTGAGCAGGGCGATGCCCTTGTCGCGCGATACCTCCAGGGCCTGACGGCGCTCACGGATCTGGCCCTGCAAGGCCGTCATCAGGGCCTCGACCTTGGGCGGGCGATCACGGGTGATGGTCTCCTCGCGGCCATCGGGAAAGACTCGCGTGACCTCCTGGGTACCGCCGGATTGGATGGGAATGACCTCGGCATGCTCGACGCCGGAGAGATGTTCGCGCAGGCGCCCGGTGACCTCGGCCAGTTCCGCCTCGGTGTAGCGATCGGCCTTGTTCATGGCCAGCAGCAGGGGTTTTTCCAGGTCGAGCAGCCCTTGTATCTCACGGTATTGGTCGCGAGTCAGATCGCCGTCGCAGACATAAATGACGATATGCGCCCGCTGGGTCTCCTCACGGGCCAGTTCGGTGAATTGCCCGCCGGGCTCGAACAGACCGGGCAGGTCGGTGAGCACCACGGTATCTGCGCCCTCTGGCGTGTAGCGAAAACGGTGCACGTCCTGGGTGGTGCCGCCGCGCGGGTCGATCTCCACGGATGCCTCGGGCAGCACGGCGCGGATCAGGGAACTCTTGCCCACGCTGATGGTGCCGAAGAGGGCAACGTAGATCTCGCCCTCCTGTTGGCGGCGACTGAGTTCCTGTAGTTCCTCGTTGGCCTCGGTAACCTCGACACCCAGGTCGGCGGCCCTTTCTATCTCGGTCTGTAGCTCCTCCTGATTGAGCCGTTTGGCGGGGACATCTGCGAGGGTGGAGCGTTTCCTTGGTCGCAGGATACGCCATACCAGCAGGGCTCCGCCGCCGAGCAGAGCCAGAAATACCGCGGCATAGGCCCATATGAACCACTCCGGCAAGTCGCGCAGCAGGCGCCACACGTCCAGGGCCGCCTGGGTGAGCCAGAGAAACATGAGCAGTAACAGGCCAAAGCCCAGCAATACGCCGATGGCCATGATGAGGCGGATCAGCGAGGGCTTGAAAATTCGATCGGACATCCGCTGGCGTTTCTTTTTCTCGGAGAGGACAAGTGTATACCGACTGGCCCCAGTCGGGGTGATGCCGTTCAAGTTTCTCTAAATCATGGCCGACTACGCGGAACGAGATGGTCGTCAATGAGCCAGCCATATGAATGGCAAACGATCTTGTGCGGAGCAGAGAGTTAAATGAACGCACTTCTGGCCCCTGGGGCGGTAGTTATATCCCGGTTGCGATTCCCGGCCAAGTTCGGGGTGGTTTTGGCAATCAGCCTTATTCCCTTGGTTGCCCTGGGCTGGATGGTGTTAAGTGATATTGCCGAGAAGAAGGGACTTCTGCGGGATGAACTCCGTGGACTGGAGATTGCCAGGTCCGCACAGCCCCTGCTGAAGTATCTTCCACAAAGCCGTGGCATGTACAACGCGGTACGAAACGGCAACCAGGATTTTGTCGACAAACTTAATCAAAGGCGCCGGGATGTGGACAATGCCTTTGACGATGTTCGCAGGAAACTCGCCGATCAGGGGCAGGGCATGGGGCTGGAGACTGGTCTGGGCGCGCTCCAAGACCGTTGGGATTCCCTGAAGAGCAGCGCAGACAGCATGACCCCAGAAGGTGCCTTCAAGGAGCACACGGCGGTGATTGCTGAGCTTTTGTTCTGGCTGAACGACGTTGCCGACGCCTCCAGGCTGTCATTGGGTTCAGCCTTGGACAGCCACTACCTGGTGAATATGGTCATGTCGGAGTTGCCGGTGCTGACGGATCTGCTCGGCCAAGTGCGCGGTCAGGGGGCCGGTATTGCCGCCGCGGGCAGCAGATCCACTGATCGCCAGAAACATAGTCTGGCAATCAAAATCAATTCGTTACAGTTGTCATTGACGGGGCTTGGGCGCAGCCTGCGGGTTTTGGAAAATGCACTGGGGGAGCAAAACCGCACGATTTTGAGTACGGGCCAGCCCATGGTGTCGGAATTTTCCGCCTATGCGGCCAAGTTGGCGTCCGGACTGCTGGAGGGAAAGAGCACCAGCCTGGACTCGAAACAGGTTTTCGATGAGGGCTCACGCCACATAGAAAGGGCCTTCGAGTTTATCGATCTGGCCATGCCGGCGTTGGAGTCGCTCTTTACCGGACGGCTCCAGCAGCAGCAGTGGGCCTTCGGTTTTTGGGCTGCGGGAATTGGCTTGGCCGCCCTGACCCTGGTCTACATACTCAGCGCCTTGAGCGCGAGCATCACCCACAACGTCCAAGAGGTGAACTCCGTTGCACAGCGGATCGCCGAAGGAGACCTGACGGCCCGTATTCGCTGCCAGTCGAAAGATGAATTGGCCAGCATCAGCCTGGCGCTCAACCGGGTGGTGGAGAGCTTCAATGGCCTTACCGGCCAAATCGTGCTTACCAGTCATCAACTGGGGGAATCCACCGACGCGCTGACTGCGGTCGCGGAGCAGACCAATCACGATATCCAGGAACAATGGAGCCAGGTGGACCAAGTAGCGGCGGCGGTGAACGAAATGGCCGCCACGGTGCAGGATGTGGCGCGAAATGCAACCGAGACCGCCGGTGCCACCGGGCAGGTGCAATCCCAGACTGAATCCGGAAAGCAAGTAGTGGCCGAGACGGTGAGTGCCATACGCGCCTTGGCGAACGATGTGCAGAATACCTCGAACGTGATCCACAAGTTGGAGAAGGACAGCGAGAACATTGGCGCAGTATTGGACGTTATCCGAGGAATTGCCGAGCAGACCAACCTCTTGGCCCTCAATGCCGCTATCGAAGCCGCCCGCGCTGGCGAGCAGGGCAGGGGATTCGCCGTGGTCGCCGACGAGGTTCGGACCCTGGCCGGGCGTACCCAGCAATCCACCGAAGAGATCCAGCAGATGATTCAGACCCTGCAAGCCGGTACCAGTCAGGCGGTGCAGGTGATGGAAAAGGGCCGTGGGCAGGTGACTGTCAGCGTTGAGCGTGCCTCCAAGGCCCAGGAGGCGCTAAATGCCATCACCGATGCGGTGAACCACATCTCCGATATGAGCACTCAGATAGCCACCGCGGCGGAACAGCAGAGCGCCGCTACAGAAGAGATCAATCGCAGCGTGACAAAGATTCGCGATCTGGCGGGCCGAACGGCGGAAGGGGCGCAGAGTACCGCGGGGACCAGTGGCCAACTTGCCCGTTTGGCCGGTGAACTCAACCAGCAGACAGGACGCTTTCGGTTGTAGTTGTTGTTCAGAGCGAGTCTGGTTCCATCGTCGCGCGCGTGTCAAAATTCAAAGATACGCAACCCGGAGCCAACATGTCCGATCTCCCTTTCTGGCAGGCGCTTACCCTGGCGCAGATGAGCGCGACGCAGTGGGAGAGTCTGTGCGACGGATGCGGCCGGTGTTGCCTGCACAAGCTGCAAGACGAAGACAGCGGCGAAATCCACTACACGGATGTGGCTTGCCGCTTGTTGAACCTCGATGACTGCCGCTGCCGGGATTACACCAACCGCGTCCGGCGGGTCGCCGATTGCGCCGACCTGCGTGCCGAACGCGGCAGTCCGTTTGTCTGGTTGCCGAAAACCTGCGCCTATCGGCGACTGTCCGAGGGCCGCAGCCTGGCCGATTGGCACCCCCTGGTCAGCGGCGATCCCGACAGCGTGCACCGGGCCGGTATTTCTGTTCGGGGTCGGGTGATCGCCGAGACCGACAATGTGGACCTGGAAACACGCATCGTCGACTGGCCCATGGAATAGGTGTCACCGCGTTTTCGGTGCCGCTGCCCTCTGCGCTATCCTAGTGGGTACCCAGTGACGAGTCACCCGCCAATGTACCAGCACGCACCGGACTATCTCTATCCCCAGGACTACCTGGACGGCGAACAGCACAGCGAGATCCGCCACGAGTATCTCAACGGCAAGGTTTACGCCATGGTCGGGGCCACGGACCGACACGGCCTGATTGCCGGAAGTGTGTTCTCCGCCCTGCGTTCCCACCTGAGTGGCGGCCCCTGCCAAGTATTCATCGCCGATATGAAGGTGCGGGTGCAGACGGCGGACGACGATCGGTTCTACTACCCGGATGTGCTGGTGAGCTGCGATCCCAACGATCGCGAACCCCTCTACCGGCGTTCCCCCCGGCTGATCGTGGCGGTGCTGTCGGAGAGCACGGAACGTCTGGACCGAGGCGAACGCTTCGACGTCCTGCAACGCGTGGAAAGTCTGATGGAATACGTGCTGGTGGCCCAGGACGACCTGCGGGTGGAAGTCTTCCGGCGCGAGACCGGCTGGCGGTCCGAGGTCTGCGGCGAGGGTGATCGCGTGGCGCTGCGCTCGGTGGATTTGTCTCTGCCTGTGGCCACCATCTACGAGGACGTTGAAACGCCATGAGTGCCCAAGGCGCTACCCAGACCACGGTACACACACTGGCGCGCATGAAGCGTGAGGGCAAGCGCATCGTCTGTCTCACCTGTTACGACGCCGGTTTCGCTGCCTTGGAAGAGGCGGCCGGAGTGGATGTCATGCTGGTGGGAGACTCCCTGGGCATGGTGGTTCAGGGTCGTGAAACCACCCTGCCGGTGAGCGTGGACGATATGATCTATCACTGCGCCGCGGTGGCACGCGCACGGCGAAAGGCATTGCTGGCGGTGGACATGCCTTTCATGAGCTATAACACCCCTGCCGAGGCCCTCGCCAATGCCGGCCGCCTGATGAAGGAGGGTGAGGCGCAGATGGTGAAACTGGAGGGCGGAGCGGAGCAGGTGGCGACCGTGGCGCATCTGGTCGCCCACGGCGTGCCGGTCTGCTCCCACCTGGGCTTGTTGCCGCAATCGGTGCACAAATTAGGCGGCTATCGGGTGCAGGGCCGCGAGGCGGACGCCGCCGCCCGCATGATAGAAGAAGCCAAGGCCCTGGAAGCCGCCGGCGCCGGCCTGATGGTAGTGGAATGCATACCTTCCGCCCTGGCGGGCAGGTTGCGGGCAGCGCTGTCGATTCCTGTCATTGGCATTGGCGCGGGTGCCGATTGCGATGGCCAGGTTCTGGTGCTTTACGACATGCTGGGCATGAACGGCGGCCATGTGCCCAAATTCGTCAAGAATTTCCTCGCCGGGCGTGACTCCATTCAGGAGGCCATCGCCGGTTATGCTCGTGCGGTGCGCGAGGGGGAGTTTCCCGCTGCCGAACACAGCTTCGATGCCTGATTGCCTGTTTTCCACCGCCCATGAATATCCTCGAAACCCGCAAAGACCTTCAAACCCTGCTGAAACGCTGGAAGGATCGGGACGACCTCAGTGTCGCCTTCGTGCCCACCATGGGCAATCTGCATGCCGGCCATTTGCGCTTGGTCGAGGAGGCGCACCAGCGCGCCGACCGGGTGTTGGTGAGTATCTTTGTCAATCCGTTGCAATTTGGCGCCGGCGAGGACTTTGCAAGCTATCCCCGCACCCTGGATGAGGACCGCCGAGCCCTGGAAGACGCCGGTGCACACGCATTATTCCTGCCCTCGGTGCAGACCCTCTATCCCCGCCCCATGGAGGAAATGACCCGCATCCGCGTGCCTGGCATTTCCGAGATGCTCTGCGGCGCCTCCCGCCCGGGACACTTCGAGGGTGTGGCCACCGTCGTATGCAAACTATTCAATCTCACCCGGCCGGACGTGGCCGTATTCGGCGAAAAGGACTATCAGCAGCTGGCCATCATCCGCCGTATGGTCGCTGATCTGGACATGCCGGTCAGTATCGTTGGTGTCCCCACCGTGCGTGAACCCGACGGTTTGGCCATGAGTTCGCGCAACGGCTATCTGACGGCCGAGGAACGCCGCCGGGCTGCGGTTCTGCAACAGGTGTTGCAAACGGTATCGGCGGGTCTGCGCGAGGGTGGCGAAATGCAGGCGCTGCTGTCCGATGCCCATGGTCAACTGATCGAGGCCGGCTTTCGGCCCGATTACCTCCAGGTACGCCGCCGTTCCGATCTTGCCGAAGCCGTAGCCGAAGATCGGGAGTTGGTGATTTTGGCCGCTGCTTATCTGGGGCGGGCACGGCTGATCGACAACTTGAGCGTGGATCGATAGAACCCGAACGGTCGCAGCCACATCCGGTTCTGGCCTGCCAGCGGGGTTCGTCTATCTTTCTTTGCGTCACTTCCCGCTTTCGAGTACTTATCCATGCACATCGGAATTCCCCGTGAACGTATGAAACTGGAGGCCCGGGTGGCCTTGACGCCGGCCGCGGTGGCGGATCTGGTCCGTTACGGTCATCGGGTATTTGTGGAGCGGGGTGCCGGCACGCTCAGCGGCTATGCGGACGATGCCTACCGGGCGGCGGGGGCCGAACTGGTGGCCGATGCGCAGGTTCTGTTCGCCGCGGCGCAGTTGATCGTCAAGGTAAAGGAGCCGCAGGCGATGGAATTGGAATGGCTGCGATCCGATCACCTGCTGTTCGGTTATCTGCATCTGGCGGCGCATCTGGACCTGTTGCACAGCATGCGGGACATCGGGCTTACCGCCGTCGGTTTCGAGACGGTCGAAGAACATGGCGGCCTGCCGCTGTTGGCACCGATGAGTACCATCGCCGGAAAACTGGCGATACAGGTCGGCGCCCACCTGCTGCATTCCCCGCAGGGCGGCAAGGGGGTCATGCTTGGGGGGCTGGCTGGCGCCAAGCGTGGCAAGGTGGTGGTGCTGGGTGCCGGCAGCGCTGGCGGAAGCGCCGCCCGGGCCGCTGCGGCCCTGGGGGCGGAAGTGACCGTGTTCGATATTCGCGCCGATCGCCGTGAGCCCATGTACGATCTGGGCGCCAACGTGACCGCCCTGTACCCGGATACCGAGACGGTATACCGCACGCTAGAGGATACGGATCTGCTGGTCGGTGCGGTGCTGGTTACCGGCAGCAAGGCACCCGTGGTGGTGGGAAAATCAGGCGTGGCAAAGATGCAGCCGGGCAGCGTGATCGTTGACATCTCCGTCGACCAGGGGGGGTGTATCGCCACCACACACGCGACCGACTATGCCGACCCGACTTATCGGGTCAACGACGTCATCCATTTCGCCGTCACCAACATGCCCGGCGCGGTTCCACGCACGGCGACCCAGGCCCTGTCGGCGGCCATATTACCCTATGTGCTTCGCCTGGCGGCGGAAGGCGGAATGAGTGACCCGGTGCTTGCCAAGGCGGTGAACGTGGCCGGCGGAAAGGTGGTGCATCCGGCCTTGCGGGGCCTGTTGCCTGACTAGGCGCTTGTCCGGGAATGGGGAGATGTGCTGCCTTGCATCACGATGGGTCGTACTGTTTGGCCAACTGCCGGATTTTCGCGGTGGGCCGGGTGGTTGCTCCGGGAAACGCATGGACTCTGTCCGTGTGCTTGCCTGCGCCTTCCGAGGCATGCGAATGCTCTTAGTTGAGACCCGCGGTCTGTGTTTTTGTTTGGTAAGAGCCATTCGGGATGATTTATGGTTATAATTAACGTGTTACGTTCTTAACTTCGAGTAAAGGTGCAGCATTGGCACAGGCGAAGCGCAAAGCAGCGGTGGAGTCGCCGGGATTGTCGGCGCAGCTCTCGCGTGGCCTGAAGGAAAGCGGATTTTTCGCTCTTCTGGCGGTTGCCTGTTACCTGAGCCTGTCGCTGTTCACCTACAGCCGGTACGACCCGGCCTGGTCGTTCACCGGCCGTGGCGATGGCGTGGAGAATTCGGGCGGTGTGGCGGGTGCCTGGTTTTCGGATATTACGCTGTATTTCCTTGGTTATCTGGCCTACTTCCTGCCTCTGTTGGTGCTCTACGGGGGCTGGCTGCTGTTTCACGGGCGCAATGCCAAGCCGCAGCCCGGTCATCCCGCCCTGATGCGCTGGTTGGGGTTCTTTATCGCGCTGGTCTCCGGCTGCGGTCTGGCGACACTGCATTTCACGCCCGTCGGCGCGGCTCTGCCCCAGACCGGTGGTGGCGTTCTTGGCCAAATGGTGGGTGAGGGCCTGGTGGCCGCGTTTGACTTTGCCGGGGCGACGCTGTTCCTGCTGGCCTTGTTCGTGTTGGGTTTCACGCTACTGACGGGGATCTCCTGGCTGGCGGTAACCGAGCATATCGGCGCCAGTCTGTTCTGGCTGTTCGAACGCGTGCGGGCGCAGTGGGTGATCGCGCGCTCCCGCCGCGAGGCCAGGCGCGTGGTGGAGAAACGGGAAAAACGCGTCAAGGCGGAGAAAAAACGGGTCGAAAAACGCGCGCCACCGAAGATCGAGGCGCCGCCGAAGAAGATCACCATCAGTGCCCGCGCGGAGAAGGACAAGCAAATTCCCCTGTTGAAGCCGACACCCGGCGATGGCAGCCTGCCGCCCTTGAGTCTGCTCGATCCGCCTCAAGCTCAGGAAAAGGGCTATTCCAACGAGGCCCTGGAGGCCATGTCGCGCCAGGTGGAGCTGAAGCTCAAGGATTTCGGAATCGAAGTTGCCGTGGAGGCGGTACACCCAGGGCCGGTTATCACCCGATTCGAATTGCAGCCCGCCCCCGGTGTGAAGGCGGCGCGCATTACCGCCCTGTCACGGGATCTGGCCCGCTCGCTGTCCACTTCCAGCGTACGCGTGGTGGAGGTGATTCCGGGCAAGACGGTGATTGGTCTGGAAATCCCCAATGAGCACCGCGAGGTCATCGCCCTCAGCGAGATCCTCAGCTCGGAAGCCTACGACAAATCAGGTTCGCCGCTCACGCTGGCCCTGGGCAAACACATCGGTGGTGAGCCCAGTGTGGTCAATCTCGCCAAAATGCCGCACCTGCTGGTGGCGGGCACGACCGGCTCCGGCAAGTCCGTGGCTATCAACGCCATGATTCTCAGCCTGCTGTTCAAGAGCACGTCCCAGGAAGTGCGGCTGATCCTCATCGATCCGAAAATGCTGGAATTATCGGTCTACGAGGGTGTGCCCCATCTGCTCACGCCAGTGGTCACGGACATGAAAGAAGCGGCCAACGCCTTGCGGTGGTCGGTGGCGGAGATGGATCGACGTTATCAGCTCATGGCCCATCTGGGGGTTCGAAACATCCTTGGCTACAACAAGAAGGTTCGCCAGGCCATGGAACACGGCACGCCTATTCCCGATCCGTTCTGGAAGGCGCCGGAGACCCTGGGCGACGAGCCGCCGCCGGAGCCGGAAACCCTGCGCCCGTTGCCCTACATCGTGGTGGTGATCGACGAACTGGCCGATATGATGATGCTGGTGGGCAAGAAGGTGGAAGAACTGATCGCCCGTCTGGCGCAGAAGGCCCGCGCCTCCGGTATCCATTTGATACTGGCCACCCAGCGCCCTTCGGTGGATGTGATCACGGGCCTTATCAAGTCCAATATCCCGACGCGCATCTCCTTCCAGGTATCCTCCAAGATCGATTCGCGCACCATTATCGACCAGGGCGGTGCCGAGACCTTATTGGGCAATGGCGACATGCTCTATCTGGCCCCCGGCGTCGGCATACCGAACCGATTCCACGGCGCGTTTGTCTCAGATCAGGAAGTGCATCGTGTGGTCGAGGCTCTCAAGGCCCAGGGCGAGCCGGATTACGACGAGAACATTCTCAGCGAGCCGGTGGAAGAGGGTGGCGTCGGTGTCTTCGGAGGTGGTGGCGGTAGTGCCGAGTCCGATGATCCACTGTACGATCAGGCGGTGCGTATCGTTACCGAGAGTCGCAGGGCATCGGTCTCCTCGGTGCAGCGTCGACTCAAAATTGGTTACAACCGCGCCGCCCGTCTGGTGGAAGCCATGGAGGAGGCCGGCATTGTCGGCGCCTTGCAGGCCAACGGACAGCGAGACGTGCTGGCGGGGGCGCCCCCGGAGGATTGAACGTGAAATCTGCCTTGGTCGGCTTGACCGCCCTCCTGATGCTGGGACTGAGCAACATCGCCGTCGCGGCGGGAGGGCTGGAACGCCTCAACGAATTCCTAAGCAACGCCCACACCCTGCAGGCGCAGTTTCAGCAAGAGGTGTTGGATGAGAATCAGGAATCGATACAATCCGCCAGCGGGACCCTGGCCATCGAACGGCCCGGCCGCTTCCGTTGGGACTATGTGGCGCCCAACAAACAGGTGATCGTCGCCGACGGTGAGCGGATCTGGGTTTACGACGCCGATCTGGAGCAGGTCACCATCCGGCCGCAGAGTCAGGCATTGGAGGACACCCCGGCGCAACTGTTGTCCGGCGGCGACGACTGGCAGACTCAGTTTACCGCCGAGGAACTTCCCGACAGCGACGGACTGAATCGGGTCGAGCTCACGCCCAAGTCAAAGCAAGGCAACTTCGCGAAGCTCTTGTTGGGTTTCGGTCCTGGCGATCTGCGTGAAATGGAGATGATCGACAGCTTCGGACAAATTACCCGGTTCGCTTTCAGCCAAGTACGACGTAACCAGCCACTGGGTGATTCCCTGTTTCAGTTCCAGCCCCCGCCTGGGGTAGACATCGTGCAATGAAGGATCTGTTCGACGTGCCGGTGGCCGATTCCCGGCCCCTGGCCGACCGTATGCGCCCGCGGGACCTGTCGGAGATCACGGGCCAAACCCATTTGCTGGGTGACGACAAACCCCTAAGCCGAGCGATCCGCTCGGGCCGGCCCCACTCCATGATCCTCTGGGGGCCGCCCGGCACTGGCAAAACCACCCTGGCCAGATTGGTGGCTAGCCATGGCAAGGCCCATTTCCTGACGGTTTCGGCGGTGCTTGGCGGTGTGAAGGACATTCGCGAGGCGGTGGCGGAGGCCCGCCGGGTTCGCCAACAAACCGGCCGCGACACGCTGTTGTTCGTCGACGAGGTGCACCGTTTCAACAAGGCCCAGCAGGATGCCTTTCTGCCGTTCGTGGAAGATGGCACGCTGATTTTTGTCGGCGCCACCACGGAAAATCCCTCCTTCGAGGTCAACAATGCCTTGCTGTCGCGGGCACGCACTTATGTGCTCAAGCGTTTGCAGCCTGAAGACATCCTGGTGCTCCTGCGGCGGGCCTTGGCAGATGGCGAGAGGGGATTGGCGGGGCGGGTGGCGATAGATGACGTGCTGCTGGCTCGCCTCGCCGAGGCTGCCGACGGCGACGGCCGCCGCGGTTTGAATCTGCTGGAGATCGCCGCCGACCTGGCCGATGCGCAGGGACGGGTGACCGATGAGGCCCTGGGTGAGATCCTGGCGGGTGGTGTGCGCCACTTCGACAAGGGCGGAGACAGTTTCTACGAACAGATCTCGGCCCTGCACAAGTCGGTGCGTGGCAGCGCGCCGGACGCGGCGCTGTACTGGCTGTGCCGCATGTTGGATGGCGGTTGCGACCCACTCTACATCGCCCGCCGCCTGGTACGCATGGCCAGCGAAGACATTGGCAATGCCGACCCGCGTGGCCTGCAACTGGCCCTGGCGGCCTGGGACACCCAGGAACGCCTGGGCAGTCCGGAAGGCGAACTGGCATTGGCCCAGGCCACGCTCTACCTGGCCAGCATGCCCAAGAGTAATGCGGTCTATACGGCCTTCAATGCCGCCATGGACGAGGTTCGCCGTGGGGTGTCCCTGGAGGTCCCGGTGCACTTGCGCAACGCCCCCAGCCGGCTGATGAAGGAATTGGGCTACGGCCGGGCCTATCGCTATGCCCACGACGAACCGGATGCCTATGCGGCAGGGGAGACGTATTTTCCTGAGGAACTCGGCGAACGGCGTTATTACCACCCGGTGGACCGGGGGTTGGAGCAACGTATTGCCGAACGTCTGGCCCATCTGCGGGAGCTGGATATGCGGGTACGATCTACGGAAAGTGGAAAGGGGCGGTAGGGGAAACCGGGCGCTTCAGTCCAAAGGGGCTGGCTCCAGGGAGGCGGCGGTCAGTCTTCTCGTCGCGCTTTGGGCGTGTTGAGGCGCAGATCTTCCCAACTCTCCCGCGACATAATAATGCGCGCTCCGCCATCGAAACGTATTACTACGTTGGTGTGGTCCACGGCGAGTACGGTGAAACGTTTGCCGTGGTTGTTGGTGTAAACCCGGCCGACGATGGGGTCGATACCATGTGGCATGGCGTGTCGACTCCGTCAACTGGACAGGTCTATGCCTCGGCGCGGGGATGGGCCTGAGTTCGGGCGCGTTGTTCGGTCCTCGCTACGGCGGTCATGGGTGCGGCGTTCGCGGTTTTCCCGTGTGTCCAACAGCACTTCTGTGCGTTGTTCTCGGCGGTCGCGCAGACGCCGGTCATGGCCTCGGCGGCGGTCCTGCTCCGGTTCGGTGCTGTCAGCGTGTACGACGGGGCGAGGTGGGTTGGCGGGCTCTTTTTCTTCGTCGACCGGGCGAGGATCGGCAGTGGGTTTTACCGGTTCGGCGGTGCGTTCCGGGCGATTGCGGACGATCCAGCGGGCGTCGTCAGATGGGGGTGTGATGTTCATGGGCCGATAGGGGAATACAACTACTGACCTGAGTAACGGCCTGCCCGGCAGATTTCTTGAATCGTGGTTACATTCAGGGAAGCTCAACTCCCAGTTCGCCTTCACGTTCTATCAAGACGAAGACCCGTAGGGGATCGCAGCCTTCCCAGGGCCTGTTGTCCACCGCGCCGTCGCGCAGTCGAAACCGCATGCCATGCACGGGGCAGGTGATACAGCCTTGTGAAATCTCGCCCGCGTCGATGGGGACGCCGAAGTGGCCACAACGATTTTCCACCAGATAGGTTTCGCCGTCGACCTGGAGCAACAGGAGCCGAAGCTCGTTCAGCTCCACGACGAGGCGAAATCCCTCGTGCAATTCCTCCGTGCGGACCAGGGGGTGGAAGGACATCAGATGTCGCGGGCCTGCTCGGCGGCGTTGCCGGTATAGCCAGCCGGCGAGAGGGCCAGCAACGATTCGGTGGCTTCGGCAGGCAGGTCCAGCCCTTTGATGAAGCTGCTCAAGGTCTCGCGGTCGATAGCGCCCTTGCCGCGGGTGAGATCCTTGAGCTTTTCATACGGTTGCTCAATGCCGTAGCGGCGCATGACGGTCTGGATCGGTTCCGCCAAAACTTCCCATGTGTTGTCCAGGTCTTTTTCCAGTGCAGCGATATTCACCTCCAGCTTGCCGATGCCACGCAGGGCGCTGTCGTAGGCAATGACGCTGTGGGCGATGCCGACCCCCAGATTACGCAGCACGGTGGAGTCGGTGAGATCCCGCTGCCAGCGGGAAATTGGCAGTTTGGCGGCGAGGTGACCGAACAAGGCATTGGCAATGCCGAGATTACCCTCGGCATTCTCGAAATCGATGGGGTTGACCTTGTGGGGCATGGCGCTGGAGCCGACTTCGCCAGCGATGGTCTTCTGCCGGAAGTATTCCATGGAAATATAGGTCCAGATATCCCGGCACAGGTCGATCAGAATGGTATTGATACGGACGAGGGCGTGGAAGAGGGCCGCCAGATTGTCGTAGTGTTCGATCTGGGTCGTGGGATAGGAGCGCTTCAGGTCGAGTTCATCGGCTACGAAGCTATCGGCAAAAGCATGCCAGTCGATATGCGGGTAGGCGATGTAGTGGGCGTTGAGGTTGCCGGTGGCGCCACCGAATTTAGCGGGGATGGGCACGTTACGCAGCTGCCGGTGCTGTTCGCGCAGGCGGGCGGTAAAGACATCGATCTCCTTGCCCAGGAGGGTAGGAGAGGCCGGTTGCCCGTGGGTGCGGGCCAGCATGGGCACATCGGCCCACTGTTGCCCGAGACCATCCAGGTCGTTGATGAGGGCCTCAAGCATGGGCTCGTATTCATCCCACAGTGCATCCTGCAGCGACAGCGGAATGGCGGTATTGTTGATGTCCTGGCTTGTCAGGCCGAAATGGACGAACTCCTGGAACTGGCCGAGGCCACGCTCCACCATTTTTTCCTTGATGAAGTACTCGACGGCCTTCACGTCGTGGTTGGTTGTCCGTTCGATCTCCTTGATCTGTTGGGCGTCATCAAGGCTGAAGTGCTCGTAGAGCTCGGAAAGCGCGGCCACGGTAGGCTCATCCATATCCGCCAACTGCGGCAGCGGCAGGTGGTAGAGCGCCTGCAGGTATTTGACTTCGACCAGCACGCGGTAGCGGATGAGGGCGAATTCCGAGAAATAGGCGGTCAGTGATTCGACCTTGCCGCGGTAGCGACCGTCGATGGGAGAAATGGCTTCGAGTGCTTGCATGGGAAAGCATTGATTGGACCCCAAAATTAGCAACATTTTGTGGATCGCCGGCCCCCGAAGACGGCCGTTGGCCCACGCAGAAATATTCGGGCGGAATAAACATTTCCTAAAATAATTACATTTGCACCTGTAGAAAACTAGCTGAAATCTGATCGCCCATTAATCACCATCCCGAAAAACGCGCTGATAAATCCCAAAGAAGTATGCCAAAGAACCTGGTCATTGTGGAGTCGCCGGCGAAAGCCAAGACCATCGAAAAAATCCTCGGCAAAGAGTATACCGTCAAGTCCAGCTATGGTCACGTCCGTGACCTGGATAAGGGCAATGGAGCCGTTAATATTGAGAAGAATTTCGCGCCCAAGTACGTCGTCTCACCCGAGAAGCGCAAGGTGGTCAAAGAACTCAAGGACTGGGTCAAGAAGGTCGACGATGTATGGTTGGCGACGGACGAAGACCGCGAGGGGGAAGCCATTTCCTGGCACCTCTGCAAAGTCCTCGGGCTGGATGAGCAATCGACCAAGCGCATTGTTTTCCGGGAGATCACCAAACCGGCCATTCAACAAGCCATTACCCAGCCGCGCACGGTAGATATCAATCTGGTCAATGCCCAGCAGGCCCGGCGTATTCTGGACCGCCTGGTGGGTTTTGAGCTGTCGGAGCTACTCTGGAAGAAGATCAAGGGTAAACTGTCGGCCGGCCGGGTGCAATCCGTGGCCGTGAAGCTGGTGGTCGAGCGTGAGCGGGAGATCCGCGACTTCGAAACGCAGCCCTTCTTCCGCATCAACGCCATTTTTCAGGTGACCAACGAGCAGGGTAAATCAGTACCGCTCAAAGCCGTGTCGCCGCATCGGTATGAAAATGAAGGGGACGCCCGCGCTTTCCTGGAAAAGTGCAAGGACGCGGTCTTTACCATTGACAATATTGAGGTTAAGCCGCTGCGGCGCAAGCCCACGGCGCCTTTTACCACTTCCACGCTGCAGCAGGAAGCCAGCCGCAAGCTCGGCTTCTCCGTGAGCCGGACTATGCGCGTGGCCCAGAGCCTCTACGAAGCGGGTCTGATCACCTATATGCGTACAGACTCCATTGCCCTTTCTGATGTGGCGCTGGGCGCCATCGGTCAGGAAATTGAGAAAGAGTACGGCACCCAGTACGTCAAGATCCGGAAGTTCAAGAATAAATCTTCCAATGCCCAGGAGGCGCACGAGGCCAT
>JAGRGI010000071.1 GCA_020445565.1 Chromatiales bacterium
ACGTCTACAACGGCTTCGACGAGGTCCTGATGACGCTCCAGCGGGTGGCGTTGGTGTTCGCCGACAACGCCTGGTACGTGGACTTTACCATCGCCGCCGTCGTCGGTATCGGCCTGGGCGCGATGACGGCGGTCTACGCCGGCCTGACCGGGGCGCCGGGCAAGGCCACGGCCTGGTTCTGGCCGATCCTGCTGGGGTTCGCGATCTATGCGGGGTTCGTGGTGCCCAAGGGCACGATCCACCTCTACGACCCGGTGCAGAACGCCTACCGTCCGGTGGGCGGCATCCCGAACGGCCTGGTGCTGATCCTGGGGGGAACGAACCTGGTGGAACGCTCGCTGGTGGAGGCCATCGATACGGCGGCTCCGCCGGGCGTACCGGAGTTCGTTGCCACCGTGGGCGGCATCGGCTTCGATTTGGTCTACCAGGCCACCACCTACCCGGCGTCGGACAACCCCTACCTGGATCAGTCGCTGTTCCAGTATTTTCACGACTGCCTGCCGGTGGCACTGGCCTCGACCGCCTACACCACGGATTGGTATGTCCTCAAGCACGCCAGCGACTGGATACCGATCCTGGCCGATCTGGCCTCCCCGTCCGTGGGCACCACCTACTACGCGAGCGGGGCGGACAAGGGCGGGCGCAGCGTGTCCTGCACCGAGGCCTGGGATCTGCTCCGGCCGATCGTGACCAACCCGGCCACCTGGCAGCCCAGGCTGGCCAAGATCTGCGGCGCCGCGGGGTTCGACCCGGCGCAGCCGGCACGCTACGCCCGCTGCCTGGAACGTCTGGGCGACTATCCCGCCTACGTGGGCGAGCCGGCCGACGCGGTGAACTTCATCCGTTCCCAGGTGTTCGTGGACGCCCTCGTCGGCGCCATGAAGGCGGACTCGGCCACGGTCGCGGCAAGTCTACAGACCAAGCGTCAGATGATGCTCGCCGGCATCGGCATGGCGCAGGCCACCAACGAATGGATGCCGAAGATCCGCGCCCTGGTGATCTCCATCGCCCTGGGCATGGTGCCCATCACCCTGCTGCTGATCGCCACGCCGCTGATGCCCAAGGCCTTGTCGTTCACGGCCCTGCTGTTCGTCTGGCTGGCCGTGTGGGGCGTCACCGACGCCATGGCCCACGGCATGGCCAACGACGTGGCCTGGCGGGCATTTCAGGAGATTCGCGACCAAAAGCTGGGCTTGGACGCGGTGTTCCTGCTGCCGGGATACGCCGGGGAGGCCCTGGGGGTGTTCGGCAAGGCCCGTTCCATGGGCATCCTCGTGGCCACGTTCCTGACCACCGGGCTGTTCCGCTTCGGCGGTTATGCCCTGACGCAGATTGCCGGCGGGCTGTCGGGCCAGGTGGAACGCACCGGCGCCGCCTCGGCCGAGAAGTCCGTCGACCCGGCCGGGCGCGCCCAGGAAACGAAGGGTCTGGCGGGCACGGCCGGCGGAGAGTGGATGCTGGGGAACTTCGATGCGGTAGCCAAGAGCGCGGCCATGGAGACCATGACCAAGCCCCTCGGCGCCCAGAAGGCGGCGGCCGCCGCCGGAGGCTGGGACGCGCTCGGCGGCGGCCTGGCCGACAACGCGGCGGCCCAGATGTCGCGCGACGCAACCTACGGCGGGGCCGTGAGCCCGGCACAGGCCGCCATGGGCGGGGCGATGGAGGCGGGCCGCCTGAACGGCCAGCAACAGGGGGCGCTGGGCATACTCGGCACCCAGGGCTGGGACCCGTCGGCGCACTCGGCGGCGGAGAACCGCCAGGCGGTATCCGGTCTGGTGAGCGCCACCAACCGCTGGAACAGCGCCTGGCAGCACGGCGACGCGGCCGCCATGAGCCACGTCGCCGGGCAGGTGGGGGGCGGCGACGCCATGCAGGGGGCCAAGACGCTGAGCTATCTGTCGACGCTCGGCGGCACCAGCCAGACCCTGGCCACCGCGCAACGGGCCGAACGCATGGAGACGATGATGCGCGCGGCCGGTCACCAGGGCTACTCGCTGGAGAGCGCCTACCAGGACCTCGCCCGCATGGATCAGGCCCAGAAGGGAGCGGCCGCCGAGGTATTCAAGACGCCCGCCGCCTACCAGCGGTTCCTGGAGCGCAATCAGTACCAGCACAAGGGCCAGACCGACATGATGGCGCAGGTGCTGGCCGGGGCCGGAAAGTCGTTCGAGACCGCCGGCCAGGTGGACGGGTTCTTCTCGGCGGCGAAAAACTTGGGCATGGCCAACTCGATGGGCTACCTCGACGCGCACCGCGTGGCCGTCGGCGCCGAGATCGGCGCCCTGAGCGACGCGGCCAAGGGCGAGCAGATGCAGGCGTTCGCCGACAAGCATTTCGGCGGCAACGCCCACGCGGCCTTGGGGTTTTTGGGGCAGCACCGCACGGCTCAGGAGGGCGCCAAGGCGTTCGGGACGTTGAGCAGCCTCGATGCCGTGGGCGCCGACACGTCCGATCTGATGGCCGCCTACCAGTCCCGCGAGCAGGCCAACGTATCGGTGCCGTTGTCGGCGGACCAGGCCAGGGGACTGCACGAGCGCGGGGTGCTGAACGATCAGCAGTACGCGGCCGTGTCCGGCGGCGGCGTGGCGCAATTTGCCGTCGGGGCCGATGGGGGGATTCCGTCGATTTCGGTGGAGGCAGGGTCGCGGGCGACTCGCAGTGCGTCCACCAGTCTCATGGGCGGCACGATGATCGGCAGTTCGCGCGGCGCGACGATTCCGCAGGCCCTGATGGACGCCTGGCGCGGCGATGGCTCCGCGCTTCAGGGACTCGTGGGGATGGCGCAGAACGATCCTCAGACGCGGTTCGAGCTGGCGAACGGCGCATCGGAGATGATTGGGCAGTTCGGGTCGGCGAGTGCCAGTAGCGAGCAGAGTCAGGAGATATCGGGGCGGGTAGCGGCGCGTGTGAGCGGCAAGCTTGGGCTCGGCACCCGTACAGTGGGGATAGTGGCTGAGACGAGCTACGAAGCCGGACGCTCCTGGCGAGAGGGGGAGAAAGAAAGCACCAACGTCAACGTGCTACGCGGTCATCTGGAGAATATGTACCAGCAGATGGATGCCGTGGCACGCGGCGAAGCGCTGGAGGCAACGTTCGCCGCCACACCGGGAGGCGGGTTCAATCAGGCGATTTTCGACCGCGAGTACGCGGGCCGAATGAGCAGCTACTGGGGTGCCGGCGTGGAGGCGGTCTACGAGACTATGCGCGAGCAGGCAATGGCCGGCACCGCGCCCAGCGGGCGGCTACCAGACGCCGACACACCCGCACCGAGCGGTAGGAGTGGGCGCAATGCGCGGTAAGTCAGTCATCGTCCCGGTCTCTGCCGCTGTCGTACCACTGCCATGTGCCTGGAATCATCTCGCCCAGCGCATGGTTGAGATCGTAGAACAGGTTCATCCCCCTCTCCTCCGGCTGCTCCACCTTGAGTCCCGAGATCAGCGCCCCGACGGTCACCAGGAACCCCATCAGCACGTACCCCACCGGGTTCGCCCAGCCATAGAGCCAGAAGGTGACGGTGCCCCACAGCAGGCTCATGACGGCCACCAGAAGAACCACGATTCTCGGCACGACCGGGAGCTTGTCCAGGGCCTCGCCCACGGTATCGCGACGCCGCCCAATACCCCCGTTGACGCCAACGGCCACCAGCGGCAGGATCACGGACAAAGCCAGAAACACGCCCACGGCGGGCCTGCCGAGGGCGAAGGCAATGGGGGATACCGATCCCAGGGCCAGCGCGAACGCGGCCGGCAACGGCCCGCCCAGGGCCTCGATGAAGCCCAAGCGAGGATTTGGGTTGGTCATGGGAGTTCTCCTTTCCCGAGGGTCTTTGAGGGGAGTGTAGCACCGGACCCAAGCGAGGCGGTCATCTTTCTGCCACATCGGTGGCATTCCTGGCGCTTCGGACCATTGCGCGCCAAGTTGCAATCAGCATCTGCTCAATGTCCCGCCAGTCAGAACTTGACGCACGAGATGGAGCCAATATCTCCGTCGAAGTACCTGCCGCATTTCCCACCGGAACATTTCAGAGAGGTACCAATGTGCTGCGGCGTGTAGACATAGCAGATCACCTTGTCAGCCTGATCGACAATGTCGATACCTTACGCCACCTCGCTCATCGGGCGCACACGGGGCACCGGAAGGGGGCGCCCGCTTGCCTTGAGATGGTCCAAGACCTCCTGCACCACGGTGCGGAGTTCCCCGTACAGCACGACTGGGTCATCCCCGTGAATGCCCGTGATGAGATCGGGGCATTTGCCGACATACACGTGGTCTTCATCGCTCCATTCCACCCATTTGTGGTAACGATCTGCATCGTTCATTGGCTCACCGTCTCAATTGCCTTGGTCACCTGGGCTTCCTGGTACCGCTTCGCATCGTCGCCGGGCTTGCCGCTGACGGTAACGGCGCCGGGGAAGTCCGGATGAACGAATTTGCGGTGCGAGCCCTTCCCAGCCCCGGAAATCTCCTTGAATCCCGCCCCCTTGAGCGCCCGGAGCAGATCGCCGACCTTTGGGGGCATAGGCTACCGGCTTCCTCGGTCTCGATTATCGCTCGCGTACGCAGTTTCCCCTTCAATCACCGCTTGCAGATCCTCCAGCGTCACGGTTTCCACCTCGCCCTTGCGGGCGGCGATCATCGCGGCAACGGTTTCCGGGGCATAGGGCTGGTTGGCGCGCTCCTCATACGCCTGGAACTCGTCCAACCCCATCACGACAACCGCCTTTGCACCGGGCCGGGTGATCAGCACCGGTCGGTGGTCCTCGTTCACCTTGTCCAGCGTACCCGCCAAGTGCTCGCGGAACGCCGAAAGCGTCATGGTTTCCATCGGGATGGCCTCGTGTCGGAGCGATTTCGATCCATGGATGCTACCCAGTACGGTGGCGAAAAGCTATACGGCGTAAGGGTTTTTGATCCCTGGCGGGAGAGCATCGGGGCGTTCTTGATGCTGGGCAGCCTCGATGGCGCGGGCGCCGACACGAGCGAATGGGTATTTGACGATGATGTCAACCGGCCGCCACTGGGAGTCCCTCATCAATTTTGAGGACGCATGGCCAGCACGGCGAAACTGTACACGAGGAAGGTGCACTTACCGGTTGAGCAATTGCCCGCAGTGCCTGTACCAATGCCCCTGCCTCACCAAGGCAAACGATGGGCACCCCTTCCCGAGCGGCGAGCGGACTGGATGCCCTCCTCGATGCTCGCCTCACCTACTTGGAAGGTCCCCCCATGCCAATTCGACTCTTCACCGCAATCTTCTCCCTGTTCCTTTCCATCACCCTGGCAGGCTGCGGCGCTGTCCAGACGGTGGTCAAGAAACGCGATCTCGATGTCCAGACCCGGATGAGCGAGACGATTTTCCTGGAACCCGTATCGCCGGATCGTCAGATTCTCTACCTCAGCGTCCGAAACACCAGCGATCAGGAATTGGATCGCCTACGACCGGCACTGGCGTCCAGGCTCGGCCAGGCGGGATACCGGATCTCGAACGATCCCGCTACGGCTCAGTTCATGCTCCAGGTTAACGTGCTACAGGTGGCAAAAAGCGACCTGCGGAGCGCGGAGTTGATCTTGGACGCCGGGTTCGGCGGTGCCGTCGGCGGTGTTCTGACCGCCGCTGCTCTGGGCGGCGGCGGTCGGGAACTGGCGGCGGTGGGTCTGCTCGGCGCCGCCGCGGAATTGATAGGCGATGCGCTGGTCGACGACACCGTCTACCGAATGGTCACCGACATCCAGATTCGGGAAAGGCCCGGTGCCGGCGAGGTCGTTTCGGAATCGCTCCAGGTCGAAGCCGCACAGGGGTCCAGCGCCACCTACAGTCAACAGGTGTCCGGCGGTACCGGGACCTGGAAGACCTATCGAACCCGCATCGTATCCACGGCCAATCAAGCGAATCTCGACTTTGACGACGCCAAACCGGCCTTGCAGGAGGGCCTGGTGCGGTCTCTCGCCGGTCTGTTTGCCGAGTAGCGACGTGGCGAACTACTTCGACAATCGACTGCGTCGGGCCTGGGAGTTCGGCCCGGCCCTAGTCCACCTGTCCGTTGCGGGCCTGCTGTTGTGGACCTGGCCGGTCGGTCGCGAGCCGGCCTGGCCTCTGCCTCCGGATCTGGCCAGGCAATTCGGCTGGGCGTTCGTCGCAATCGGCCTCTGGCGGGCATGGGAAGGCTGGCAAATCGTGCGTTACCGCCGCCGGCTGCGGCGTCTGCCACGATTCTCGGCCCCAGCGAGATACCTGCCTTGGTCCCGCCAGGGGCTTTATCTCGGCCGGGGCTTCGAGTGGGGCCAGCACCATGTCCAGCGCTTGGTGGAGGCCCGCGACCCGAAGGTGCGTCGTCTCCTAGAACCGGGGCGACTCTATCGTTTGGCGCGAGGGTTCGAGCGGGCCAGCGAACGGGCGTCTGAAACGATGCCTTGGTTACGGCGGTTGCGCGATGGAACACAAGCCCAACGATGGTGGAATCCGGTCAGGCCCCTGCCGGACGTGGGAGGCGATGGGCTTCTGCATGGCGTCGGCCTGGAAGACGAACATCCGCTCTGGATGAACCTCAAGGCACGACAGGGTCACATGCTCGTGCTCGGTACCACCGGCGTAGGAAAGACTAGGCTGGCGGAGCTGCTGGTGACACAGGATATTCGGCGGGGGGATTGCGTCATTGTGATCGACCCCAAGGGCGACCTGGATCTGCTGTTTCGCATGTGGGCGGAAGCCGTCCGTGCCGACAAGCTCGACAAGTTCCGCATCGTCCACCTCGGCTTTCCGGAAATCAGCGAGCGATACAATCCGACCGGGCGGTTCAATCGCATCACCGAGGTCGCGACCCGCATAGCGAACCAGCTACCGGGCGAGGGCAATAGTGCCGCGTTCAGGGAGTTTGCCTGGCGCTTCGTGAACACGGTATCGCGTGCCCTGGTGGCCTTGGGCGGCAAACCGGACTATCGCGCCATCCCACGTTACGTCACGGATGTCGACCCACTGCTGATCGACTACTTCGAGCATTGGCTGGACCGCAATGCACCGGCCGATTGGCGAACCACGGTGACACAGGCAGAGCGCGATCCGGAATGGGCCAAGCGCCTGCCGCGGCAACATCAGGGCCGAGACCGTCACGCGGCCGCCTTGGTCTGGTACTACCGGGAACACGGCTACTACGACGACGTTTGCGAGGGGCTGAAGGGTATCTTCGACCATGACAAGGCCCACTACGACAAACTGACGGGAAATCTCCTTCCCCTGATGCAGAAGCTGACGACCGGAAAGGTCGGCCATCTACTGGCTCCCGACTATGGCGATACGGCGGACAAACGCCCGATCCTGGAGTGGGACAAGGTGATTCGAGGGCAAGAAATCGTTTACGTGGGCCTGGATGCACTGACCGATTCCGAGGTCGCCGATGCGGTGGGGGCGACGATGTTGGCGGACCTGACCAGCATGGCCGGCCACCTGTACAAACACGGCGCATTCGATGGCTTACCGACGCTATCCGGCGATAGGCAGGCCCCTCCGATCGTCAACCTGCACACCGACGAACTCTCGCGTGTCGTCGGGCCGGAGTACGTGCCCCTGTTGAACATGGCCCGCGGCGCGGGATTTCGCGTTACGTCGTACACCCAGTCGAAGAAAGATCTGGAGGCCGGCCTGGGGAGCGTGGCGAAGGCGGGACAGCTCCTGGACAATTGGAACAACATCGTAGCCATGCGGGTACGCACCGAAGAAACCGCCAAACTCATTACGGACCAGTTGGTGTCGGCCCGCGTGTTCACGCGGATCGACGAATCCCGCGAAACCGACAACAACGATCCCAGCAACCCCGTCGACTTCCAGGCTCAGAACGCAACGCGGGTGAGCGAACAACCCAAGGCGGATCTGCTATCGCCGGCAGACCTGATCCGACTGCCGGTAGGGCAGGCATTCGCCTTGATCGACGGCGGACGGCTCTACAAGGTCCGGCTGCCCATGGCCGAGCGAGACCCGCTGGAGCCTAAAAGCTTGAAGGACATCGGCGCACGCCTACGCGAACGTTGGGGAACGGCGGCATGAACAAATCCAACCCTGGGCATGGCGGCCTATCCGCCCTCCCCTGGCCACGCTGGATCGTCCTGCCCATCTTTGCCGTGATTGCGGCGCTGGCCGTGCACCAGACCTATGCCTGGTGGACACTGGCGGACCACGGACCGGCAGCGCTGGAAAAGACATTGAAAGAAGAGGCGCTCCTCGTCTCATCCTTGCTTCGCGGCGGCGAACGGGTCAGGACGGCGCAGACGGTCATGGAGGCGACCTACACGGCGCTGTTCGTCGCCCCCGGCCTACAAGCCCTCATGGATCGAAAGCCACCGCCCACCGAAAACTTGCGTACCGTGGTGGAAACGCCGGCACAGGCCGTCAAACCGGTGCTTCAGTCGATCGCCGCCAGCGTGCAACTGATCGGCCTGCGCCTCGGCATGGTGGCCGCCACTTTACCGATCTTTCTCTTCGCAGGCGTTGCAGCAGCAGTCGACGGGGTGCTGATCCGACACCGGCGGCGACTGGCCGTGGAGCCTTCGCGAGGATTCGTGTACCACCGGGCCAAGGCGGTTCACCGATTTCTTGCCGGCGCCCTACTCTTCCTTTACCTAGCACCGTGGTTCCCGACCGATCCCCGGTGGATACTGCCGCCGTTCGCGCTAGGGCTGTCGGCGACCTTGTGGATCGGCGTGGCATATTTCAAGAAATATCTGTGACATGGCAGGCAGACCGAGATTTCGCGCGTCTGGCGCCCCGGCGGTGAACAGCGCGGTTTCGAAGGCGGTCCACGCGGTTTGGCGTAGGGTGACGGCTTCGATGCGAACTTGATCGGCGCTTGTCTGTGCTGTTGAGAGCGCATCGATCAGATCTCGCTAGGTATCAATTGTCGGAGCGGCTGCGGGGACGGACGACGACTGGAGATATGCCTATACTGTGCGTAAACTGTGCATTCTCGAAGTACCACCTTGGGAGAAACCGTATGGCCGCCATCTTCGCAGACGTGCTCGAATCGACGCGGGAGCCAGGTACGTCGCGGTTTTCGGCATCGGGCGTTGCCGACATCCTCGGTCTGCAACAACAGGATTTGGCTGAACTGGCGGGGGTCCATCGCAACACCCTGCGCACCCATCCGGAATCGCCAAGACTGCAATCCGCACTGCGTGACCTGATGCGCGTGTTGTCGGCCGCCACGGTGGTACAGCCGGACCCGCAACGCGCCATCTTCCTGGTCAAGAACGAGCCCATTCCCGCGTTTCGCCACAAGACCCTGTTGCAACTGATCCAAGAAGGGCGAACCGAGGACGCGATCGGCTACCTGGAGTCGATCAGCGCCGGGTTCGTTGGATGATCCTGTTCGACCTGCCTCCTGGCACCACGTTGTTCCGGGCGCATACCCCGCAGTGGGCCAGCCGGCCCACCAGCGGCGCAGGGGCTGCAAACCGAGGAGGACGATTCAACCGAGAGGGCGTGGAGGCACTGTACTTGTCGCTGGATGAGATGACCGCCTTGCGCGAGTACCAGCAGACCTCACCCTTCCTACCACCCTGCACGATGTGCTCGTATATCGTGACTCTGTACAACCTGGTCGACCTGCGCCAACTCCACGACGGCGCGCCCTGGGACGACCTATGGCATGACTGGCGCGAGGACTGGCGTCACCTGAAGTTCGAGCGGCACATCGAGCCCCCAACGTGGGTTCTCGCCGATATGGTGCTGACGCGGGGGTACACCGGCATCCTCTTTCCGAGCCAGGTGCATGAGGGCGGAGCGAACGTGGTCGTCTACTCAGAGCGGCTCAAGGATGGCAACTCGGTCACCGTCAACGACCCCGACGGGCGACTCCCTCGCAACCTGTCCAGTTGGGCGCGATGATCTCCCGCAGGTTGCCGGTTCCCAGCTCGTCATGAATGACGGGGACGTGCAGGCGCAACAGCGCGAGGTTCAGCGTTTGCTGGGGCGCTGCCTGCTGCGCCTACAGCAATATGAGCACCTGATGAAGACGATCGTTGCCCACCACGATATTTCGGGGCCAGCGCATGAGCTAGAGAACATCCGCGCAGCGCGCGTTGATGATGCTTTCACGAAGACGCTTGGCACACTGGTGAGAAGGTTATTCGGGTCGTTCGTCGTGACGGAGGGGATCGACATCGCCGCCGACGATGCCGCGGCGAACGAGCCCGAGGATGTTGTGAATTTAGCAATGCGGATACAGTTGATTTTGTCTGCCGAGGACTACGCCCGGACACAGAGCGAGCTGAAAGAACTGGTGCTATTGCGTAACAACCTAGTTCACCACTTCATCGATCAGCATGATCTTTGGTCGACAGACGGATGCCTGACAGCACGTGCTGCGCTGGTTGCTGCATATGAGCGCATCGACAAACATTTCGAACGACTTCGAGGCTGGGCTGCGCACATGGATGAGGCCAGGGGCAAGACAGTGGAGTTCATAGATTCCGATGCTGGTCGGAACTTCATGATCAATGGCATCTTACCGAATGGCACCGTGATTTGGTCCGCGGCAGGCATCGTCCGCTGCTTGCGTGAGGCGGCTAATGAGCTCGCCGTGGACGGCTGGACGCCCGTTGCCGCGGCTGGGCGATGGATCATGGAACGGAGTCCTGAACAGGAGCCCACGAAGTATGGATGTGCCAGCTGGCGACAGGTGCTGCATGAGTCTCGGCTATTCGAGCTGCGCTACCGTGACATGAATGGGCAGCGAGCCGCCTGCTACAGGTTTCGCGTCGAGTAGTTCCGCACGGGTTTCCTCATCCGCCGGGAGCACTGGCGTCGCCAACGACCTGTTTTATTGGGCTAGAGTAGGCACTTGGCCAGTTAGCCCCGCGACCGACCGCTCGGCGCATTGTACCCGACGCTCAGCTCGGACGAGCGAGTGACCGGAACTGGCCGATAGTTGTCGTCACCCTGTCGGAAAACATGCGAAACCCGTCGTTTGGAATCCACTCGACGTCTACGGCGTCATCCGGTTTCGCGTCACTTGGATGCCCAATGATCCTCGGCAGGATGTTAAGTAAAACAGTCTCCCTGGGCGGCATGCGCAATGCTTCCCCCATACAGGTTGGTTGCTGTCCTTCATCTTCTCGTGAAGTGATACACGATCGGAATGTCCACGACTGGGTCCCGCATTCGCTGCGTCGCAAGAGTGCGAAGCGGGTAAGCCGGCAGGTTCCGTATTCCGGTTTCGTTCAGCGCCTATTCGGCCATGCCGAGTTGCAAGGCAGCGTCGAAATCGGACTCGCCTTGCAGTTTGCTGCAAGGTCTATACTCCGCGGGAGGTCTCCGCCAGCCTCGCCGAATTCGGGCATGGGCTGCGCAACGCCTTTCCGGAGGGGCTGAGCGGCGAACCGCTGGCGTATCGGATCGCCGACGGCAATGCGGCAATGGAGATACGGCTCACGCCCGGTCCCGAGCGCGTGATTGCGCTGCTGCGGTTCCCGACGTTAACTATTGATATCCGCTTCACTGCAGGTGACGCTGAGGCGTGCGAAGCGATGCTGCGGCGGATGCACTTGGCGATGCAAAGGGGTGGAGGATGAGCAGAATGCTGTTGAGAATTTTTCTGTTCTGGCTATGCGTCTTTTCGACGGCGCAGGCGGCCGATTGGCCGGTTTTCGTGAGTGCGGAGTGGCTATCGGCCAATTTCGCGCAGCCCAAGGTGAAGCTGATCGAAGTCTCGGACGAGGTTTCCTACGAGTTCGACGGGCACATCCCGGGTGCGGTGATGATCGGCAAGGAATACTGGCGGCAACAGGGCGACGACGACGTGCGTACCCATTTGCCGCTTCCGGAGCTGCAGGAACGGATTCGTGCTCTTGGGATCAGCAACGACGATCACGTCGTCCTCTATTACAAGGGCAAGTCCCTGAACGACGTGCAGGGGGCCTTCTACTCCTATTGGATCTTCAACCTGCTCGGTCACGATACCGTGTCCATCCTCGATGGCGGCTGGCATGCCTGGCTTGCAGCCCATGGAGAAACGACGGACCAGGCGACCGAGGTGACGCCCGGCGATTTCGTCGTCCATTACCGTCCCGAGCTGGAAATGGGGGTCGAAGTCATGCATTCGCTCTATCGCGATCATCCCGTGGTCGACGGACGTCCGCACGACTACTGGCTTGGCTTGGGGAAATTCGGCGCCAACATCAAGTTTGGCCGTATCCCCGGAAGCCTGTCCCAACCCTGGGAGGATTTTCTGAAGACGGATGCGGCTGGTCTGCTCTACGCCGACGCCTCCCTGCCCATCCGGGTACTGGCCTCCTATCCGCTGGCGAAGACTGAGCTGGTACTGCTGACCTGTTTTGGCGCCACCGGCGCGTCCATGGTCTATGCGTACTTCAAGGCTGCCGGTTTTCAGAAACTGCGCGTCGACGACGAAGGCTATAAACGCTGGAATCTTCGTGACTATCCGCTGGATAAAGGGCCGCCCTGAAACCAGCCGGTGCAAAAGGTCCATCCAGGCGAGGTTGGCCCAGTCAAGGGAGACGTTGTTGGGACAGTCTCCGAATGAAGTGTTTGGCATCCGACTGGCAAGAGTGACGGATCCGAAGTGAATCTAGGGTACTGGTTCAGGTCTCTCCGAGGGTTAAGGGTTGGACGCGGATCGCCGATGCCGGGCAGGGCGCAACGCAGGCTCCGCAACCAATGCAGCCGTGCTCGTCTACGGTGACCGCACCCCGAGGCCCCCGCTGGATCGCACGCGCATCGCATCGAACTACACAGGTCACGCAGATGACGCCGTTGTGAGCCAAACAGCGACTGGTATCCAGCAACGCCCGCCCCATCCTGGGACGGTCATCGCCCGCCACCGGCCGATCGGCGCACAGGCCACAGAAGGTACAGCCAGCAATGAAGAAGTCCAGGTAGGGCTCACCGGCGCGACGGTGATCTTGCGGATAGGTGCGGATAATTCCCTGCGGGCAGCGCTGCTCCCAGTTCACTGAGGGCACGTGGTTCGACTTCACGTCGAACCACGGCGGAGGCGGCCCCATGACTTCGGTCCGCGCACGCACCTCCTGGCGACCCTGCTCAGTCAGAAACTTTCCGGTAAGAAAGCCTCTGCGGGCGGCGTCCGGTCTTACTTCGGGGTCATTCACTTGTATTTCCTTCGCGAGCTTGGCCGACCGGGGTCCGTTCCGGTCCGACCTAAGGACTGTCACTGGTGGCCTGGACGGGTCATCTGCCAAATGTGTTGGCTACCAGGGGTTGGGCATTCGCCTGCGGTGTATGGCACTGGACGCAAACATAACGCGATCCGATCAGTTGGTTGGTCAACTTGTCAGGGGCGTTTCGCAGATCCGTGTAGTGACTCTTGGGGATGGGTGTCGGAATCCCCTGCACGAGCGGCTGGCCCCACAACGCCGGGTTGTTGTGGCACCCCAGGCACTGGTTGGCGCCCATCTTGATCGGCACGAACATATCGATGTTGTGCGGGATCTGCGGCGGCGCCCCAGGGTAGGCGCGAGGGAGGCGCTGACTGGTGCCGGGGAACTGCGTGCTGAAGGTGTACAAAGGCGGCGCCGGCGCATCGCGGACATTGGTCTTGGACAGCCCCAGTTGCTCGGAGGAGACACCCTGTTCGGCATGGGCGGCAGTCAGGCTCAGCAGGGCCGCCGCAAGGAGGTAAATGATTCTTTTCATGCTGCTCTCCATCGGTGGATGATTGGGAGACGGCCGAGGGGAGTTCGGATACGGACGACGGGTTCCATCCCGCCATCCTCATGGACGCTCACACCGCAGCCGCAGACCGCCAGGCTACGCCTTGTAGACCTTGACCGCACACTTCTTGAAATCAATTTGCTTGGAAATTGGACAGGTCGCATCGAGGGTTACCCGATTGATGAAGACCCCCTCGTCAAACCAAGGTACGTAGATGGATCCCCGCGGCATGCCATTGCGGCCCTGCGTTTCCACGCGCGCCTGGATCTTGCCCCGGCGCGATTCCACCCATGCCAGATCGGTACGCTGGAGACCAAGCCCTTCCGCGTCCTTCGGGTGCATATAGATCAGGGCCTCTGGTACGGAGCGGTGCAACTCCGGCACCCGCCTGGTCATCGTGCCGGAATGCCAGTGTTCCAGCACGCGGCCAGTGACAAGCCACAACGGATAGCGGTCGTCCGGCATCTCCACGGGATCGGCGTAGGGACGGAAGAAGATTTTCGCCTTGCCGGCGAGGCTGGTCTTCTCGGCATTGATGACGCCGTCCAGGTTACCGCTCGGCAGTGCTTTCATCGCCTTGCCGTAGAACTCTATCGGTCCGTTCTTGACATAGGGATCGTACTCGGCGTTGAACCGCCAGCGGGTCTCCTTGCCATCGACTACCGGCCATCGTAGGCCGCGCACGTCGTCGCGGTAGTACGTGTCGAACTCCGCCAGGTCGTGGGCATGACCGCGCCCGAAACTGGCATATTCTTCGAACATAGCCTTCTCCGGGAACCACCCGTCGCCCAACGCCTCCGCGACGTGATTCGCATGCCCCTTGGCCACCGGATCCGGCCACGGAAACTGCTTCTTGAACTCTGGACGGGCAAAGAGCACGTCGTACAAGGTGTCGTCCGGCGAATACCCCATGGCCACGGCATCCTGAATGATATCGGGCAGCTTGCCATCTTCGAAACCTTCGGCCTTTAGCCCGGGAATCGGCGCCTCTCCCCAAACTTCCTTGATCTTGAAGCGCTTGGCGAATTCCAGCACCTGCCAGAAGTCACCCATGGCCTGTCCGGGCGGAGCGACCTGCTGCCTCCAAGCCTGGGTGCGCCGCTCGGCATTGCCGTACAGGCCCCACTTTTCGAAGATCATAGCCGCCGGCAGGATCAGGTCGGCGACCTTGGCAGATATACCCGGATACCCATCGGCGCAGACGATGAAGTTGTCCATCTCCCGGGCGCCCTTGATCCAATGATTGGCATTGGCCGTCGCCTGGAAGGGGTTATTGACTGCCACCCAGGCGAATTTCACCGAACCGTCCTCCAGGTCACGCATCAGCTTGGTGATATGGCTGCCGACCTTCGGATTAACGGTGCGGGCGGGTACCTTCCAGATGTGCTCGGCGTGCTCCCGATGCTGTGGGTTGTTGACCACCATGTCGGCCGGTAGTCGGTGGGCGAAGACGCCCACCTCACGGGCCGTACCGCAGGCCGACGGCTGGCCGGTGAGCGAGAAAGCGCCGTTGCCGGGCTTGCACTGCTTCCCCATCAGCAGGTGGTTCATGTACATCTGCTCGTTGACCCAGGTACCACGCTGATGCTGGTTGAAACCCATGGTCCAGAAGGAAACGATCTTGCGTTTCGGATCGGCGTAAAGGTCAGCGAGGACCTTGAGTTTTTGCTTGAACTTCTCGATGGGTTCATCCGGGTCGCCCTTGGCGACCTCGGCTACGAAGTCCAGGGTGTACGGTTCCAGCCCACGCTTGAACTCCTCGAAGTCGATCAGCCAGTGCTTGCCGGCGGTCGCGGTGTTCTTCTGTTCGACGACCTCCCCTTCCTCGCGACGCTGGGCAATGGCTTCGTTCTTACTCAGCTTGTGACGCACCTCGTTGATCTGAGTGTCCTTCTCGGCATCGAATGCGTAGTCACTGGTCGCGCGCATACCATAGCCGATGTCGTACGGTCCGGTTGCGAACACACAGTGCTGCTTTACGAAGTCGTGATCGACGGCATCGCGCTTGATGATCTCGCGAGCGATGTAGTTCTGAATCGCCAGATCGCCGCTGGGGGCGAAGAGGATTTCCGTATCGGCGATACCGGAACTCATGTTGCTGAAAGTCGACAGGTTGATGACTTTCATATCCGGGTGAGACAGACGTCGGTCCGCGATACGCGAGTACAGGATCGGATGCATCTCCGCCATATTTGCACCCCACAGCACGGCTGTGTCGGTGACTTCAATGTCGTCATAACAGCCGGCAGGCTCGTCGATTCCGAAGGTCTGGATGAAGGCCGCGACCGCCGAGGCCATACAGTGGCGGGCATTCGGATCGATGTTATTGGATCGCAGGCCAGCTTTCATGAACTTGGCGGCAACATAACCCTCAGGCACGGTGTACTGCCCCGACCCGAAGATCGCGACGCCGGTCGGGCCCTTCTCCTTCAGCGCCGCCTTGCAGTGCTTTTCCATCTCGTCGAAGGCCCGCTCCCAGGAGATCGGGTAAAACTTTCCCTTCTTGTCGAACTTGCCACCGGTCATGCGCAGCAGCGGCTGTGTCAGGCGATCTTTCCCGTACATGATCTTGCCGTTGAAATAGCCCTTGACACAGTTCAGGCCACGGTTTACCGGGGCGTCGGGGTCACCCTTGGTGGCGACGATTTTGCCGTCCTTGGTGGCGATCATAATGCCGCAGCCGGTACCACAGAAACGGCAAGCGCCCTTGTCCCATTGCCATCCCGCCTCAACCTCTTTCACCGCTTCCTGAGCGGCCAGGGAGATGGGAATACCTACTGTGGCCGCCGCGGACGCGGCGATACTGCTTTTCACGAAATCACGGCGGGTCAGGTTCATGTTTCCTCCATCGACCACAATTAGTGGTTCGGCTTGTCTGTTGGCACCGGCAGGCGCTGACCGCCTGGAATCCTTCCCCCTTTCCTAGCCAGTGTTATTGAAAGGTGTTTGTTGCGGTTCTTCGCGTCAGGCTGCCGCAAGGTCGCTTTCGCATCCGCCCGGGTTCAGCGTCTGGACAGCGGAGGTGGATTCTCGAGACTCTCCGACCTGGCACATGAGCGGGTCTGATCTTTGCCAGCGATACGTGGCGTGTTGTTGCCGATCTCGATTCGTATCCAGAGGGGCGACGCACTGAACATGAGCATAGATCGCAGCCACCTTGATACATCTGGACCATTGACATTTATCAAGGATTCTGCCCTGCGAATCACGCAACCCGTTGATCATATGCAAGATTCCAAATCGTGAATGGGCCACCCGCGGATTCCCGAAGCCAACCTCTTCATGAGATTGCCGATATACCCGGTCAGCCGCTTCATCAAGAGGCTGAAACATTGGACTCAATTCCGGGCACGACCGCGAAGGCTCGAAAGAATCATGGTCGCCCAACAGCGACAACCTGATCCCACGCATGTCGCAGAGTCCCATTGGTTCGTTCAGTCCGCCCGAAAAAGCAAGCATAGATTCGCCAAACCTTTTTCTTCAGCTCATCTCGCCTCTTTGTCGTTTAACAACGTGTGCAGCGCGGCAGCGTCCGAGATGCGCAAGCGTGGACCTTCAGCCTTGACCCAACCTTGTTTGCGAAATTTGGCCAGAATCCGGCAAAGAGTTTCTGCTTGGATACCCAAGAGATTGGCGAGGTCACTGCGCCTGAAGGGAAGGTCCACGAGCCAGCCCTCGCGACTCTGTCGGTCGGCATGCAACAGATAGAAGGCTACCTTCGATGTCGCACAACGGCCTTTCAAGGCATCCACCCGGTCGAACATTCGGACCAATTGCCTACTCACGGAGCTGAGCATCTTCAAAGTCAGATCTGGTCTTGAATACAAGACGCGATTGAATCGAAAGGCATCGAAAGCAATTGCCTCTCCGCCTTCCGATGCTGCGGAACTGAACGGATACCCCGTTCCCGAAAACATACCCGCTTCACCAAACAGTTCACCGGCAGAGATAAAATCAATAGTTCTCTCTTGTCCTAATGCGGACGTTCGATAGAGCCTCACCTTACCTTCGGTCAACAAATACACGAACGAGCAAGGTTGGTTCTGCTGAAAAATCTCAGCGCCTGGATGGAGAATGCAGCTCTTCGCGAATTCCACGAATCGATTGATCTCCTCGTTTCCCACTTCTGCCAGAAAGCTTGACTTTCTAATCTGATTGACCAATGCGGAAGATTGACGCGAAGGAATCCCCATGTCTACCTCCAATAGATACATTCGAGAGATGGGAGCGAAAACGCGTTGCGCCCTGCGACCGCGAAGGTTACCCCAAGACTGCAAAAGTCCGGGCAATTGCGTTGACAATTATCAGAGAGAAAGCCTCCTTCGCGCGTTAGGTCAGCGCGCGGTTATGGCGCCGCAATCACCTTTGTATAACGGTCAAAGAAAATCCGCACCAGATCCGATCGAGTAACCATACCAAGCACCTTGCGCTCGTCATCACAGATCAGTACCCGCTTTACGCGGTGCTGCTTCATCAGGCCGACAACGTCATCAATGGTCTGATCGGGGGATGAGCACACCACATCGCGCGCCATGTGATCTGATACGGGGTCATCCGGCCCCTCCAGGTCACCGTGATGCGACAGATGAGTAAACAAGGTTTCCAGGGTTTGCCAAAGATTGTGGGTTGGCTGATGTGTCGGAACGCCCAACCCTCGCAAAAAATCCGCTTCCGTAAGGATCCCGACTAACGTCCCGGAATCATCGACCACGGGTAGTCCGCTGATCCGTTCGCTAACCAGCAGGTGCGCCGCTTCGGACATGGTCGTCTGTGGGTGTACCGTGCGGACCGGATGGCTCATAATCCCGGCGATCGCCATGGATTCGCTTGACCTCTGTGCCGCGAAGTGGACGGCCCTCTCCGCTAGCTCTTTCAGGTCGTTGGCATCGACATCGATGAAGGTATTCATGCTTTTCAGTGCACGTTGGTAGTCTTGAAGAACTGGCCTGGTTTTGGACCGGCTACTCATGACGTGCCTCCACCGAGTTGCCGATGTTGGAAACGCGTCCCACGGTATTCATTGGGTTTCGTGCCAATGCAGCCGGATAGCGGCGCCAAGCGAATGGTGCGTTGAACACCAGCGCAACCAGCAGGATGGTGACCGCATTCAGCAATACGGGCGTCAGGACGAATTGAAAACCGAGCTGGTGGACGGCATCGCCGCCGACCACGGCGCTAAGTGCTGTGGCGCCGCCTGGAGGATGAATGCAGCGAAAATAATGCATCGCCCCAATGGCGAGGGCGACCGCTGCGGCCGCCGCGACGGTTGGGTCCTGTATCGTCTGAGCACAGGAGACCCCAACGACCGCCGAGATCACATGGCCGCCAAACACGGCCCAGGGCTGCGAAAGCGGGCCATGGGGAACCGCAAACAATAGCACTGCCGATGCGCCCATGGAGCCAACCAATCCGGCCGCCGCACTGAGCCCAAGCTCCATTTGGCTGATCAACAGAACCGCACCCAAACCGAACAGGCCGCCAAGCGCCGAGACCCACTTTTCCAAGTGTCCAGAGCGATCCTTTCCAATCCCCGCCAATTGGCCCACCGCATCAAGCCAGTCGCGCATAGCCAGCCTCCATTGCACCTTCCAAATTTTCAGAGAGGCCGTTAACGCCTGAATCAGTGTAAATCCCTTCTTTCCCTGTCCGATCTAAGCAGCGGTCGAGACGGTTCGGCCCCGTGCCGACTCTGGCACCTCGTTGTGCGCAAGCGAACCTTGGAAGGCCGACTGTGGAATGGAGAAGAAAACCGAAAATCATACTGACCTCCAATATTGGTGCATATACGCATGCTATTGGTGCAATATAATACTAGGCAAGCGATATTTATCGTTTATTGATATCGTCGTTTTCAATATTAAATACGGGGTTGCACCAAAGTGGACATAGATCAAGCGAAAACCTTCCTCGCCATCGCCGCACATGGCAGTTTTCTCGAAGCGGCCAAACGCCTTTACGTAACCCAGTCCACGGTCAGTGCACGTGTCCAGAACCTGGAATCCGAACTCGGCGCCCAATTGTTTGTGCGCAACCGTGCTGGCGCCAGCCTGACTACCGCGGGGAAACGATTTCTTCAGCATGCGAAAACCTTGGTGTTAACCGTTGAGCAGGCGCGTCACGACGTCGGCCTTCCCAGTCGCTACCGAGCAACGGTACGAATCGGCGGACGCATTGCACTTTGGGAGGACTTCTTGCCCAGCTGGGTAGGCCGGATGCGTCAGACAGCGTCGGACATATCCATTCGCAGCGAGATCGGGTTTGAGGAGGATCTGATGCGCCGCTTGGTGGAAGGGACGCTGGATATCGGAGTCATGTATACCCCCAGCCACGCTCCCGGTCTGATCGTCGAGCATCTGTTCGATGAGACCCTCGTGATGGTCAGCACCAACCCTGACACGCGCTGGCCTGGCGACGATTATGTGTATGTGGAGTGGGGGCCGGGCTTTTACGCCAGGCATCAGGAGAGTTTTCCCGACTTGGCACGACCACCCCAGGTCGTCAATATCGGTTGGCTGGGAATTCAGTTGATCGTAGCCAACGGAGGATCTTGTTTTCTTCCCATTCGCATGGCCCGGCCACTGATCCAGGAGGGACGTCTCTATCAAGTATCCTCAGCACCGGAGTTTCCGCATCCGGCGTACATGGTATTTCCACGGGAAGCGACGACCGAATACCTTCAACAAGCCATCGCGCTCCTTCGTGAAGTCGCGCAGAAGGAGCAAACCTGACCCGCTGGCCAGACCACGCCCTACCACCCACTCCAATGCGCCCGAAACTATCGGAATGGGGCTCGTCTGTAAGCGTTGAACTTCGTGCTTGCCACGGAGCTGGCAGACGTCCTTGCCGCTCACTCGTCGAGAAGGCGTATACGCACATCGCCGCTGCCGCGATCAATCTCCAACTGGATCTCGCAGCATTCACACTGTGGGTTCTCCGGCGTTGGGTCGTCCGCGCAGCAGGAGCCAGGGTCGAGACTTGAGAAGAAAAAACCTACACGAACGATGATCGCATCGCCTTGTTCGTTTGCCCCATATACAACCACATCCAGCGGTTCGTCCAGCGGGTAGCTGCCGAACCGAAGCCCGTGTTGGAGTGGCCACTGCGAAACATCGACACCCTCGAGCGCTGCCGTCAGTACGGCGCGAAAACGAGTTGTTCCCCATGCACGAGCAGCTTCGATTAGATTGATCACCGCTTTCTTCGCTCAACTGGCGACGCTTCGCAACTCCTCGAGCAGGAATAAGCGAAACGCGACCGCATTGTTGTGAGATGTGTCGCGAGCACTATACAACAATGTCAACGGCTCTCGCTTGGCTAGATCGACAATGTACTGCCAATGTTTCGGATTTTGCCGAAGCTCAAGATGGTAACGCCTCTGAAACTCAGGCCACTTTTCGGGGGCATGGCCAAACCATTGTCGAAGCGATGTACTGGCCCCCACTTCCTTTTCCCAGAGGTCCAGCTGCAGGGCGTCCTTTCGGAAACCTCGTGGCCACAGGCGTTCGACCAAGATTCGAATTCCATCGGACGCGCTTGGTGGGTCATAGATCCGCTTGATTTGGATACTCGGCCTCACCCTCGGCGACCATCTACTCGCGGCTTGGAGAGAATAGGCACAAAAGTGGTCAGAAAACTACCGAATGCCAGTAGCCAAAGCGCCTGGGATACGACAATCCAAATCGCATAGTGCGAGACGTCGACGATGGGAATGATGACCCGAGCCAACGTTCCCAAGAGAATCATCGTAAACATGAAGACCACGGATTTCGGTGGATCATGGACTTTCCTCCCAGTGTGACCGAGGCTCACGCGGGACATCATGCTGAGCGTGATCAGACCGATCCCCCCGAAAGAAAACGCATGCAAAGCCAGCGTCGGAGAAATATCGAACCAAACAGAAAGCCCTTTAAGTAGGAATCCGATCAGGAGGAATCCGTAACCTACAAAAAGTGACCAAAGTAACGGTGCCCGGAGCATTCCTGGCGTGAACCAATCGTACATACGGACCGCATGCAGCACAAACAAAGCCGCCGACAGCAAGGTCACCCATTCCTCCTGTTGCACGAATACATCCATCGCGATCCAAACGAAGAACAGTACCATGCTCCCGATGTCGATCCACCGGCGGGTGCGCGGTTGAAAGGTTTCGGAGACGCCACGTTCTATGAAAAACGGCAGAACGCGTCGCGTCATCGCGAATATCAGCGCCATGATCAGATAGAGACCCAAATAGAGTCCCCAGCGAACGCCTTCGGTTAGATAACCCTGTAAGCCGGCGTGAAAAAGCAGATTACTGATCAGGAGCGCTAGCAGGAGTGCGAGGATCCACAGTTGATTCCACTGCTTGACCTGCACTACAGGTCTGCCGACAGCCAGTATCAGTCCCGCCGTGAATACGGCATCGGCCATCGCGGAAACCACCAGCGCCACCGAACTCGGTAGAAAGTAGGTCATTCTCGCCACCAACCAAACCACCAGCAGGGTCGCCAGGGGCTTGCCACGTAGTCCGGACACGCCGGTCCAATTGCCCACGGCCGTCAGCAGGAAACCCGCAATCACCGCCATCGAGTAGCCGAAGATCATCTCATGGGCATGCCATTGAACGCCGCTGACATCCGCGTGTATCCAATGCACGGCAAAGGCGTAATCGAACATCCATACGCCGATGGCAAGAGCGGAAAACATACCTGCCGCCACAAAGAACGGGCGAAATCCCAGTTCAAACAATGCAAACGCCGGAACAGAAGGAAATTCTTTAGCCAAGTGCATCGCAGAATAATCCTCAAACTGGGAATCACTACCAATGTCGTACGCAAGCGCCCATGGAAATCTACCGATTACGAGGAACTTTCGATCGTCCGAGCCGCAATTGCATCCAAGCCAATTTCATTGCCAATGCTGCACATAAGTCTTGTAAGTTCCACGGCTCGATCACACCGAAGCGCCTCATCCGCCATCGACTGCATTCGCTGATAAGTTAGACGGCTAAGGGCCCATTTCACTTTTGGTAGGGCGAGTGATTCCATGCTCAGCGCATCGATACCCATCCCAAGAAGGAGCAGAGCTGCAACCGGATCCCCGGCGATTTCCCCGCACACGCTCACCGGCTTTCCCATGCGGTGCACCGACTGAACGATCGTATGGAGTACCTGCAGCAAGGCAGGATGCAATCCCCTGAGCAGCTTGTCGCCCAGAGGGTCGGTTCGTTCCGTGGCGAGCAGGAACTGAGACAGATCGTTCGTTCCAACGGAGAAAAATTCCACCAATGGTGCGATAGGTGTGATCTGATAGACCGCCGCGGGCACCTCGATCATGACCCCCATGGCGCATCGAGGGGGGCTCAACCCATCAGCCAATAGCTGCGCCCTCGCCAAATCCACCAACCGCAACGCGTGATCGAGTTCGTCTGCACAGCTGACCATCGGAAAAAGCAGCCGGAGGTTGTCCAATCCTTCGCTCGCGCGAAACACGGCGCGCAATTGCGTCAAGAAGATCTCGGGGTGGTGGATCATGAAGCGTACCCCACGGTAATGATCCGCCGGCCCTTCCGATCCGTCACTGAGATACGGCAGAGATTTGTCTCCACCGATGTCGAGGGTACGGAAGGTCACAGGTAGAGGGTGGGCCGCCTGGAGCACGCTCCGATACAACTCCTGTTGTTCATGCTCACTAGGCAAGCGGTCTCGAAGAAGAAAAGGCAGTTCTGATCGATACAGACCGATTCCGGATGAACCAGCGACCAGGTCGGCCTGCGGATGTTCCTCAAAACCCGCATTGACCAGCAACTGCACATTCTCATCGGCCGCAGTCGTAGCCGGCATGTCTCGAAGTGGCTCGAGTGTTTCGTCGACGCGACGCTGTTCCGAAATACACCGCTGAAGCAGATTCCTCAGCGTGGTACCAAACTGCAAATGAACTCGCCCCTGCGTCCCATCGATGGCGAGTTCCTGTCCATGGAGCTGGAACAACGGCAATCCGGTTAAGCCAACCACCGCGGGAATACCCAAGGCTCGCGCGACGATGGCGACATGCGACAGTGAGGACCCTTCCCCCGAAACCAAGCCCGCAACGTTTCCAGTGCGTGCTTGACCGATGTCCAAAGCACTGAGGCATTGACCTACAAGAATGATGGGCGAAGAGCCCGATTCCCGTTCGTTGAACTGTCCCAGCAGGTGATTGACTATGCGCGAGCCCAAGCCACGTATATCGGTTGCGCGTTCACGGAGATAGGGATCCCCCATCTCGTCGAATTGGGTCGCATAGTATTCCACAGCGTTGGCGAAGGAGCTCGGGGCCCAAAGCCCCTCGTGAATCCCGGCTAATGCGCTTGTCAGCAATTCAGGACTATCGAGCATCAGCTCATAGGCATCGAACAGAGCGAGATCAGATGCATGAAGATCGCCGGACAGCGTAGTTCTCAGGGTCGATATTTCCTCCTTGACGGTGAGAATGGCTGCTCTAAGACGCAATTCCTCCGCTTGTTTGTCCGCGACTTGTCGATTCGGGACCTCCGTTACCGATGTGCCCACGACGATCGCTCGCCCTATTGCCACACCCGGCGCACCTGGCACACCATCAAAGTGCTTGGCGGCGAACGAGCGACAAATGAAACGCCATTCACCGCTCGCTTTCGCGTGCACGATCGCTCCGCCGAGCTGCGCCGCCAGGGTCGTCAACAGGGCTTCATCCGAGAAGTCGAACTGGCGTTTGGTGCGCTGGCGTACGAGGAGAACGCCCTGGAGACTTCCCTTGTACAATATGGGTACACCGAGAAGACTTCTATATTCCGATTCCCCGGTCTGACGCAGAAAATCTTGATCCAACGCGGGGGGGATATCATCAAGATTCACGAGGCGTTTGCTTTCAGCAATACGTCCAATCAGCCCTTCACCGAACGACAACTGAACCTTGCCAACAGTCCGCGATGACAAACCATCGGTTGCCACGATTACATGCCGATGATCCTCGTCGTTGGCAAAATAGACGGTACAGACATCGACCTCCATTGCCGAACGCGTTTGGGAAACGACCACACGAAGCGCAGATTGCAGGTTCGGGGCGGCACTCACCTCACGCACGATCGCACCAATGTCCTTCAGACGTCGACTGGCTGGGGAGGCATCTGCGGTCACGGACATTGTCCCCTATTAATGCTCGCCCTTGGTGCGAAGTAATCCGGCCAATCGATTCCCTTGTTTCTGTGGCCCACCCCGCGGAAACAAATCATGGAGGTAACGGCTCGATCCTTTCTCGCTACCCCAAATTCTACGGAAGTGCTTGACCATCTCTCGGACACTGGCCTGGGTTCCGCAGCGCATATAGTACTCACGCAAATAGCGAATCACTTCCCAATGTTCGGACGTCAATTCAAGTCGCTCGAAAGTCGCCAACGCCTTGGCGAATTCTTCGCTCCAGTCGCTGGGTTCGATCAAATAGCCTTCGCTGTCGGTGAGTACCTCGCGATCTCCTACCAGTACGGTCTTTTGCGCCATACCGGGATACGCATTACTGCCTTTGGTAACGATTCCCGGCGCTCCGCTGGAATCATCGGGTGATTGTGTGATCGACCACAACTGAATCAGGATCTCTCCGGTCAAGCGCCCGTGGAAACGTTCCACGTCGGAAACGTAGATCCTACCACTGGTCGGCGGAAGATCGAACGTGGCGACGCCCGATCGGTCCGTCAGAACCGGGCCAACAATCTCGTCGTTGGCGTCCAGCTGCAAAACAACGGGGGTACGCTTCAGCGGCTCGTTGGTGAATCTCATCGCTACCCGTACGGTAATCATTTCGCCATTCTCTTGGAACGCCCGCGGCATTGCCGACATCGTCGGGGTTTTGGTCAGCTGGCACGTTGGAACAGGAATTGGGCACCAAACAGACCGGAGATGATCGAAAACCTGGTCAGTATCGGCTTATTTCCAAAGATCACTGGATCATAGCCTATCCGCATGGCATGATTTTGAATATCGAAATTTATTGGATGTTGATATCGATAAAACCGGCATCCGAGGTGGCTCGGTTTCGCACATTCTTGCATGCCGAACCGGTGACGACTTCGGTAATGGGAGAACAAGGCAATGGCGACGGTGATTGTCAATGAACTGGCCGAGCGGATTAGGCAAGCCTGTATCGAGGTGGCATTGGAAGCCTACGAGCTTGGGGGAATCAGCGGGTTGTGCGCTGAGGGACGGTGGGAACTCGCCATAGGAGCGATTCGCGATTTGGATCTGAACTCGGTAGTGAAATCTGCCATAAAGACGACACCATGAGTGGCGGCGTTTCCATCGCCGCATTCCGGCCGCGATAGGTCTCGAATGGAGTCTGGTGTGGAGATGCTTGCCGGCAAAATGTATCGATATCGTCTTCGAGGCGAAGGATCGTAGGGGTTGCGCAAGCAGATGCCCATGAAGCTGGCTGACTAGAACCGGCCCCCTCACTCCGGGACCCTTGACACGTTTCCCCGGTCCAGGAGTGGAACCAGCAAAATCGCTTTGCTCTCGTTCTATGTCTTGGCGTCCTCCGACGAAGACGCTGTATCTCGCGTCGCACATACGAGCCCAGACCTTGCGTCAGGCAGGCAGGTTGCGACGCAATGGAGAACAGCCAACTTGGGATTGGGGAAACCAGATCGGCGCCAGTCCCATGCCAGCGGGCTGAGCAAGTAGATCATGCCGTAGCCGCTTCTCCGGGATGCACGTCCCTGGCTTCGCGGGTTTCACCAGCGCCGATGGTGAAGAGATCCCATACTAGCAGCGCGAATCCAAGCAGCGTCACCCATCCGAAGATCATCCGCCAGTGCATGGCCTGTAGGAACCAGGGATGATTCTGGCCGGCAAAATAACCTGCCCATGTCGACCCCTCGATGGCCCGTTCAACGAACGATTGCTCGTAACCGGCGATCAGCAGGGCGACGGTCATGCCCACCACGCCGACGTTGAGCAGCGCCAATGCCCATTTCCACTTCCAGCCGTTCCCCGGCAAGTGAGCACTCATCCAGACCCCACCGCGGGCGCCCTGGACGGCTATGTAGAAGACGGCGATGTTGATGGTGGCGTATGCACCGAAGAAGGCCAGATGGCCATGGGATGCCGACCATTGCGTACCGTGGGTGTACAAATTGATCTGTGGCAGCGTGTGCATGAAACCCCAGACTCCCGCACCGAAAAAGTTGCCGAATGCGTGGGCAATCAACCAAGCCAGGGCTGGGTGATTGCTGCTGCGGAAACCGTGGGAACCAGCGTCGTAAACCGCATGGACCACCATCGCAACCAAGGGAACCGGCTCCAGGGCCGAGAAGAATCCGCCGATGGTGAGCCAATACTCCGGTGTGCCGATCCAGAAATAGTGGTGTCCAAGACCGAGGATACCGGAGCCGAACATCAGTGCCACCTCAATGTACAGCCAGGTCTGTACGATCCTGCGCTTTGCACCCAACGTCTGGATCAGACCCCAGGCCATAATGCAGCCCACCAGTACCTCCCAGGTGGCTTCCACCCAAAGGTGTATCACCCACCACCACCAGTACTGGTCCACTGAGACATTGGTCGTATAGAACATGCCGGCCAGGTACAGACCGGCCAGCGCGACCAGATCAAGTACCAGCACTCCGGCGATACCGGACCAGCGCCCCTTCATGAAGGTTGCGGCAACGTTGAAGAAGAAGATCAATACACAGGCGACAATGCCAATATCCGCCCATCGCGGCGCCTCAATATATTCGCGCCCCTCGTTGATAAGCCACAGCGTGGTGTCGGTGCCCGGCCCAATTTGCACGAACAGATACACCAGCACGACCACACCGACGGCGGCAGTCAATACCCAGAAGGCCAGATTACCCAGCTTGAGGCCCACCACATTGGTGCCGCTTTCGTCTTCGAGCAACCAGTAGACCGAACCAATGAAGCCGTACAGCATCCATACCACCATGGCATTGATGTGCACCATACGATTGACGCTGAAATCAAGCACGCCGTAGAGTAGGTCGGGTTTGAGGTATTGCAGGCCGGCAAGCAAACCGAAAAGCAATTGCGCCCCAAACAGCGCCAGGGCAACGACAAAATACTTCACGGCCAGACGTTGACCGCCGTTCAGCCCCTGGAGATTGTTTTCCCCGATACTCATGAGCGACTCTCCTGGGCGAGGGATTTGAAATTGTAGGGGAAACCGTTGGTGTCGATGGAAGACATCCACTTGAGGAAGGCGATCACGCCACGGGCCTCCTGCTCCGTGATGTCAAGTTTGGGCATTCGCCGGCCCGTGCCATAGGTACGGGCGTTGGCGGTCGGATCCATCAGAAAGCCGAGCATAAGCGTTTCACGGGCCGTTTCACTGCCCCATGCGGGGTCCAGCCAGGCTTTGGTGAGGTCCGGTGCATAGTAGGCGCCGTTTCCAAGCAGCGTGTGACAATTCATGCAGTTCTTCGCCTGTACGGTTTTTTTCCCCAGCGTCACCAAGGCTTCCGCCTCAGCCTCATCTAAGGTTTGGCCGAAGAGCGGTGCCCCACCCCCGATGACCGGTTTCTGTATATTGCGCGCGGCATCGAACTCATAGCGGACTTGCTGATTGATGACCGAGTAGGCTGGAACGCGTTGGCTGCCAGCGCTGATGGCCTCGATACTATCGAATGTAAGGAAGATCAACACGACGAAGGAACCCGCGGTGACCCAGACCGCAACCTTACGCCATAGGCCCTCACCGGCCCACCAGGGAATTTCAGACATCGCCACACCCTCGAGGAGATTGAAAGTTCGTCAACATTAACCCTCACCCGGGGTTTGCTCCCCATGGGTCCCCCGACACAAATGCCAGATGGCGTGGGGCGCGAGCAGATAGCCGAGCAACAACAGGACCAGAAGTACGCGCCAATACCCAGACAGGTTCAGCGCGCTGGAAAGTACGAGCAAAGAAACGAACAGGACCGCATAAGCGACATAAGCCCAGGGCATAAGACGAGGCAGGGCACGCAGACGCGACCAGGCGAACGTCCCGGCATACAGCGCTCCGGCCACTACCACCATGGCGCTCGCAAAGAAACCCACGAAGAAGTCATTCAAATCGACGGGGTCGATCATGGCTGCCCCCTGAAAAAGGATTATCCTAGGCTAATCCGTACCCGCACTACCGCCAATGGAACGAGTGACATTCGTCAAGAGAGCTGATCTGGAACACTTCTCGCGGACGCCTCATAAGTGAGTTGGTTGAGTCAGTTGTCGATCCAGGAACTCAGTTCCCCCGGGCACGCGAAGAACAGCAGCTTCGGTGGTTGCTCCACCGAAGCTGACACGATGGGTACCACCGTGGTGGACTCTGTTTTTTGACATGGCCTCGGTCAGGGCTCAGCACGTGTCGTCAGTTTCGAAGCAAAAAAAGCCCGAGATTCCTCGGGCTATAACCGGCAACCGCCGGCGTAGCAGAGAGTAGCGTTTCCCCGGGCTTCTGCCAGAGAGGCTGACTCGGGGCTTCCGGAAGTAGGTAAAGAAAACCTGGAGACGACATCGTCGCACTTAGGCGAATTGGCAAGCCAGCATGAACTGAAATGATATCGAGTTGCTGACAATTCTCTATGAGTTGATGCGGAAATCGCAAGAATCTACGGTAACAGGCTGCTGAAATTCGTCGCCTGATCGGGATTGTGAACTGACCATGAACCTGCGCTTTGGTCGTGGTCGATTTCGTCCGCCTCGGCTTGCTGAACGGAGGGGAGTTGCCTGAGCAACTCCGGCAGCACCAATTGCATAGTGTCCCACACCGCATCAAAATCGATATCGCATTAGCCGTGAGCAGTGCGGCTACTCATCCCTAGCATATCGTGCCAACACACTTGTTGATGTGCCGGGGAGAACTGGGCATAGTCATCCATCAACGTCGTGACGGCCTCGCCGAAAATGATGGCTGGCCGCGCTCTTTTGGAATGCTTAATTGCCACATGACACGGAGATTGCAGGTATACAACCATAGAGGGGCAATCTCGGGAAAGCATGGTCCATCACGGGCTACCCGACCAAACCGACACCGGACCGGACTCCAATCGCCACATCCTTGGGATCAAACCGTCATATACGCCTTTGGAACGACACTTTGGAACGACCGACTTGACAACACACCCACGGCGTCCGACACTCCTCCCATAGCACTCGAAGCCACCGTGGTGGCATCTTGGCGCCCCGGACCGTTCCGCGCCCAAAGCCTTTGGCTTGGTCCGACATCTCCACATCCCTTCACGCTAGACGTGAACTCCGCCAACCAGCCGCTTCCGGCTACGCGCCTCTTGCGGCTCGTAATCTACCTTCGACGATCAGCCCGACCTGGTAACCAGACCGGCCAAACTGTCGCTTTTGCTTGATTTGCACCCGTCCAACTAGCGGACACTCACCCATTGGGGAAGCCATCCCCACTGGGCACGCGCTTTCCCTTTCACCAAGAGGAAAGTCTCATGTCCAATCGGACTACCCCTATCCTTGGGCTGCTATTGAGTCAGCAGTACCTAGAGATCGTCGGTGTCGGAGACGCCGAATTTCACGCCTTTCGGATAGCCGACGACCAGCGGACATACCTCGGCAAATTGGAAGTCGGCACCTGGGTTTGCCGCGACGGGAGGTGGATTCTCATCGACCTACCCGACGCCGAGATCGTCGAAGAGGCCCAAGGCCTGTTCGAGACCGACTTGCCCGGAATCGTCCTTTACACCAGTAACAACCTATCGACCGCCGCAAACGACGGCGTCCGGTAGATCCCAAATCAACCCCATGGGGAAACACTCCCCAGTAGGGTCGGTGCTTTCCCCCATTAACATGAGGGAGGCAAACATGCCCCAGCACCCCAACGCCCGTCGATCCATGCCATGGATGGTGGAGTGGCAAGGCGCACCGTGGCGAAATCCGCGGGAAAACGAGCACAAAGTCTACCGCCGCTACTTCCGCCGCGAAGATTCGGCACGCCGATTCGCCACCGACCGCAACGGCACCCTCTGGCAATCCAGCGGGAGTCGCGGTTGGGCCAGCGGATGGTCCATGGTCCGCTAAACGATCCGTCTCGACTCACACCCCAGCCCACAACGCTGGAACGACACCTACCAACCCCCAGGGGAATCACTCCCCTCGGGCGGTGCTTTCCCCAAAACTCACCGAGGAAAGCGCCATGCACATCAACGAACTGTACAAAGCCGTCACGGCCTCAATCGTTGCCGACCTGGAACGCGGCGTGAAGCCATGGCAAAAGCCATGGGACGCCGACGAGCCGTTCCCGGCGAACTACTCGACCGGCCAGCGCTATCGTGGCATCAACATCCTGATCCTGTGGGCGCAATCCCAGAGGGTCGGGTTCACCTCAACGCAATGGCTCACGTACCGCCAAGCGGCCGCTCTGGGCGGCCAGGTCCGCAAAGGCGAGCACGGGACGCACTGTGTGTTCTACAAGCCCGTGTCCGTCGAAACGGTGGGGGAAGAAGACGAAACCGAGCCCAAGGTCCGAGTCGTGGCCAGGGAATTCGTCGTTTTCAACCTCGACCAAATCGACGGTATCGCCAAACCGCAAGCCGAGCGCGTCGACTGGAACGCCCACGACGCGGCCGAGGAGGTCCTCTCCGGCAGCGGCGCCAAGATCCGCCACGGCGGAACCCGCGCCTACTACCGCAGTGCCGAAGACCGTATCCAGCTTCCGGGCCGGGCACGGTTCACCAACGCCGACGACTATTACGCCACCGCCCTGCACGAACTGGTGCACTGGACCGGCCACGAAAGCCGTCTGGCACGCAAGCTGGGCAACCGCTTCGGCAGCGACGCCTACGCCATGGAGGAGCTGATCGCCGAGATCGGGAGTGCCTTTCTCACCACCTATCTCGGTATCACGGGCGAGGTGCAGCACGCCAGCTACATCGACTCTTGGCTCACGGTCCTCAAGCGGGACACCAAGGCCGTCTTCAGCGCAGCGGCCCAAGCCGAGAAAGCCTTCGCCTTCCTGACGGAGAGCGAAACGGCGAGTACCGAGGCCGAAGCCGCCTGACCCACTTTGCCACCAAGCCGGCCGGAAACCCGAACCTGGGTTTCCCCGGCGCGGCGGCCCGATACGACCACCCAAGGCCCTGGCGCCGTCCAGGTGCCTTCCACTACCGCAAACCTGCCGGGAGAGATCCCAGCAGGGGGTATCTCCCCCATTTCCATCCGGGAGAACCCAATGAACAACAACACACAACTAACGCCAGCGGTCCGCGAAGCCTCACCATTTACCGAGAGGCGAACGACCCAATGGACCGGCAACCGCCTGGCAGGGATCAACCCCGCCAAACTCAACGCGCAGGAGCGCAAATGCCTCATCCAACTGGCGCGCCGGCTGGCGGAGATCGAATTCAAGCAACGGCGTCTCGAACTCACCAGCCCGAAAGAAGTCAGGGAATACCTCGATGCCTCTCTGCTCTTCCTGGAGCACGAGGTCTTTGTCGTCGTGTTCCTCGACAACCGACACCGCTTGATCGCTACCGAGGAGATGTTTCGCGGCACGATCGACGGCACCAGCGTCCCACCCAGGGAAGTGGTCAAGCGCGCCTTGCAGCTTAACGCCGCCGCGGTGATCTTCGCCCACAACCACCCCTCCGGCACCAGCCAACCGAGCGAGTCCGACAAACGCCTGACGACCCGCCTGCGCGATGCCCTGGCACTCGTCGAAATCCGCGCCCTGGACCACATCGTCGTCGGTGCGGATGGCGGTACGTCCTTTGCCGAGCATGGACTGATGTGAACCAACCCGACCCGGCCCTTCGCCGGGTCCTCTTCCTTCCGACACCACCCCACGGCCCGGTCGACCGAACAGATCGCCTGGATTGGGCCACTACCCTCCAAAGGAGCAATCACGATGCACACGAAGCCTGCGACGTTCACCAAGGTAAGCGAATGGATTGCCGCCGGTAACATGGCCTGCGGTTTTTACTGTTTCGAGAGTCCGGTACGCGAAACCGACAAGGCGATCGGGATTCAGGCCCAGAAGTTCAACGCTGCGGCAAATCTGAAGCCCGCGACCTGTTGGTTTCCGCGATCGCAGATTCAGGAAGTGGAGAACGACTACTACACGAACGGCCCTGTAACCATGTTCCTGGTGCCGAGGTGGCTGTACGACCGCAAGGTGGCCGAGGGATACACCCTGTAGCCGGGAGAATGGAGCAAGTTCCCCTTGATCGGATGATCCACGATTGGCACCCGCTCTCGCCTTCCCCATCACCCAGCCCGGCACCCGCCGGGCTTTTCCGTCCCGAACCGAAAAACCGTCACCACGCAAAGACATTTTATCCTTCCGCCACCACACCCCGGCGCGTACAACGGCCTCACGTCCAACGAGGGGCCACCATGTACGACGCCAAATCAGCGACACCGCCGTCAAGCCCATGCGCCATTCCGCACACGGGACCCGAGCACCCTTGCTGCGCCAACGCCCCCGGAATGCCCCAAAGGGAAGAGCGAACCAAACGGCAAGGGCCGAAGGCAAAGGAAGGGAGAGAAGGGAACGGCAGTCAATGGAAAGGCCCTACCCGAAAGGGCTCCGGAAGGGCGGCAAAGGAATCGACTTCGTAGCACCCCCAATCAGCGAGAGCGAGGCATCGTGATCGACGACCTCCTACCGATACACGCGCCATGACCCGCTGGCGCTCGGATGACCGTTACTACCTGGCGGATCTGCACCAGGACCTTCTCGGCCAATGGGTACTCCTGCAAGCCTGGGGCTCGCTCCACAGCGACCGGGGAAGCCTTCGCCGTACACCTGTGGAATCCTGGGAGGTGGGACTCAAACGCCTCAGGCAGATCGCCACGCGGCGCAAGTCCCATGGCTACCGCCTTGTCGACGCAAGCGCGGTGGCGTCCACGAGTAGCGATGGAGAAAGGCCACTATGAGCGAGAACAGTCGTACCGGGATCGACAACCCAGCCATCGCCGACGACTCACATGATGCAGCAGTTTCTTCCGGCGAGACGGACATCGGAGACGACAATGACGAACCGAACCCTTGGTGGCCTGCGGAAGACGACGGCCTGCCCAACCTGACGCTCGATTGGGATCGGTAAGGAACGTTTCAGGCCCCCTATGCCCCTGACCGACGAACAACAGGCCATCGTCGATTCCCCGGCGGACCTGCTCAAGGTGAAGGCCTTCGCCGGCACCGGCAAGACCTTCACGCTGGTCGAATACGCCCAGGCCCGGCCGAAGGAACCGATGTTGTACCTGGCGTTCAACCGGTCGATCCGCCGCGAAGCCGAGCGGAAGTTTCCCAAGAACGTCACCTGCCTCACCTCCCATGCCCCGGCCTACCGATCGATCGGGATCGCCTACAAGGACAAGCTCGTCGAGGACTCCCGCCCGCGCGAATGGGTCGAGGCGCTCCGCCTGGACCAGGTCGTCTCCATCGACGAAAGCTATCTCTTGGCACACCAGGCGCTGCAATGCCTCAAGAACTGGCTCTCCTCCGATCGCGAGGCGCTCGACGAACGCAGTATCGTGCCCCTGCGCAGCGGGACCAGTCCTTTTGCTGACAGCCGCGTCGTCGCCACGGCGAACGACGGCTGGAAACGAATGGTGGACCACACGGACCCGGCGCTGGGGATGACCCACGACGGCTACCTGAAGCTGTACCAGCTTTCCAAACCCGTCTGGCCTTACCACCGCGTCCTGTTCGACGAGGCCCAGGACGCCAATCCGGTGACCACCGATCTGGTGTTGCGGCAACATGCCCGCAAGGTGTTCGTCGGCGATCCGCATCAGCAGATCTATGGATTCCGCGGCGCCGACGACGCCTTGGAAAAACTGGACGCGGAAGAAACCCTGTACCTGTCCGGAAGCTGGCGATTCGGTCCCCACGTCGCCGGCATCGCCAACGTGCTGCTGGCCAGGTTCAAGGGGGAGACGGTTCGCGTGAAGGGTCTGGGCGGAGCGGACGAGATCGCCAGCGTGGACCGGGAACAGCCGCACACTGTCCTGTGCCGGGGAAACGCCAGCGTGTTCGCGGCGGCCGTGGCGCAGATGGATGCCCATCCCCATTTCGTCGGCGGCATTGAGGGGTATCGCCTGGATCGCCTGCTCTCGGCACACGACCTGCGCGTCGGGGCGCCGGTTCGCGATCCTTACCTCGCGAGTTTCCGCGACTGGCGGGAGTTCGCCGACATCGCCCAGGCCACGGACGACCGGGAGGCCCTGTCGCTCATGCGGATCTGCGAGCGCTACCAGGACGGCTTGCCGGGGTTGGTGGGCGCCGTTCGGCGCAATGCCTCCCCTACTCCGCAAGACGCCGGGATCATTCTCAGCACCGGCCACAAGGCCAAGGGTGCGGATTCCGGCGAAGGCGACCAC
>JAGRGI010000072.1 GCA_020445565.1 Chromatiales bacterium
TTGTTCTTGGTGCGGCGCTGCAACACCTGCACGGCGCGGCGGATCTCGTCGTCGCGGCCAATCACCGGGTCCAGCTTGCCCTGCTCGGCCCGCTCGGTGAGGTCGATGGTGTATTTCTCCAGGGCCTGACGCTGCTCCTCGGCGTTGGGGTCGTTGACCGCCTGACCGCCGCGCATGGCGTCGATGGCCCGCTCCATGGCGTCCTTGTTGACACCGGACTCGCGCAGGGTGTCACCCAGCTCGCCCTTGTCCTCGCTGGCAGCGAGCACGAACAGCTCCGAGGAGATGTACTGGTCCTTGCGCTCCTGGGCCAGCTTGTCGGCCTTGTTGAGCAAACGGGCCAGGTCGTTGGACAGGTGCACGTCGCCCTCCCCGCCCTGCACACTGGCGAGCCGGTCCAGCTTCTTGCCCAGTTCGGAGCGCAATTGGTTGACGTTGACATTGGCCTGGGTGAGCAGATGCCGCACCGTGCCGCCATCCTGGTCGAGCAGGGCGACGAGCACATGCACCGGCTCGATGAATTGGTGGTCGCGACCCACGGCCATGCTCTGCGCATCGGCCAGGGCCATCTGAAACTTGCTGGTCAGTCGATCCATACGCATGGAGGGTGGTCTCCGCAAAAACCTGATGAATTGTCAGTGTTATGGGGTGGAGACGGGGAAAATTCAAGGAAAACGCTGGTTGTGCCCGGCGTTTGCAAATGGGCAACTGATCCTGGTCAAAGCGCTGCGGTTGGACCCTACAGAGGGAAAGACACCAGACCAACCCCCGCCGCAAGACAGTGCTTGCGGCGCCGCCCCCTGACCCTGCCCACTCAAGCCCACCGCTACCGTGCCGCTATCCGCAAGACCAGCCGCAAACCCACGCGGCAAGACACGGGAATCCCATGGAGCCAGCGGCAGAATCCACACCGTTGCCATCGCAGCCGGAAACCGGCGGTAATGAGCTTTCCCCAGGCGGACGCAGCACGCGTCGCCTGCTGAGGGCGGGTCTGTTGTTTCTGCTCGTGGCGGCGGGGATGCTCACTTGGTACGGTGTGAATGAGTACCACCAGCGGGCCGAACAGCGCCAGTTATTGGTGGGGACGGCGCTGGGGATCGTTTCCGTTCAAGTGGCGCAGTTCATTTCCGAGTATCACAGGCGTGTGGATGTGTTCGTCCGCGAAAACCAGGAAGCCATAAAGCATCTCTTCGATGAGCCGAATGACGACGCCGGGATCGCGTGGTTGGAGGGACAGCTCAAGCTGCGCTTCCCCGAGGCATTTGCATTTACCCTGGTGGGAAACGATGGGCGGCCGGTGTTGGAGGATTTCGAGGGGCTGGTCGGTGAAAACTGCCGCGCCGACATCTATGAAAGCGTTCTGCCCGGCTCACAAGCCCCCATTTCGATACACCCCAACCCCTTCGCTTATCACTTCGACATCATGACCCCCTGGCCGCCGGTTGGGAATGTTGCCGGACTGTTCTTTGTGAGTATTAGAGCGGATCACCTGGCGGACATGCTGTCCCAGTTCACTTTGCCGGGACACGAACTGTTGCTGGTGAAGGCATCTGACCCAACCCTCATCGAGGTGAGCAAGGCGGGCTCGCGCGATCGCCTGCAACGGGCAATACGACTGGGGCCGGAGGAATTGAAGTGGATCAATGGTCGCCAGGCGGTACGCGGCACGAATTGGGAAGTCATCGCACTGGGTTCGCCGACGCTGGCGCGCAAAGATCTGCTAGCCGTCGCCTGGCAGGCCGGCCTGGCCATGGCCGGGTTCGTGCTCATGCTGATTTTGGCGGCGCAAGTGGCCCGCAACGAGGCGCGCAGACGGCGCAAAACCTGGCGTGCCTTGAAGCTTAGCGAGGCCCGCTTCCGACAGATATTCGAGCAATGTAACGACGCGATCCTGATCGTTGATCCGGTGGCGGACCGGGTTCTGGAAGCCAACCCCAGCGCGTGGTCGATGTCTGGATACAGCCGCGAGCAGTTACTGACGCTGCCGGCCTCACGACTGGTCACCATGGGACATGAGATCTTCCCTGGGCTTGCGCGCCGTATTCTCAAGGACGGCGCCACTCAACTGTCTGGCGTTCACCTGCTCTGCCACGACGGTTCGGTGCTTGAGGTGGATCTTTCCGCTTCAAGCATTTTCTGTAACGGCGGGACCTGCGTCCTCGCCCTGGCAAGAACCGCCGCCAGTCCAAAACCGACCAGCGATGCGGAGTTACCGGTTCTAGCAACGCCCTTACACAAACCCATCTAAAACCGGGTGCCGAGGAATCCCGGCATCCGGCGTTTGTTCATCCGAAGTGCTCGGCATCCTTACGCACGTCCGCGGCCATGCGTTCGAGCTGGTCCGCAAAGCGCTCCATCTGCTCCAGCAAGGCGGCGCTGATGGCCGATTCCACCATCAGCGTCAATTCGTCCATATGGGCCTCGGAGAGTTCCGGGCCACCTTCGTCCTGGATCATGGCCTGAAAATGTTCCACCACCTGTTTGGCGTGTTTAGCCTGACGTTGGGTCATGTGATTACTCCGCCTTACTCATGTTTACCCAATTCGTGTTCGTCCTTCTCGTAGACCTCCGACGCCGCGCCGACGATCAAGGGGTCCGGATCCACGGCAACCTTGAGGTCTTTATTGGGATAAGGCGTCTTGCTGAGGATATAGCGCATGGCATTGATGCGCGCCCGCTTCTTGTCGTCGGACTTGATTACCGTCCAGGGCGCATCAGCGGTGTCGGTATAGAAAAACATGGCCTTCTTGGCCTCGGTGTAATCCCCCCACTTGTCCAGGGAGGCCAGATCGATGGGGCTGAGCTTCCATTGCTTCAGCGGATCGGTGCGACGCTTCTGGAAGCGACGGAATTGTTCGTTTCGGCTGACGGAAAACCACAGCTTGATCAGTCGGATACCGCTGCGCGCCAGCATCCGCTCCAGTTCCGGCGCCTGGCGCATGAACTCCAGATATTCCGAAGCGCTGGCGAATCCCATCACCCGCTCCACCCCGGCACGGTTGTACCAGGAACGGTCGAACATCACGATTTCCCCGGCGGTGGGCAGGTGCTGGATATAGCGCTGGAAGTACCACTGGCCCTTTTCCCGCTCGGAGGGCTTCTCCAGGGCCACGACGCGGGCACCGCGAGGATTCAGATGTTCCATCACGCGCTTGATGGTGCCGCCCTTGCCGGCAGCGTCGCGACCTTCGAACAGGATGACCAGCCGCTCCCCCGACTCACGTACCCAGTTCTGCATCTTCAATAATTCAATCTGCAACTCAGCTTTGAGCTTTTCATACTCATTGCGCCCCATCTTGTCCTTGTACGGGTACTCCGAGTTCTCAAAACCAGATGAATCGGCGTTGGCGGCTTCGGCGGTGATGCTTTTCACGGCAGCCTCGCTCGCGGTTTTGTCTTTTTTGGCAGTGCTATCGGAACCGGCCATGGGAAACTCCTTGTGAGAGGGTTGCGAATCTCAGCGGCATTTAGCGGTCTTGGGGATGTAATGCTTGAATTCTGTGATAGGAGGATTCACAAACGATTAGTATAGAGCAGACCCCGCCCGTGGCCTTTGACGATCATCAACGGTCGCAGGCCACATATGTCTGTCAAACCGGTCGAAGCGCCTGGGAGGGCACATGAAACCGCATTTGCTCATCGTCGACGACGACGCCAGCCTCAACCAGATGCTGGGTTTCCACTTCGAAGATCTCGGCTGGACGGTCGATAACGCCCTGGGGACGGCCGAGGCCCGAGAGCGCCTGCGCGAGCGTGTCGCGGACCTTGTGCTGCTGGACCAGCACATGCCTGACGGCAGCGGTCTTGAGCTGCTCAGCCAAATACTGGAAGTCGAGCCGGACCTGCCGGTCATCATGATGACTGGCGTACACGATCTGGACCTGGCCATCATGGCCATCAAGTCCGGCGCCTACGATTTTGTTCACAAACCGGTGAAGACCGACGAACTGCAACTGGTGGTGGATCGCGCCCTGCAAGCCCGGCGCCTGGCACGAGAAGTGGCCGCCCTGCGCGACGGCCCTGCGCAGGCTGCCAGTAGCAGCGATTTGGTGGGGCGTTGTACCGCCATGCTGGCCGTCAGCAAGGAGATCGCTCTTTCCTCCCCCAGCGATGCCACGGTGCTGATCACCGGCGAGAGTGGCACCGGCAAGGAAGTGGTTGCCCGCCTGATCCACCTGCACAGCGGCCGCACCGGCCCTTTCGTGGCGGTCAACTGTGCCGCCATCGTCGATACCCTGCTGGAAAGCGAGCTGTTCGGCCACGAAAAAGGCGCATTCACCGGTGCGGTGACGCGCAAATTGGGCAAATTCGAGCTGTCGCAGGACGGCACCCTGTTTTTGGACGAGATCGGCGAACTCGCCCTGCCCTTGCAGGCCAAACTGCTGCGGGTACTGCAAGAGAACGTCTTTGAGCGTGTCGGTGGCAATCAGGTAATCGGCAGCAACGCCCGCATCGTCGCCGCCACCAATCGCAATCTCCAGGAGGAGGTTAACGAAAAGCGGTTTCGGGAGGACCTGCTGTACCGACTCAACGTAGTCAGTATCCACATGCCACCACTGCGCGAACGGGAAGACGACGTACTGCTGTTGGCCGATGCCCTGATGCACAAACTCTCACCCACCATTCACAAGCCGGTACTCACCGTCACCGATGCCGCCAAACTCAGATTGCGGGACTACCACTGGCCGGGCAATGTTCGGGAATTGGAGAATGTGCTCACCCAGGCCATGGTGCACGCCCGCAACGGCATCCTCACCCCCGACCTGTTGCCCGCGCCAAGTCAGGCCGGCGCGGCAACGGTGACGCAGGCTGACGGCGACCCTCGACTCGCCACGCTTGACGAGATGGAGGCATCCCATATCCAGCGGGTGCTCACACATACCGGTGGGCACAAGGGCCGCAGTTGCGAGATACTGGGCATCTCCCGACCGGCGCTCGACCGCAAGATCAAGCGCTACCAGCTACGTCTCCCCTGATTGCGATCCCCGCACGAGAGAAACTCATGTCCACACTACACGCCGTCGTCATTCGCCACTTGGCCTTCGAAGACCTGGGCAGCTTCGCCCCGCTACTCGGCAGCGACCCCTGGAACCTGAGCTACCTGGAAGCCGGTGTGGACGACCTCTCCCCTGCCGCAGACGCCGACCTGCTGGTCGTGCTCGGCGGTCCCATCGGTGTCAACGAAGAACGGGAATACCCCTTCCTCAGCGAAGAGCTGGCACTGTTGGAAAAGCGCCTGGCGGCGGATCGCCCCACCCTGGGCATCTGTCTCGGCGCCCAACTCATTGCCAAAGCCCTGGGGGCGCAAGTGTATCCCGGCCCGGCGAAGGAAATCGGCTGGTCACCGCTCAGCCTCAGCTCCAGCGGCGCGGACTCCTGTCTGGCCGCCGTTGACGGCGGACTCACACCGGTATTGCACTGGCACGGCGACACCTTCGACCTGC
>JAGRGI010000073.1 GCA_020445565.1 Chromatiales bacterium
AGACGTGGAATCATTCCCACTCGATAGTCGCCGGCGGCTTTCCGGAAATGTCGTAAGTCACCCTCGATATCCCGTCGATCTCGTTGATAATGCGCCGAGAACAAAGTTCCAGGAAGTCGTAGGGAAGATGCGCCCAGCGGGCGGTCATGAAGTCGATGGTTTCGACCGCCCGCAGTGCAACCACGTAGTCGTAGCGGCGGCCGTCGCCCATAACACCGACGGATTTGACCGGCAGGAACACGGCGAATGCCTGGCTGACCTTGTCATACAGATCGTGGGCTCGCAGTTCTTCGATAAAGATCTGATCTGCCAGTCGCAGCAGATCGGCATACTCTTTTTTCACTGCGCCCAAGATGCGCACACCCAGGCCGGGACCGGGGAAGGGATGGCGATAGACCATCTCGTACGGCAGGCCCAGTTCCACGCCGATTTTGCGGACTTCGTCCTTGAACAATTCCCGTAATGGTTCGACCAGCTTAAGTTTCATGTGCTCGGGCAGGCCACCGACGTTGTGGTGTGACTTGATCACACGGGCCTTGCCGGTCTTGCTGCCAGCGGACTCGATGATATCCGGATAGATGGTGCCCTGCGCCAACCACTGCACGTCCGTGAGCTTGCCCGCCTCTTCCTCGAAAATCTCGATGAACAGATTGCCGATGATCTTGCGCTTACGTTCCGGGTCGACTTCGCCGGCCAGAGCATCCAGAAAGCGCTTTTCGGCATCGACACGAACGACCTTCACGCCCATGTGCTGAGCGAAAGTCGCCATCACCTGATCGCCTTCGCGGTAACGTAACAGGCCGTTGTCGACAAACACGCAGGTTAGCTGGTCACCAATGGCACGGTGCAGGATGGCGGCCACCACGGATGAATCCACGCCGCCAGACAGGCCCAGCACCACCTGTCCATCGCCCACCTGCTCCCGAATCGTCTGAATACTGTCCTCAATGATGCTGCCCGGATTCCACAGCGAACCACAACCGCAGATTTCGTGCACGAAGCGCGACAATATGCGACCTCCCTGCAGGGTGTGAGTCACTTCCGGGTGAAATTGCAGGCCATAGAACCCGCGGTCCTCATCCGCCATGCCAGCCAGCGGCGCGTTGCCGGTACTGGCGATGACCTTGAAACCGGCAGGCAATACGTTGACACGATCACCGTGACTCATCCAGACATCCAACAGTCCCCAACCCTCGGCGGAGGTATGGTCTTCGATGTCCTTCAGCAGCCTGGAGTGTCCGCGGGCACGAACCTGGGCATAGCCATACTCCCGATGGCTGGCGGGTTCGACACTACCGCCCAATTGCGCCGCCATGGTCTGCATGCCGTAACAGATACCCAGCACTGGAACGCCCAACGCGAACAGTTCCTGGTGGGCTGCAGGGGCGTCATCACCCACCACAGTCTCCGGGCCACCGGAGAGAATCACGCCCTTGGGCGTAACGGCACACATCTCCGACATATCTGCGTCATAGGGATGAATTTCGCAGTAGACCCCACCCTCACGTACCCGCCGGGCGATGAGCTGGGTGTACTGGGAGCCGAAATCGACGATCAGGATGCGATCGGAATGGATGTCCGCGTGTGTACTCAAAACCTTGGCTCCCGAGGCGGGTTAAGGGAAAGCGCGGATTTTACAATAGATCCGGGCGCCTCGGTGACGGGTTCAATCTTCCAATTCGATGTCCACCATGAGTTCGTCCGCCAACACCTCCAGGCGATCCCGAAGGGCCTGGGTTGAAACCCCTGTCGGCAGGCCCAGGCGGGCGTTGGCGCGAAACAGCATTTCGCCACTCATGGAGGCACTCTCACAATCGGTGTCCAGCTCTTCCACGTTGATGTCCAGGGCCGCAAGGGCCTTGGAGATCTGCCGGACGATGCCGGGGCGGTCCTGACCCACCAGTTCCAGATGAATCATCCGCCGTTCGACCGCCGGTACCTCGTCGCAACAGTCTTCCACCATGATTTTGAGACCGCTGCCACTGAGTCTCTTCACCGCCGTCAACAAGTCGGCGGCCTGATCGTCCGCCACCTGGACCAACACAATGCCACTGAACTGCCCTGCCAGACGAGCCATGCGGCTTTCCAGCCAATTGCCGCCATAGTCGGCAACGGCGGTCGAGATGGATTCCACCAACCCTGGTCTGTCGGGGCCGATGACGGTGAGAACTACGGATCGGGTCATGGGTTATACCGCTTGATGTTGGGTGTACTGCTTACAACTCGGTAAGCAATCCAGTGGAAGGTTAGCGGAGACTGCGGCTGAAGTATCCTCCCGGCCATCATTCATATGCCTCCATGGGCAGGCAGGAGCAGGCCAGATTGCGATCGCCGAAAACGTTATCCACCCGCCCGACCGGCGTCCAATATTTGTTCTTACGCAGACTGGCCAACGGGTAGGCCGCCGTGCTGCGACTGTAGGGATGGTTCCATTCGTCGGCGCAGACCACCTGGGCCGTATGCGGGGCGTTGTGCAGCGGGTTGTCCTCGGCAGGCCACTCACCACGGCCAACCTGATCGATTTCGGCACGGATGCGAATCATGGCGTCGCAGAAGCGATCCAACTCGTGCTTGGATTCACTCTCGGTAGGCTCGATCATCAAGGTACCTGCCACGGGAAAGGACATGGTCGGGGCGTGGAAGCCATAATCGATGAGGCGCTTGGCCACATCTTCCACGGTCACGCCGGTGGTATCCTTGAGCGGACGCAGATCGATGATGCATTCATGGGCCACCAGATCGTTGGGACCGGTGTATAGCACGGGAAAGTGATCGCGCAGGCGCCGGGCGATGTAGTTGGCATTGAGAATGGCGGACAGGGTCGCCTTGCGCATGCCTTCACGGCCCATCATTGAGATGTACATCCAACTGATGGGCAGTATCGCCGCGCTGCCCCAGGGCGCTGCGGACACGGGCCCCACCCTATCCCCGGAGCGTTCGCCGTCAAATACCGGCAAACCGGGGAGATACGGTGCCAGATGCTCACCGACCCCGATAGGGCCGACGCCAGGCCCGCCACCACCGTGAGGAATACAGAAGGTCTTGTGCAGGTTCAGGTGGGAAACGTCGGAGCCGAAGCGGCCCGGCGATGCCAGCCCCACCAGGGCGTTCAGATTGGCGCCATCCATGTAAACCTGCCCGCCATTGTCATGCACGATGGCACAGATTTCGCGGATGGCCTCTTCGAAGACGCCGTGGGTGGACGGATAGGTGACCATTAGAGCCGCCAACTCGTCCTTGTGTTTGCCCGCCTTCGCCCGCAGGTCGTCCACATCCACGTTGCCGTGGTCGTCGCATCGCACCACGACGACCTGCATACCGGCCATCTGTGCCGAAGCCGGATTGGTACCGTGGGCGGAGCTGGGGATCAGACAGACCTTGCGATGCCCCTCGCCCCGGCTCTTGTGATAGGCACGTATCGCCAGCAGGCCGGCATACTCGCCCTGGGAGCCGGCGTTGGGTTGCAGGGAGACCGCCGCATAGCCGGTGCAGGCGCACAGCATGCGCTCCAGATCCTGAATCATCTGCTGATAACCCTGGGCCTGATCCTGGGGAGCAAACGGGTGCAGGGAGGCAAATTCAGGCCAGGTTACCGGAATCATCTCGCTGGTGGCGTTGAGCTTCATGGTGCAGGAGCCCAGAGGAATCATGGCCCGGTCCAGGGCGATGTCCTTGTCCGACAGCAAGCGCAGATAGCGCAGCATCTCGGTTTCGGAGTGGTAGCGGTGGAATACCGGATGGGTCAGAAACTCGCCGGAACGGGCCAGCCCGGCGGGAATGACATCGTCGGCCTGGGTATCCAGCGCCTCCGGACTGCCGCCGAATAGCCCTATCAGGGTTCCCAGTTCCTCGCGGGTAACGGTTTCGTCCAGGGAGATTCCGATTCGGTCGGTGGCAATCTCGCGCAGATTGAAGCCGGCCGCACGGGCCTTTTGATGCAGTTCGGCGGTCTTGGCCCCGGTTTCGACTACCAGAGTGTCAAAGAACGCCTGGGTCTGCATCCCGTAGCCCAGCGAACCCAATCCCTTGGCCAGCATGGCGGTGTAACGGTGGACCCGACGGGCAATTCGCTCCAACCCCTGCGGACCATGGTAGACCGCGTAGAGACTGGCCATCACTGCCAGCAGCACCTGCGCCGTACAGATATTGCTGGTGGCCTTCTCGCGGCGAATATGCTGCTCACGGGTCTGCAAGGCCAGACGGTAGGCCGCCGCCCCTTGGCTGTCCACCGAGGCGCCGACGATACGGCCCGGCAGGGAGCGCTTGTAGGCATCGCGGGTGGCCAAAAAGGCAGCATGCGGACCACCGTAACCCAGCGGCACACCAAATCGCTGGCTGCTACCCAGAGCCATATCGGCGCCCCAGGCACCAGGAGGGGCCAGCAGGGTGAGCGCCAACAGATCGGTCGCTACCGCCACCAGGGCCTTGCCGGCGTGGACCTTCTCCACCAACTCCCGGTAATCGAGAATCGAGCCGTCGGTACTTGGGTATTGCAACAGCACACCGAAAACGTCGTCTGCGTCCAAATCGGTAAAAGGATTGCCGACGACCACCTCCACACCGATGGGCTCGGCACGGGTCTGCACCACTTCGATGGTCTGAGGATGACAATCCGCGGCAACGAAGAACCTGACCGACTTGGACTTGCTCATGCGCTGGCACAGGGCCATGGCCTCGGCGGCGGCCGTGGCCTCGTCCAGCAGGGAGGCGTTGGCCAAGTCCATGCCGGTGAGATCCGCCACCATGGTCTGGAAATTGATCAGCGCCTCCAGGCGTCCCTGGGAAATTTCCGGCTGATAGGGGGTATAGGCGGTGTACCAGCCGGGATTCTCCAGCACGTTACGCAGAATCACGCCCGGCGTATGGGTGTTGTAGTAACCCATGCCGATCAGCGACCGCATCACCTTGTTGCTGCTCGCGATACGCCGCAGTTTGGCCAGTGCCCCGGCCTCCCCCACGCTCTCGGCCAGATCCAGGGGTATGCGGTCGTAGATTGCCGGGGGCACCACCCGCTCCGCCAATTCTTCCAGGCTGGCGATCCCCAACAGCTCAAGCATACGTGCTTGGTCCCCCGCGTCGGGGCCGATGTGGCGGCGAATGAAAGCGCCGCTATCTTCAAGGGAATCGATCGAGTAGGTGGTTTCGCTCATGGGGGGACAAGTCGGTTGCGAGTGATGAAAGATCGGGCATTATCTCGCGGGCCCGAAACAAGAAAAAGCCGCCACCATATGGTCGGCGGTTTCACGATGTGAACAAAGGCGGTAAGACGGGTACACCGGGGCCACGTCAAGCCCCCTCAAGCCTTGCCCTGTCAGCGTGGCCCCATACACCGCAGCGCTCGCCGCCGTTTGAGCAGTCTTTGCTCCTGATCCCGGATTTCACTGGAGGATCGCCGCAGGCGGTCCAGCGCCCTGTCAGTGCTGCGGCACTCCGCCGCACGTTTCTCGCGCGCCTTCAGCCAGGTTTGGTTGGCGGCGGCCTTCGCCTTGCGCGCTTGTGCTTCGCGCGCCAGCGCTTGCCTGTGCAATGCCTTCTCGCCGCTGCGAATGCCCGGCTTGCGGGCAGGCGAGTAGGCATCGCTATCGAGAATCGGGGCATCCCCCGCTGCCGGTGGACTGTCAGTGAAATGCACTACACCCTTGTCGTCTGTCCAGCGATAGATTCCGGCGGCGTTGGCAAAACCGGTCGTAAACAATAGCCCAAACAAAAACATCCAGATTCGCGCATCCATGAATTCCACTCACAAAATAAAAATAAGCAGCTCCGAGACGGACGACAGAAAGGATGACAGGCTCGGCAGCATTTGGCTATTGGGGCATTCCCCCAAGCCAACTTTACCCACCCTGCCGCCTTGTACCGATCAAATCCGCCGCGATCGCCACGGCGATCTCAGCCGGAGTGCGGCTGCCAATATTCAGACCTACCGGGGCACGCAACCGGGTCAAGGCGCTATCGGCAACATCCATGGACCGAAAGCGTTCCAGCCGGGCCTCACTGCTGCGGCGTGAACCCAGGGCGCCAAGATAGAAAAAAGGGCGATCCAAGGCGGCGTACAGGGCAAGATCATCGATCTTGGGATCGTGGGCCAGCGTGATCACGGCCGTGCGCTCACAGGCGGTTTGGGAAGCAATCAGATCGTCCGGCATGGCACGGGACAGCAGCACGCCGTCCACATCGGTATCGAACCCCTCCCTGGGATCGCAGAGGGTGACGCGAAACTCGAGGGTGAGGGCGATGCGTCCAAGGGCGTCCGCCAGCGGGCCTGCGCCAACCAGCAGCAGATGCCAGCGGGGGCCGAAACATTGGTAGTAGGTTTGATTTTCCCAGCGTGGTTCGTGGGCCTGGACACAGCGGTGAAGGCTGGTCTCCTGGGTATTCAGGCAGACCCTGCGCTGCAACAGCCGGCCGCCACGGATGGCCTCAATCAAGGGTTTCAGAGACGCCGGGGATGGCTCTTCCACCAACAGGTGCAGCCGACCGCCACAGGGAAGCCCGAAACTGCCGCCGCCGTAATCCACGGTGGTGGGAAGGTCCGCCAACTCGCCCCGGCGGTAACGCTCTGCCAAGTCCTCTTCCACGCATCCACCGGAGACCGAGCCCGCGGTTTTACCATCGCCGCGCCGTATCGCCAACAGCGAGCCGGGCGGCCGAGGCGAGGAACCCCAGGTTTGCAACACCGTGACCAGGGCTCCCGTCTGTCCGGCATCCGACCAGTCCAGCAGCGCGGACAGAACCTCGAAAACGCCGCCGTAACCACCCTTGAGCTCGCTCATGCGCGCCGAATGGGTAGTTGCAGATAACGTTTCCCGGTTACCGAACTCAAGGCGTTGGCCACGGCCGGACCGATGACCGGCGTTGCCGGCTCACCGACACCGGTGGGGGCCTCGGCGGACGGCACGATATGGACCTCTACCTCGGGCATCTGATTGGCTCGCAACACCGTGTAATCGTGAAAATTGGACTCCCGCACGGCGCCGTCGGCAAAGGTGATCTCGCTCTCCAACACGGTGCTCAGGCCGTAACCGAGTCCGCCCTCCATCTGGGCGCGGATGATATCGGGGTTTACGGCGACACCGCAGTCCACGGCGACCACAACCCGGTCCACGGAATAACGTCCGCTCCCCTTGACCGTCACCTCCGCCACCATGGCCACGTAGGAATTGAACGATTCATGCACGGCCACACCACGTCCGCGGCCCTTGGCCAGCGGCTTGCCCCAGCCGCCCTTTTCCGCGACCAGGTTCAAGACCTGCAAATGACGCGGGCTTTCCCCCAGCAGAGCGCGCCGGTAGTCGACCGGGTCCTGCCCAGCCTCACGGGCAAGCAGGTCCAGAAAGGTCTCGGTGGCATAGGCGGTGTGGGTGGAACCGACGGAACGCCACCACTGTATGGGCACAGGCAGCTTGGTGGTATGCAGTTCCACCCGCAGGTTGGGGATGTCGTAGGGAAGTGTTGCCGCACCTTCCACGGAGGTGACATCGACGCCCTTGCGGGTCATTCCCGACTCGAAGGCGGTGCCCGCAACGATGGATTGCCCGACGATGCGATTGCGCCATGCAGCGGGTTTGCCATCGCTCTCCAGGCTTGCCTCGATGCGGTGCATATAGGCGGCACGGTACCAGCCGCCCCGGGTGTCGTCTTCTCTGGTCCAGACCAGCTTGATAGGCGTTTTGCCGCCGCTGGCCTTCAATACCTCAGCGGCCTCCACGACATAGTCCGAGAACGGGTTGGCGCGGCGTCCGAAGGAGCCTCCGGCGTAGAGCGTATGGATGCGGACCTGGTCGGGTCGGATTCCAAGCACCTTGGACACGGCGTATTGATCGCCGGTCTGCATCTGTGCGCCGTACCACATATCCACGGAGCCGTCGTTCTGCTGCTCGATGACACAACCCAGGGTTTCCATGGCGGCATGGGCCAGGAACGGAAAACGGTAGTCAGCACGGACGACACCCTGGGCATCTTTCAGGGCCTCGTTGGCATCGCCATCGGAGCGGGCCGGCAGACCAGGCTTGTCGAGGAGCGTGGCATAGTCCTTAAAAACTGCCTCAGAACCGGCGTCAAAGGCAGCGGATTCGTCCCATTCAATTCGCAGAACATCCCGACCGGTCTTGGCAGCCCAAAAGTGATCGGCAATGACCGCAATACCGGAGGGTACTGCATGAACCTCTCGTACACCTGAAGAGGCGAGTGCCTTTTCGCCATCGAAGGATTTCAGCTTGGCGCCAAAACGCGGTGCGCGGGCAATCATGGCCGTGCGCATACCGGGACGTTGAATATCCTGGGTGAACACCGCACTGCCGTTGATCTTGGCGGCAATGTCCTTACGGGGCACCGGATGACCGACCAGACGGAACTGCGCCGGGTCTTTGAGCACGACCTCAACGGGCACCTCCAGCCTGGATGCCGCATCCGCCAGTTCGCCGAAGCTGGCACTGAGTCCGGTCCCCGGTTTGAAGACCCGGCCGTCCTGCGCCGACAGTGTTTGTGCATCCACACCCCAGATCCGGGCCGCCGCCTCCAGCAACATGACGCGGGCCGCCGCACCGGCGCGGCGCATCTGTTCATAGGAATTGGCAATGGCCGTGCTGCCACCGGTACCCTGCGCCGCGCCCCACAGCAAATTGTTATACCGTTTGGCGTCGGCCGGGGCGGAAATCACGTCCACCTGATCCCAGCGGGCATCGAGCTCCTCTGCGACCAGGGTCGCCAGACCGGTATAAGTCCCCTGCCCCATCTCCAGATGTTTGGCAACCACGGTCACACGGTCATCAGCACCGATACGGACGAAGGCATTGGGCGCCAGCTCGGCCGCGGCCTTGTCGGTACCGGCGAGACCGGGACCGGCATCGCCGACCTTGGCCTGTACCGGTAATGCCAAACTCAAGGTAAGGCCGGCCGCAGCCTTGAGGCCCGCCGACAGAAAGGCCCGCCGCGAAACATTGCGCACTATCACGTCACTGCTCATCGCACCGCCCCTTGGGTCAGATCGTCGGCCGCCTTGCGAACCGCCTTGCCGATACGCACGTAGGTACAGCAGCGGCAGATATTTCCCGACATGCCCTCGGCGATCTGAGCGTCGCTGGGTGTGGGGTTGTTGGTGAGCAGACTGGTGGCGGCCAGAATCTGACCGGACTGACAAAAGCCGCATTGAGGCACAGACAACGCCTCCCAGGCCGACTGCACGGCCCTGCCCACCTTTCCGTCCAGGCCCTCGATCGTCGTGATTGCGCCGTCACCCACGGCGGATACGGGCAGGACGCAGGAACGTTGTGCGACACCGTCGATCAACACGGTGCAGGCGCCGCATTGGGCGATACCACAGCCGTATTTGGTACCGGTCAACCCCAGCAAATCACGCAGCACCCACAGCAAGGGCATGTCTGCCGGCGCATCGACGCGATGGGAGGCGCCATTGATGTTTAACTCGTACATGGTGAAATATCCCGTCTGGCGTGTCTGGCCAGAGCATAGAACATGGGTTCAGCGAGGAAAATGCCGAGTCGGCGTCGCCGATCAAGGAAGCGGGCCAGTCACGGTATAAGATACGGGTTGTCGCAATAAGATTCAGTGGGCAACCCATGGATTCAGATCTTCGCCGACAACGTCAGCTCATCCAGAGTCTGCGCGATTCCCGACATTGCGGTGTAACGCCTGCTTCCGCGGAGCTGATCGAGACCCATATCTCCTACGTTTTGCTCGCCGGCGAGCACGCTTACAAGATCAAGAAAGCGGTGAATCTGGGTTTTCTCGATTTTTCCACCCTTGCCCGACGTAAACATTTCTGCGAGGAAGAGCTGCGCCTGAACCCTCGCCTTGCCCCCGGTATCTATGAGAGTGTGGTTCCCATCGGAGGTTCCTGGGAAGATCCGCTGATCGGGGGCACCCCCGCAATGGAATACGCGGTCCGTATGCATCGCTTTTCCCAAGCGTGTCTGTTGGATCGGCTGCTCGGCACCGGTACCGTTCATGCCGAACATTTCGAGGACTTCGCGGCCACCCTCGCCATGTTTCATGCCTCGGTACCCAGGGCAACGCCAGACCAGCATTTTGGCACTGCCCAAGCCATCTACCGGCCGGTCATGGAAAACTTCGAGCAGATCGCCCGCGCGCTGGGTCAAGCCGCCGTCCCGACGGATCTGCACGACTGGAGCGAAAATCGATTCGCAGAGCTTCACCCGCGCCTGGACCAGCGCCGCGAACAAGGTTTCATCCGCGAATGCCATGGCGATCTGCACCTGGGCAATATGTTGCTCAAAGAGGGTCGGATGATGGCTTTTGACGGCATCGAGTTCTCTGCGGCTCTGCGCTGGATCGATACCATCAGCGAAGTCGCGTTCCTGTTCATGGACCTGGAGGAAAGAGGCCGGGCAGACCTGGGTTGGCGCTTCCTCAATGCCTATCTGGACGAAACCGGCGACCACGCGGGCCTTGGGCTGTTGGACTTCTATCTGGTCTACCGGGCGTTGGTTCGCGCCAAGGTTGCCGCGCTTCGGGTGGTTCAGATTCAGGACAGAGAGACTGCCCTGCAACAGTTCCACGGCTACGTGGACTATGCCCGACAAAAGACACGGCCACACCGGGCATTCCTGGCCATCACCCACGGCCTTTCGGGCAGCGGCAAGACCTTCGTCTCCACCAGACTCATGGAGCAGCTCGGTGCAATCCGGCTACGCTCCGATGTGGAGCGCAAACGATTGGCCGGACTGGCGCCCCTGGAGAAAAGCCATTCCTCCCTGACAGACGATCTCTATTCCGACCAGCAGACAAACCGAACCTACGAACATCTGGCGAAACTCACGGGTGCACTCCTGTCCCTGGGCTTTTCCGTCATCGTCGACGCCTCCTTCCTGAACGCCGCCCACCGGCAGCAGTTTCGGGCACTCGCCGATACCATGAAACTTGAATTTCGTATCGTGGCCTGTCGGGCCGGCCCTTCCACCCTGGCTGCACGGATCGACGATCGCACCCGGGACGCATCGGAGGCGACCCGTGATGTCCTGAAGCAGCAACAACAAAGCTATGTGGAGCTCGCATCGCAGGAGCAAGCCGCCACCTGGATCATCGACACGGAGAGTTCAACGGACCAGAGCCTTGCCCGCCTGGTGGCAAACCTGCGCTGACTTCGCCGAAGCAAAAACTTCCGGCTCGAGTTCCCCCAGGTGGAGTTGTGGATCAGCACGTCATATCGGGCTCCAATCGACGGCAAACTTCGCGCAAACTGATCAAGGCTTCCGCATAACGGAGTTGGCCGATCTGATCGAGCAGTTTCTCAATCAATTCATCGTCCACTTTGCCGTCCAGTGAGTTGCGAATTCTCTCGCGCTGAGCGAGGGGGACGATCACGGCCGATTCCAGGTACGCCTTGAGTTCCGTCATCTGGATCTGCAGGGCATTCGTATCCGTTTCGGATGAGACCCCGCCCCGCCTGCGATCAAGGCTGCCGACAGCCGCCATCACTGCCGCCAGGACGCGGTCAAAACGGGGCTTTGAAGCGCTGTTCCGCCTGTCCAATTCGACTTCCAGTTCGCTGGAAACGGCCCCCAGTTCAACGGCGCCGATGCTGTTGGATAAACCCTTGATCGTATGCACCAGGCACCGGGCGGCGACGTAATCACCCGTGGACAGGGCATCACCGAGGCGGCTGGAGGCGTCGTTGAAATCGTTGTGGAAGCTGCGCAGTACCGTCCGCATGAGCTCCCAGTCCCCGTCCATTCGGGCCACAGCGGTACCCAGATCAAGCCCCGCCAGCTCAAACGGCTGCGACGGCCGCTCCGGCATCGAGTCTGGAGCAGCTGCAATCATCGGCGACTTTCTATCCACCAGTGGTGGGATCCATTCCAACAAAATTTCAGCCAGTTGCGAAAGCTCGAAAGGTTTAGCCAGATGGGCATTCATACCCGCTGCCTCGCTGGCCTCCCGGTCTTTGAGCATAGCCGCCGCCGTCATGGCAATGATGGGCATATCGCGACCCTTGGCTGTCTCCCGAATCGCCCGGGTCGCCTCGAAACCGTCCATGACCGGCATTTGCAAATCCATGAATATCAGATCGAAATCACCGAGATTGACCTTGTGCACGGCTTCCCTGCCATGGTGAGCCACCTGTACCTGCACTCCCAGTTTTGCCAGGAGCTGCTTGGCCACCAACTGATTGGTCAGGTTATCCTCCACCAACAGAATTCTGGCGCCATGAACGGGACGTGTCAGTTCGAACAGCTCCGCGATACGGCTGTGTTCGGAAGCGGGTTGAAACGGCGCACGCTGTTGCAGGGCAAGTAGTGTTTCGAAGACGCGGAACGCGGTAATCGGTTTTTCCATTATTGCATCGGGCCGTGTCCCGCCCGCGAATTGGCTGGGCCTGTTGCGGCTGTGATCCGCCAGCATGACAACACGGCCGGGAGCGACGATCTGGCCATGTTCAGTCCATTCCCTTACTCTGCGGATCAGTTCAATACCGTTCATTTCCGGCATGCGCCAATCCACCAGCAGCAATTCGATGGGCTGACCCCTGTCGGATGCCTGTTTGAGCATTTTCAGGGCCTGCTCTGCGCTGCTCGCCGTCGTGACGACGAAATCCCAACCGCGCAGAATGTTTTCCAAATTCTCCAGTGCCATTCGATTGTCGTCCACAGCCAAGGTCCGCATGGCCTTGAGGCGTCGATTGGTCTGAAGATCAATCTCTTTCAGTGCCCGCGACAGGTGCACAGTAAAATGAAATACGCTTCCTGTGCCGGGCTCGCTTTCAACGGAAAGTTCGCCGCCCATCATTTCGACCAGACTGGCGCAAATCGCCAGACCCAGACCGGTACCACCGTGGGTTCGGGTTATCGAACCGTCGGCCTGTGTAAACGGCTGGAACAGTGCTTCGATCTGTCCGGGGTCGATGCCGATTCCGGTATCACTGACACTGAAGTTCAGCGCCACACCGCTGTTGTTTTGCTCCCCCATTTCCACACTGACGTGGATTTCACCCTCATCGGTGAATTTCACGGCATTGCCCACCAGATTATTGAGAATCTGCGCCAAGCGAACCGAATCTCCCCGTACCAGATCGGGCACGCCCGGCGAACGCTCCGTAACCAACGCCACTCCGTGCTCCGCGGCTGAACGGGCGAACAGCTTTGCGGTATTTTCCAATACTTCGTCAAGAGAAAAATCAGCCAACTCCAATTCCATGCAACCAGCCTCGATCTTGGAATAATCGAGGATGGCGTTGAGTATCCCGAGCAGGGATTTCGATGCTATTTGCAGGGTGTCAAGATACTCACGCTGGGTAGAATTCAACTCGGTATCGAGTAGCAATTGTCCCAATCCGATCACGGCGTTCATCGGCGTGCGAATCTCG
>JAGRGI010000074.1 GCA_020445565.1 Chromatiales bacterium
TCCACGTCGCGAATCACCGGCACCACCAACCCCTCCGGCGTATCCACGGCCACACCGATATTGAAGTACTTCTTCAGAATCAGGTTTTCGCCACTGGAATCCAGCGAGGCATTGAACTCGGGATACTGGCGTAGAGCGGCCACCGCGGCCTTGAGCAGAAACACCAGGGGCGTGACACGCAGCCCCTTGGCGGCGGCCTCGCCCTTCAAGGACTGGCGAAACGCCTCCATCTCGGTGATTTCCGCCTCGTCGAACTGGGTGACGTGGGGAATCGTGAGCCAGGAGCGATGCAAATGGACGCCGGAGATCTTCTTGATGCGGCTGAGCGGACGCACCTCGGTATCGCCGAACTTGGAGAAATCCACCACCGGCGCCTGCGGCAAGGCGAAACCGCCGGCCGATGGCGCCGCCGCCTGCGGCCGGGACAGGGCCGTCTTCACGAAAGACTGCACGTCCTCCTTACGTATGCGCCCCTTGGGACCGGTACCCTTGACGTTGTAAAGATCCACACCCAGTTCACGGGCAAAGCGACGCACACCCGGTGCCGCGTGGGGCCGACCGGCGGGACTGTCGTCGCCACCCGCCCTCACCGGCGGCAATGAAGGCGCCTTCTCGCCAGGGGCAAGACCGCTCTCGACGGACTTGACTGCGGGCGGTGCGGGAGGAGGTGCCGCCGGCTCCGGTTTCGGAGCGGGTTCGGGTGGAGGCGCCGGCGGAGAAGACACGTCCTCTTCTTCGGTCTCCATCACCAGAATCAGAGCCCCCTTGCTGACCTTGTCACCGACACCCACCTTCAGCTCCTGAATCACGCCGCTGAACGGCGAAGGGATCTCCATGGTCGCCTTGTCGCTTTCCAGCGTAAGCAGGGAGTCGTCCTTCGCGACGGTGTCGCCGGGCCCCACCAACATTTCGATGACCTCGACCGCGTCGAAATCGCCAATGTCGGGAAGCAATACGTCTTGAACCGTTGCCACTCTTTTTCCTCCGCAGCGCGCCCCTGCCGGGTCGCGGATTCTAGGCTGTTGTACGACGACCGCTCGGTCAGACCATCAGCGGGTTGGGCTTGTTGGGGTCGATGCCATATTTCTCAATGGCCTGTGTCACGACCGCCGGGTCCAACGTACCCTCGTCAGCCAAGGCTGCAAGCGCGGCAACCGCCACGTAGCGTCGATCCACTTCGAAGAACTCGCGCAGCTTGCTGCGCCGGTCGCTTCGGCCAAAGCCATCCGTACCCAGCACCTTATAGTTCTGCGGAACGAAGGGGCGAATCTGATCGGCATAGGTCTTCATGTAATCCGTGGCGGCAATTACCGGACCTGCCCGACCCTCAAGACATTCCGTGACATAGCTGACGCGGGGTTCTTCCTCCGGATGCAGGGTGTTCCAGCGTTCCGCGTCCAGACCTTCGCGGCGCAGCTCGTTGAAACTGGTCGCGCTCCAGATGTCGGCAGCGACATCGAAATCCTCCTTGAGCATGTCGGCGGCCGCGATCACCTCCCGCAGGATGGTGCCACTGCCCATGAGCTGAACCTTCCTTTTCTTATGGCCACCATCGCGGAACAGGTACATGCCCTTGACGATCCCCGCCTCGGCCCCTTCCGGCATGGCCGGGTGGGTGTAGTTCTCGTTCATCACCGTGATGTAGTAAAAGACGTGCTCCTGGTTTTGATACATCCGGCGCAGACCGTCATGGATGATCACCGCCAGCTCATAGGCAAAGGTCGGGTCGTAGGCCACGCAATTGGGTATGGTGGCGGCAGTCAGCAGGCTGTGGCCGTCCTGGTGTTGCAGGCCCTCGCCGGCCAGGGTGGTACGTCCGGCGGTGCCGCCCATGAGAAAACCGCGCACCTGCATGTCGCCAGCGGCCCAGGCCAGATCGCCGATGCGCTGGAAGCCGAACATGGAATAGAAGATGTAGAACGGAATCATATTGATCCCGTGGCTGGAATAGGCACTGCCGGCGGCGATCCAGGAGGCAAAGGCACCCGCTTCGTTGATACCCTCCTCCAGGATCTGACCCTTTTTGTCCTCGCGGTAATACATCACCTGGTC
>JAGRGI010000075.1 GCA_020445565.1 Chromatiales bacterium
GCTATGTAGCTCAGCTGGTTAGAGCGCAGCACTCATAATGCTGATGTCGGTGGTTCGAATCCACCCATAGCCACCATAAAATGAAGGTATTGGGGCCGATATCGGGAAGCCGGATCGGCCCTTTTCATTTCCCGCCCGGCAAGCACATCTCAAACCGCTGTGTTCCGGTCTTCCCGGTCAACTCATCTCTGGAAATTTCGGGTCCAGCTCACGAAAGCGTCCCCACATTTGCTCGCAGGTGGCGCGGATGTCTGGGTCGATTTCAGGCGGCGGGCGCTTGCGGAAGGACGACGACCGGATGCCTTTAATGAATCTGGGTGAGTAGTCGATGCCGAGAAATTCGCAGATCCGACGGAATTCCTGGTCCGGGTGAAAAATCAGCCGCTCGTAGGGAACAAGCAGAATGCGTTCGTCCTTGTCCATGCCCTTGTCGAAGTACAGGGCATTGCGGTAATACCATTGCAGGGCGGAGGCGGAGGCGTCGGAAATGTCGTCCTTTACCAGTTGCTCCACCACCGTTCTGGTGTGCTCGGACATGCCATCGGCAAACCACTCGTCGGTGCCGGTCAGTATGCGCCTGGCCTGGTTGGCCATGTTGCGAAACGAGATCAACATGGAGTTGACCATGTCGTCCACCCTGCGGACGATCCACAGACCCTTCGACGGCGGATAGGCATCGAGGAAATCGCGCATGCGGTCGGCTTCCAGCAGCGCCTTGATGATAAAGACCTCTGCGCGGCTTGCGTCGACCAAACGGCGGATGGTGGCCTCGTCGCGCATGTGGTAGTTGTCGAAGGCGCGACCGTCGTGCTCATGATACACATCGGTTTGCGTGCTGAGTTCCAGCAACTCCATAACCATGTTGGTGCCGGAGCGTTGGCTGCCGGCGACGAACACATGCAAACCGGGATGCTGCCCCGGGCGTTTTAGGGATTGGAGCGCAGGTTTGCCCCATCGATACCACCTGCGTTCGAGCGCTCTGCCAAGCGTTTTCATGGATCGCACTATTCCTTCCTGTCGTTGCCTGGCCGAAGCCTACCCGCATGTGGGGCCGCTTTCCAGTGCCGGCTCAGGAAAGGAACCCGCGTACGTTGCCCGCCACGCCATCCAGCAGGCGCTGGCGCGATTCGCGACTGCCCCAGGCGCAGTGGGGCGTAAGGATGAAATTCGGAAGATTGGCATCGAGCAGGGGATTGGGGGTGACCGGGGGTTCCTGGGTGAGAACGTCGAAGCCGGCGCCGCCGATCGAGCCCTTGCGCAGGGCATGCGCCAGATCGGTTTCGTTGACGATGCCCCCACGGGCGGTGTTGATCAGCAGGGCGGAGGGTTTCATGATTTCCAATTCCGCCTGTCCGATGAGATTGTGGGTTTCTGCGGTAAGCGGGCAGTGCAGGCTGAGGACATCCGCCTTGCGCAAGACCTGCTCGAACGCGGTGCGCCCGTCTCTGGGAGGCTGGCCGCGCCGCTCCGCTATCCGTACCTTCATGCCAAAGGCTTCCGCAACCTGGGCGACTCCCTGGCCGAGTTCGCCCCAGCCGATGATGCCCAGTGTCTTGCCCGACAGTTCAGTGAATGGAAAATCCAGCAGGCAGAACTGGGGACTGGCGGCCCAGCGGCCGTCATGGGCGGCGCGACGGTAATCGTCCAGTCGGGTGGTCAGGCTGAGGACAAGCGCAAAGACGTGTTGCACTACCGACGGTGTGGCATAGCCGGTGACGTTGCGCACCGCGATGCCGCGTTCGGCGGCGGCCTCCAGGTCGATATTGTTTGTGCCCGTGGCGGCAACGCAAATCAGGCGCAGGTCCGTCGCGGCCGCCAGAACGGCACGGTTGAGCAGCACCTTGTTACTGACCACCACTTGGGCGCCGCGTATTCGTTCGGCCACCTGTGCCGGATCGGTGCGCGGATACAGACGCCACTCGGGTAGGGTATCGCACAAGGCGGAACTGTCGAGATCTTGCGGATGCAGAGACTCGAAATCGAGGAATACGCCCAAATTCGGCGGTGTTAAAGAAATAGTCATCGATCGAATTGTGACGCAGTTGGCATTATGTGACGAATCTGTCAGCCCAGGCCGGCGGGTTTGTGCCGAGGGTGCAGCAGCTTCGGCAAGTTTTGGCCACGGGCTGCGGGGGCGCAACGGTTCCTGCTCGGTGTACGTAGGTATTAGTGAGGGCGCTCATAGCGCTCCAGGGCAGAAATGACAATGATTGTTGCGAGATCAATTTATTGCTTACCGATTCGATGGCACAGCCTATGCTTCGTATGGGTAGAGGATAGCAAGCATTGGTGTACTCCTTTGTCGGGGGGGATTTCCATCATGTGCACGCAAGATCAACACGCGTCGGCAGATTGCGACTGTAAGCCGGGTTTGACCAGGGACGAACTGAAGCATCAAAGCGACGACTTTTGCGGTCGTGGCGGGACCAGTGCGGAAACCCAGTCTTTGGGGTTGGTACCGGGGTTCAGGGACAGCCACAGCGGCCGGGTCTTTGTTTCACGGTTTGCTGACGGCAGGCCCGCGCCCATGCATCTGTTGGACGGTTTGCCACAGGATCTGGTGGTGGAGCGTGGCTCGGACGGCTCGGTGCTGTCTGTTTGCGAAAACATCGTTGCCGGTTTTTTGCTCGGCGATCGCTTCATGGACAGGGACGAGGCGGTGCGCTGGTCCGAACACCACGCGAGTGCCGCCTGAGCTTTTCCCTTAACCGGCTAGCTGTTCAATCCGACTCTTCCAGGGCCTCGCTGATTTCCAGCCAATCCTCCTCGGCCTTCTCCAGGGCGGCGCGTACCTCGGCCTGTTTCATCAAGCGTTGTTGCAGACGTTCCTTGTTGCCCGGTTCGTAAAGCGCGGAGTCGGCCAGGGCGGTTTCCAACTCGGCCAATTCGGCTTGCAGGCGTCCCATCTCGGATTCGAGCTTCTTTAGCTTGTTGAGCAGCGGACGGCGCATTTCCCGCTGGCGGGCATCTTCGCGGCGCTTCTCCTTGCGATCGATTGGCGCACTCGTGTTGCTGTCCGCGGTTTGCGGCGGATCTTCCTCGGCCCGCAGGCTGCTCAGTAGCCATTGACGATATTCATCCAGATCGCCCTCGAAGGGCTGCACCCGGCCCCCGTCCACCAACAGCCAGGTGTCGGTGGTGGCCTTGAGCAGGTAGCGATCGTGGGAAACCAATACGACGGCTCCCTCGAAGCCCTGCAGGGCCATGGCAAGCGCATCGCGCATGCCCATGTCCAAGTGGTTGGTGGGCTCGTCCAGCAGCAGCAGATGGGGTTTCTGCCAGACCAGCAGCGCCAGGGCCAGGCGTGCCTTCTCGCCGCCGGAAAAGCCCCGCGTCGGGCGCAGGGCGTGGTCACTCGCGAAGGCGAATCCGCCAAGGAAGTTGCGCAGGCTTTGCTCGCTGGCCTCGGGGGAAAGACGTTGCAGGTGGGTGAGTCCGCCGGCCTCCGGGTCCAGTTGTTCCAATTGATGCTGGGCGAAATAGCCGATGCGCAGGCCCTTGGCCTCGGTGCTCACGCCGCCGAGCAAGGGCAAATCACCGGTAAGGGTTTTAACCAAAGTCGATTTGCCGGCGCCGTTGCGGCCCAGCAACCCGATACGATCGCCCGGCGACAGGTTCAGGGTTACGGTTTGCAACACCTCCTTGTCGGGATAGCCGATGGTGGCCTTTTCCAGGTGCAGCAGCGGGCTGCCGCAGCGACCAGGGTCCGGGAACTCAAACTGGAACGGCGATTCGACATGCACGGCGGCAATGGTCTGCATACGTTCCAGGGCCTTGAGCCGGCTCTGGGCCTGACGTGCCTTGGTGGCCTTGGCGCGAAAGCGGTCCACGAAGGACTGAATATGGGCGATTTCGCGCGCTTGACGGGCGGCGGCCTGGGCCTGCTGGGCAATGCGTTCCGCCCGCAGGCCCTCGAACTGACTGTAATTGCCCCGGTAGCCGATCAGGCGTCGTTCTTCGAAATGGACGATACGGTCCACCACGCCATCGAGAAATTCGCGGTCATGGGAGATCAGTAGTAAGGTGCCGGGGTAACGGCGCAACCAGCCTTCCAGCCACAACACCGCGTCCAGGTCCAGATGGTTGGTGGGTTCGTCCAGCAACAGCAGATCGGAACGGCACATCAGGGCACGGGCCAGATTCAGGCGCATGCGCCATCCACCGGAAAAACTGCTGACAGGCTGGTGCTCCGCGCCCGGATCAAAGCCCAGGCCGTGGATCAGCAGGGTGGCGCGGCGGGCCGCGTCGTAACCGTCGATGGCGGCGTAACGATCATGCAGATGGGCAATGGCGGTGCCATCGTGAGCGCGCTCGGCCTCGGCCAGTGCCCGCTCCACATCGCGCAGTTCCGCATCGCCGTCTAGCACGAACTCCAGGGCGGAGCGTTGCGTGGAGGGCGTTTCCTGAGCCACGCTGGCGATCACCCATTGCTCGGGAAGGCGCAGGTTGCCTTGATCGGCATGCAGGCGGCCTTGCAGCAGCGCGAACAGACTGGATTTTCCGCAGCCGTTGCTGCCTACCACGCCGACCCGTTGACCGGGGTGGACCGTCAGATCGGCGCCTTCCAGCAGGGGGCGGCCGTCGCGAAGTAGAACGAGGTTTTCAAGTTGGAGCATGGGGCGCAAGTGTACCCTAACGTTGCATCCGAAAACTCACGCAACGTTAGGGTTTACCAGCGCCCAGGGATACTGACAAATGAGTCCTTCGACAAAATCGAGCGGCGACGAACTTTGGCGCTATGCCGTCGCCCTGTATGGCCGGGAACGTGTCGCAGAGGCATGTCTTACCCTGCAAAACGATTTTGGGGCGGACGTGGCCGTGCTGCTATATGCCTGTTGGCGTTGGCATGAGCAAAGGCCCGCGGGTGAGCGCGAACTGTGGGCCGCGCATTGCCGTCTTGACGCGGTGCGCGAGCGTATCCTGCGGCCTCTGCGCGGGCTGCGCGTCGATTGGAAGCTGGCGGTCGATGGCGTTCCCAGAGGCGAACAGCGTGCATTGCGGGAGCAATTGCTGGAGGTGGAACTACAGGCCGAGCGCATCGCCCTGGGGATGCTGGCGCGGCTGGAGCCGAATGGCGATGAGGCTCTGCTGCCCGATGCCTTGCGTGCCTATCTGGGGCGTTTGGCGGTGTTGGACAGGGCGGCGGAGGACGCAGTCGAGGTGCTGGCCTGCGTCAGCCGCTGAGTTTGACGGGGTAGGCCAGGCTTGTCCGTCAGCGGCGCCGCCTCTTGGCGCTTCGGCTCCTTTCCGCCCACATGGCCTCGGCACGCGAAGCCACCAATACGGCTTCAGGCACCTGCGTCTTTATTGCAGCCGCCATCTCCAGGCAAATCCCCGGTATCGGGCGCACGCTGACCCACAACACATTGAGCTTGAGGTTGAGGTCGGCAAACAGCACGCGCTCTCCATAGGCATCGAATACCCTTTGGATACTGTTCATGACTCCCCGGACATATCCTTGCGGCCGCTCGCGCAGTTTGGGTATCAGCATCATGAAATCGCTGACGCAGTGACCATCGGCGTCCCGCGTCGGCGCCCGCTTCCATAAGGGTTCGCCCGGCCCCCAATCGGCGCCGCGCAGAGCGTTGCCGTTGGTATTGAACTTGGCGAGTCGCATAGTGAAACTCCCTCTTTCCTGGCGGCCGGAAAGCCGATTGAACCCAGAGTATACACCTTCCGGTACGGGCTTTCGGTAAGCAGAAATCGGGCCGGAAATCATCCTCTGGTCCACCGCTGTGGCGCTATCGCCGCTAAAGTTTTGCCCCTGTCCGTCCGTTGACGTGATAGCCGCGCGGGCCGCATCAACACTGTCTGCAAGTCCCGCGGCAATCGACGATTCGGCGGAGGAACTCCATGACCCAACTCGAAGCCTTGTGTGTCGGCCCGATGCTCGATCTGTGTCCCTTGGGGGTCGCGGTACTCGACGGTGAGGGACGCATCCAAGGCGTGAACACCGTATTGGCGCAGTATTCCGGATTGCCGGCGGAGCACTTGCTCGGTCATGACCGCACCTCTCTCGGTGAAGAGCGCCTGGGCTATTTGTTTGAGCCCCATGAAACGGTCCGTCTGCGTCGCAGTGGCGAACCGGACCTGTGGCTGCGCTGCTGGTCGCTGCCGCTGCCTGGCCAGGAGCAGGGCGCGCGGCTGCATTACTACCTGGACATCAGTGAAATCGTCGGCCTGCGACGTCAACGCGACCGGCTTCGTTCTCAGGTCGACGACCTGCGCCCTGTCGATCCCATCACCGGGCTGATGGGGCGCACCGCGATGCTGCACATGCTGGAGAGCCAGGTAACCCGCAGTCGCCGCTACGGCAATCCCTTCAGTCTGATTCAGGTCAGCCTCGATAGTCCCTACGATGTGGATGAGGGTGCGCCGACGGAGCTTTCCGAATACTCCGTGCGGGCCATCAGTGGCACCTTGAAAGATCAGCTGCGCTGGGCTGATCTCATTGCGCGCATGGAAGACCGTCGTTTCATGCTCATCTTGCCGGAGACCCACGCCAAGGACACCGTGGCGTTGGTATCGAAGTTGCGGCGGGGTCTGCGTGATTTGCAGCTTATCGATGAGGACGGTCGGGAAATCATCTTTTCCGTGCGTTTTGGCGTATCTGAGTGGGTGCGTGGAGACGACGTCAACAGCCTGACCCTGAAAGTGGAAGAGAGTCTCGCCAACGCAGCGCTCGCCCATGCCTGAAAGCCGTCCGGCGATGCATCGAAAGCCGACGTCGGCCAAGCACGGAGCGGATGCGTCCGACGGCGACGCCGAGGGCCGCAAGGCGAGATTCTTCGCCCTCAACAACACCCGGATGCAGCGGGTTTTCACCGACCTCAATCCCCGTCAAAGGGATTTTCTGCGTGTCCTTCCCGCACTGTTTCATCTGAACCATTCGCGACTGCCTGGTTATCGTGAGCGCGAGGCCGTCTACGGTCTGCTTGGCTACGAGCCCGGCGATGAGGCGGAACAGGCGCTCGGAAGGCTGATCGGCAAGGTGCCGGTGAAAGGCGGCGGTCGGGCGGATATTCAAGCGCTCTACCTGTGCAGCGGTTTCGGCGCCCTGGAGCGCTGTAATTCCAACCGGCTGGATCTGTGGGTATGCACTCGCCCGGGACTTGGCGAAGAGCAGCGGAATGGTTTTGGGCAGAAGGTTCAGGCCATAACCCAATTCGCCGAGCGAATGAATCTCACTCTCCATTTTCACCGTCTGGAGGCTCAGACGATAGGTAACGGGGAGGGGGATCTGCTGCGTGCGGAAATCGCCTATGAGGAGGACCGCGAGACCTTCTATTCCACCGGCGTGTGGCTGGGCGGCCGGCTACCGGCCTGGTGGCTGCTGCCCGACGACCTTGCGCCGGAGCAGTGTGCGAGTGTCGGCCTGGACCCGAAGGAATTGCTGGATTTTGGTGCTCCAAGCCCGCCCTCTGCCAAGGATCTGTTTTGGTACAGCGTGGGCGTCGTGCGTCGGGCCATGCAGAGCCCATTGACCGAGTTCGCCCGGTTGGTGGTGTGTGAAGCCTGGATGGTGGCCTACCCCAAGTTTCAGCATACCTGTCAGCGCGTCAAGCGCCTGGTTTTCGACAAACGCCTGGAGGTGAGTTTCGCCGACCGCAGTTACCAGACCTACAGCATCGGCGCCGAGTACCTGGAGCGGCGTGACGAGGGTGAACGCCTGGAACTGCTGCGGCAGGCAATGTACTTCCTGTCCGAGGTCAAACTCGGTGAAATCGGCGCCAAGGCCGATTGGCGCCGTCGATCCATGGACTCGCTTGTGCAGGCTTGGGGGTGGGGTAGCCGCCGGTTGGATTTTCTGGACCGGCGGGCAGAATGGAAGCTCGATGAGGTCTTGCGCATGACCGGCGCCCTGTATGGCGAACTGCGCCGGGCCCATAAGCTTCTTACCGCATTCCATCGTCGCCACCTCAATGAAGACACCGGCTCGGCGCGCGTGCTGACCTTGCTGGGAAGGCAACTGCGTTCTCTCACCACCGATGAGCCGGGCAAGATCCTGAGAATCAATCCCGGTATTTCCGAGCAACCTCAGGAGGCGGAAATCACCCTGATCCGTCTGGAGGAACAGGACCCGGCACAGCCCTGTCTGCTGATGCGGGGACGGCCGGACTCCGGTTCTCCTCGTGACCTGCATCGTCTGCTCAACAAGGCCGGCGGTCCCCTGGAGGCCCTGTTATGGGCAGCGCTCAACGGCGCCATGGATGGGCGCACGCGCCTGTTCCTGCAGACCGAATTACCGCATTTCGACACCCAACAGCTCCGCGCCCTGGCCGAGCAGTTGCGCGAGGGCCTCAGCGCCGGGCTGCCGGCTGGCGGCGAAGAGGATGCTTGGTCGCGAGCCCCGGTTCCCCGCTGGGCCTGGCTGTTCGTCAACCTGGGTGTTGACCCGCTGGAACGCTACAGCCGCCGCGGACAATTGCTCACCAGCAACCGTTCGGATGCCTTCAGCTTTGGTGGCCGCAAGGAGAATCTTGCCCTTCGTTTCGACACCGTCGTGGGCAATTCCTGGGGCGAGATGCGGGTGGTACATGAGCAAGGTCCCAACGCCGTTCTCGACGTGGTCTGCGAGCTGTATGCCGAATTGGGCAACGCCGACGGCCGGGATGAATTGCCGCTGGTGAAGGTGTTTGGCGACGCCCTGGCCTGCGGACCGCTGGTGCAGCAGCGGGTCGGCGAACTCTTGAGGGATCTGCAGAGCGCCTTTCAGCAGGCTCCCCGTGGGCAGGACACCCACTACTTGCTTGAGGTCGGTCAGTCCCTGTTTCTGCTGGCCGATTTCGACGGCGCCCTGGGTTGGCGGGAACTGGGCGAGTACCCGGAATTGTTGGAAGAGCTGGCGGCACCGCGCAAATCCCATCGGCGCCTGGTGTTTGACCGTCATGCCCTGGCCAACTCACCGCTCCCGGTGATCTACCGCATGGAGAGGCCGGGTGTGGTGCAGGTGTTCTACCGCCTTCAGGGCGCCTGGGCGGAGACCTATGTGCTCGACGAGTTGGGCTCGCTGTTCTTTCAGCGGGTGGAATTCCACCGTGAAGACAGTCTGCTGGCGCAGTTTGATCGCTTCTTTGCGAGTATCGCCAGCCGCAATGCATTGGCCGGACTGGAACGTGAAGAGCCCACTTTCCACCGCGTCGAGGCCGACGGTCGCGGGGGGTTTGAGCTGGAGCCCCGTGTTCCGCCCGTGCCAGGCAGTGTGCGCGATATGCTGGAAGTGGCCGCTACCCTGCGTGGCAACGGTTCCGGGGACGATCTGTTTCGGCTGCAATGTGGCGATGCCAGTTTCGACAAGGACGGCGAATCCGGCAAGGTGTTCCTCGACACTGCCCGCTGCCTGCTCTCGCGGCGTCGCAACGGGGAGCGCTACCCGCTCTATCTGACCGGAATCGACTTTGTCGGCGCACGTCCCAATGCCAAACAGACTCTGCACTTTTTGCAAAGCAAGAAACGCATCGAACGCGAGTTGAATCTGGCCATGCGAGACCTTTGAGCCCGCTCAGGCCATTAAGGCGTCCATGAGATCGATCATGAATTCCGTATCCTCCCGGTCGACGACTTGCCAGCGGCTGAAGCCGAGTTCTTCCAGCATGGCCGCGGTCTTCGGCTCACCGGGCATGGCCGAAAGGGTCTGGATCAGCCGCTCCCGGTGTTCCGTCAGGCGTGGGCCGCTCAGCAATACGTGGGTGATGTCGCTGATCTGGCTGCGTACCAGCTCGCGCAGTTCCTTACGCACCAGGTTGGACAGCTCACTGTAGGCATCTTCGAGAAAAAAGCCCACGTCCGCGTCGTCGTTGAACAGGGCCTTGGCAACCAGGGGGTAGCTGTCCACGGACACCGGTTGTGTGTTGTGGCGATCCAGGTCGGCAGGCTCCAGCAACATCATGCCCACCAGGTTCACGTCCGGGTCTTCGGTGCTGGCTACCCGGCAACCTGGGGCGAGGTCCTCGACAGCCTGGATCGGTGAGCCCTGTTTGACCGCGACCAGACATTCGTCACTCTTGTCCTGCGGCCGCAGCAGCGGCACGAAACCCTTTTCACGCACAAGCATGGAGGCATCAAAGGGGTTGGCGTAGATCAGGTCCACGGCATCGTCGTGGATTGCCTGGCGCTGAGAGGCGAAATCCGGGTACAGCTCCAGATGGATGTGCAGGTCCGTGGCCTTCTGCAGCCAGGTGTTCAGGATGAACCAGCTCGACATCCGTTTGGTGGGAAAGTCCGGGCTTACCGTGAATTGATACACCGGACTCATGCTGACGCCTCCTGGGCCAGGGCCTGTCGGTAGGCGGTCTCGGCCTCTTCGACCCGGCGGCGCGACGGCTTGCGCCGCACTGAGGTATAGCTCTTGATGGCACCGTCGCGCACATTGGGGATCACCGTCGCGTACACCCAATAAAAGGCACCGTCGCGGCGCAGGTTCTTGACGTAGCCGTGCCAGATCCTGCCTGCCGAGACCTCGTCCCACAGCTGTTGGAAGGCGGCGGCGGGCATGTCGGGATGCCGCAGGATGCTGTGCGGTGAGCCAACGAGCGTGTCGCGATCGTAGCCGGACATCTCTACGAAAGAGGCGTTGCAATGGGTGATGATACCTGCCGTGTCGGTGGTGGAGACGATGAGTCGTCCGTCAGGGTAGGGGACCTCCCTATCGCTGACCCACACTCGGCGTGCGCCGATGCCGTACAGTTGTAGCACCAGCTCCCGGCTTGCATCCGGCACGTCGGCCGGGTCCATGTCTTCGAGTTTTGCTCGATCCACCCTGCTGCTCCAGCTTGCCTGGGTCTCAGATGACCCGTGATATCGCCATGGCTGCCCGTCTCACGTCAAGAAAGATCAGCCCCAGTTTGGAGCCGGGTTTGGCCAGGACCGTGAGCACGGCTTCATCGCCGGCACCGGTCATCAGGATGTATCCCTTGTTTCCCTTGACCAATACCTGTTCCAGGGTGCCCCGGGCCAGTTCGCTGGCCGTTCGGTCTCCCAATGAGAGCATGGCCGCGCTCATGGCGCCCACCCGGTCTTCGTCCATCCCCGCCGGCAGCAGGGACCCCATGATCAGCCCGTCTGTGGAAATAATCGCCGATGCTTCGATATCGGCGGAGGTACCGTTCAGCTCACTGAGAACGGAGTTCAACATGTCTGCACGCACTTCTGGTCTCTCCTCGTGGTGACATTACCGACTATGCGAGAGCGGCATTCGGATGCGTAGTACCGGTTATCTGTGCCGATGTTCCGCTCCGACGGGAATCTTGTCGCCCAGGAAGGCGCTCTGTGTCAAGCACCTGCCTCGGCTGCCTGGGCGATCAGGCAAGTTCCGCAGAGGAAACAGGGCTATCTATCGGATTTGCAGTGCGATCCGATACCTGGTTTTGCCTGGCTGCGAACTGGCCTGAGCCGCTATCGCTCGTTTATGGGTTGAAAGAGGGAAAAAGCCCGCCGTCTCGCAAAGCAGGCACCCTGTCCGGTGATGCCAGACTGCCGTGAAGACCCCTCCCGGATCCTGTGCGTACCAGTTGAAACTTTTCCTGTTTTACCATCGTGAGGACTAGCGGCAGGCGTGAAGAAAACTTCAGGCGGAGATGCGGGCGATCAGCCGCAGCCGGTGCTGCGGCTTTTGACGGCTTGGGAGGGGGGGGTCAGGATTTGCCGCCCTTGGCGCGGGCAAAGGCGTCTGCCAGGGCGGAGCCCATGGCGGTGTTGGCAGTCGGGCGGGCCGCCGGCCCGGCGGGGCGCTTGCCCTTGGCCGGCGCTGCCCGGGGTGCCCGCTTCGGGGCATCGCCCCTAGCCGGCTCGGCCTTGCGTTGGGAAGGTTCGTCCAGGCGCATGGTCAGGCCGATGCGTTTACGTTGCAGGTCGACCTCCAGCACTTTCACCTTGACCACGTCGCCGGCCTTGACCACCTCTCGCGGGTCCTTGACGAAGCGGTTGGAGAGCATGGAGATATGCACCAAGCCGTCCTGATGCACGCCAACGTCCACGAAGGCGCCAAAATTGGTGACGTTGGTGACCACGCCTTCCAATATCATGTCGGGCTTCAGGTCGTTGAGGGTTTCCACGCCCTCCTGGAATCGCGCGGTCTTGAATTCGGGGCGCGGATCGCGGCCGGGCTTTTCCAGTTCGGTGAGAATGTCGGTAACGGTGGGCAGGCCGAAACGATCATCGGTGAACTGACGCGGATCGAGCCGGCGGAGAAAGTCCCGGTCGCCGATCAGGCTGCGAATCGGCTTGCCGCTGACGGCGGCGATGCGCTCCACCACCGGATAGGCTTCCGGGTGCACGGAAGAGCCATCCAGGGGATTTTCCGCCTCGGCGATGCGCAGGAAACCGGCGGCCTGTTCGAAAGTCTTGTCACCCAGGCGTGGAACCTTCTTCAGGGCGCCGCGGCTGTCAAAGGCACCGTGCTCATCCCGATAGGCGACGATATTGCGGGCCAGTGTTCGGTTGAGGCCGGAAATGCGCGAGAGCAAAGGCACCGAGGCACTGTTCACATCCACGCCCACGGCGTTCACGCAGTCTTCCACCACCGCATCCAGGCTGCGGGCCAGTTGAGTCTGGGAAACGTCGTGCTGATACTGGCCCACGCCGATGGACTTGGGTTCGATCTTTACCAGCTCGGCCAGGGGGTCTTGCAGGCGCCGGGCGATGGAGACGGCGCCGCGCA
>JAGRGI010000076.1 GCA_020445565.1 Chromatiales bacterium
CCGGTGGCGATGATCAGCGCATCGCAGGTGTAAGTACCGGAATCGCCCACCAGGCGCATGGGTTTTTCGTTGAGCGCCGTCGTATGGATATGATCGAAGACGATCTCGGTATTGAAGCGTTCGGCGTGCTGACGCATACGCTCCATCAGTTGCGGCCCTTGCAGACCCTCAACGTCACCGGGCCAGTTATCCACCTCGGTGGTGGTCATCAATTGGCCGCCCTGCTCCAGACCGGTGATGAGCACCGGATCGAGGTTGGCGCGCGCTCCGTACACCGCGGCGGTGTAACCCGCCGGACCGGAACCGAGGATCAGCAGACGGCAGTGTTTGGTCTCGCTCATGGACAGTGCTCCTGTAATCGTGCAACCCCGCGTGGCGACGCTGGCGGGAAAACGCCCGGTAGTATGGCGATTATGAGGGATGCCGTAAACCTGGGGGCCAGGGTGGAAATACGCTTCCCTGGCGGAACGGCAGCGTTATCTCTTCGTCACTTCAGAGGAAGTTCCGTTTGACCGCTTCATAGGCCAAACACCACCTGGGCCACGTCTTTGTATTGTTCGGCGAAGTGCACCGTTACCCCTTCGCGGATGTGTTCGGGCAGTTCGTCGAAATCGCGCTGGTTGGCGGCCGGAAGGATCAGTTCCATGATCTTGCTGCGCCGCGCGGCGATCACCTTTTCGCGGATCCCGCCTACCGGAAAGACGTGCCCGGTGAGGGTAAGTTCGCCGGTCATGGCCAGGGGGCGGGCGATGCGCTTTCCGGTGGCCAGGGATAACAGCGCCGTGGCCATGGTCACGCCGGCACTGGGACCGTCCTTGGGAGTGGCACCTTCGGGAACGTGGAGATGGACGAATGCCTCGTCGAAGAACTTCTGATCACCGTGGAATTCACGTAGATGGGCGGAGACGTAGCTGTAGGCGATCTCCGCGGACTCGCGCATGACTTCGCCGAGCTTGCCGGTGAGTTTGAAACCGCGATTCTTGGTGTGAATCAGGCTGGCCTCCACTGACAGGGTGGCACCGCCCATGGCGGTCCAGGCCAGACCGGTGACCACGCCTACCCCCTTGAGTTGTTTCTCGTCGCGGAACAAGGGCTTGCCCAGATAGTCCTCGATCTCCTTCAAGCCCACGCGGATGGGGGTCTTGGTGCCTTCCAGCAGTTTTACAGCGGCCTTGCGGATGATGCGGCCGAGCAATTGCTCCAGATGGCGAACGCCGGCCTCGCGAGCGTAGCCCTCGATCAAATGGCGCAGCGCGGCACGGCTTAGCTTGACCTTGGACTTGGCGATGCCGGCACGCTTGAGCTGGCGAGGCCATAGGTGGTGCTCGGCGATGGCCAGCTTTTCGGCGGCGATGTAGCCGGACAGGCGTATGTTCTCCATGCGGTCCAGCAGGGGATTGGGAATGGTGTCCAGTTGATTGGCGGTACAGATGAACAATGTCTTGGACAGGTCGAAGCGCACATCCAGGTAATGGTCCAGAAACTCGCTGTTTTGCTCCGGATCCAGCACTTCTAAAAGGGCGGAGGCAGGATCGCCGTGGTAGGAGGCGCCCACCTTGTCGATTTCGTCGAGCATGATGACCGGGTTGGCGACCTTGACCTCGCGAATGGCCTGGATGAATTTGCCGGGCATGGCGCCGATGTAGGTGCGCCTGTGGCCCTTGATCTCGGCCTCGTCGCGCATACCGCCGACGCTGAACCGATAGAACTGCCGTCCCAGGGCATCGGCCACGGAACGGCCGATGGAGGTCTTGCCGACGCCGGGCGGGCCGACCAGCAGCAGGATGGAGCCGGCCACCTCGCCGCGGGTGGCGCCCACGGCGAGGAATTCGATGATGCGGTCCTTCACGTCCTCCAGGCCATCGTGGTCACGATCCAGGATTTCTCGCGCCCGCTTCAGATCGAGCTTGTCCTTGGAGCACTTGCCCCAGGGCAGGGAGGTGATCACGTCCAGGTAGTTGCGGGTGACGGCGTACTCCGGTGAGCCGGTCTCCAGTACCGAGAGTTTGTCCATCTCGCTGTCGATGCGTTCCTGTGCAGGCTCGGTGAGTTCCAAACCCTCCAGGCGTTCACGGAAGATGTCCAGGTCGGCGGTGCGATCGTCCTTGGAGATGCCCAGCTCCTGTTGGATGACCTTGAGCTGCTCGCGCAGGAAGAAGCGCCGTTGCTGCTCGCTCATCTGCTCTTCGACGCGCTCGCGGATCTGGCTTTGCAGCTTGACGACGTCCAGCTCCTTTTTAGTCAGCAAAAGCACCTTTTCCAGGCGCTCCAGCACGTCGGTGGCGTCCAGAGCCGCTTGCAGATCCTTCTTCGGGGCTGTCGACAGGGTGGCGGCAAAATCCGCCAGCAGGGAAGGTTCATTGGGGCTGAATCGCTTGAGGAAATGCTTCAGTTCCTCGCTGTAAAGCGGGTTTAGCGGGATCAACTCGCGAATGGTGTTGATCAGCGCCATGGCGTAGGCGCGCAACTCGTCGGATTCCTCGGGCTTTTGCTCTTCCGGGTATTCGACCTGGGCCAGGTAGGGCGGTTTGTCGCTGAGCCAGCGAACCACGCGGAAGCGTTGCAGCCCTTCGGCGATGAAGTGGACGCGGCCGTCATTGTGCTTGGGGTCGTGCATGCGCACGATGGTACCCATGGCGGCGAAGTGCCGAACGCCTGGCTCTTCGCCGGGGTCGCCGCTCATCAGCAGCAGGCCGGCAACCTGCTGGGGTGCCTCGCCGATGGCCTCGATGGTTTCCAGCCAGGGCTCTTCATCAATGATGATGGGTTGAGCCTGGGCGGGAAAGAAGGGCCGCTCGAACAGGGGGATGATGTAGAGATTGGCGGGCAGGACGTCGCCGGCTACCGCCAATTCGCCTGCGCTGCTGCTATTGCTGGGTTCTTCAGACATGGCATCGACAATTTAAATAGGGATTGGAAAATATGGGTCGTTTCGGATGCGTATACAAGCCGGGCAGGCGGCTCGCCAGGGACGACATTTCGTAATACGGTAGAAAGAGTAGGTGATTTCTCATGAAATTGTTGACTGTTTTACTGGGTTAACGTATAAAAAACCCAGTGTTTAAGTGGGGAATTACTCCCGTTCAACGCATCGCAGGATTCATCATGAAGTTGTCAACCAAGGGCCGTTACGCGGTCACCGCCATGCTGGACCTGGCCATACACGAGAAAAAGCGTCCCGTTACCTTGGCCGATATTTCGCAATGCCAGGGAATATCCTTGTCTTATCTGGAGCAGTTGTTCGCGAAATTGCGCAAGCAGGGTTTGGTTAAGGGTGTACGCGGACCGGGTGGCGGCTATCACCTGGCCCGTGCCGCCGCCGACATCAGTATCGCCGACGTGATTAGCGCCGTGGATGAAAAAGTCGACGTAACGCGTTGCGAGGGCAAGGAAAACTGTCAGCACGGCAACCGATGCCTGACCCACGATCTATGGACTGATCTGAGTCGACGCATCTATGATTTTCTCACCACTATCACGCTGGCCGAGTTGGTGCAGCGCAAGAGCGTGGTGGAAATTTCCCGCCGCCAGGATGCCCTGAATGCGCGGGCGGCGGATAAGCAGCATAAGACGGCCGCAGCCTGATCAGCCCAGGTAGCGGGGGATCAGTTCCATAAGCTTGTCCTTGTCGACAGGTTTGGTGAGAAAATCATCCATGCCGGCCGCCAGGCAGGCGTCCCGTGACTGCGCCGAGGCATCGGCGGTGAGCGCAATGATGGGCAGATGCGCATCTTTTTCGCGCTTGCGATGCCGGCGGGTGAACTCCAGTCCGTCCATTTCCGGCATGCGCATGTCGATGATCGCCATGCAGTGGCCACCGTTGTGCAAGGTCTCCAGGGCCGCGCGTCCATCGCGAACCAGCGTCACCCGATAACCCTCCTTGAGCAGCAGGTTGTAGATGACGCGGGCACCAATTTCGTCGTCCTCCGCCACCAATATGGGTTTGCTATCGGGGCCCGGTCGCTTCGGGGTGGGCAACCTCGTGATGTTATCTTCTTTCGCTGATTGTTCCAGCTCGGTGAGCATGAGTCCTAGGGACTGTTCGCTCACCGGCTTCGCCAGGAAGGCCGGCGTGGGGCCGTCGCACTGCGGAATTCTGCCGTTGTAGCCCAACACGATCAAGCGCGTGTCCAGTCCTCCCATCTCTCGCAGCCTCGCCTGAATATCGCACAGATCGCGCCCCACGGGATGGTCAGAAATGAGGATGTAGTCGGGCAGGGGGTGGCTTGAGGGGGCAAGGTTCAGGGTGCTCCAGAGTTGATCCTCGCTGGTAACGGCATGGCAGAGAAGCCCGAGGTTGGTGCAATAGCGCCCGAGTACGTTGCGGGCCGCTGCATTGGCCTCCAAGAGGCTTACCTCCTTGCCCTGGAAGTCGAAAACGGGTTGCTGCGGCTGTGTGGTTGCCGGGTTCAAAGGCAGGAAAGCGGTGAATGTGCTGCCTTCGCCAACGGCGCTTTGCGCCTCCATTCGACCATCCATTAATCGCATGAGATTGTGGGCAATGGTGGTGCCCAGTCCCGTACCGCCATGTTTGCGCGTATTCGATGGATCGGCTTGCCAGAAGCGATCGAACACGTGGCCGAGTTTGTCTTCCGCAATGCCGATGCCGGTGTCGTGTACGGAGAGTTGAATCCAGGACCGCTGGCCGTCATCGTGTACTCGCAAACGAACGAGCACTTCGCCCACCGAGGTGAATTTGATGGCATTTCCCAGCAGGTTGTAGAGCACCTGCCGAACTCTGGTTTCGTCTCCGATCGCCCGGACAGGCACGGAATTTTCGATGTCTACGACCAGATCCAACTGCTTCGCATGGGCGTTGGCGGCCAGGGCGGTTGTCACCTCGCGGACAGCGCCGTGCAGATCATAGGGGCGGTGCTCGATGAGCAACTGCCCGGAATCGATTTTTGACAGATCCAGTACGTCCCCGATCAGGTTTTGCAACAGCTTGGCGGATGCCTGCAGAGAATTGACGAAGCCTTGCTGCTCCTTGTCCAGCCTTGTCGTTTCGAGGAGGGTGGCCATGCCCACGATGCCATTCAGTGGGGTGCGGATTTCGTGGGTCATATTCGCCAGAAACTCGCTTTTTGCCCGGTCGGCGGCCTGTGCATCCTGGCGAGCCTGATGCAGCTTGCGCAACAGAATCAGTTGATACCAAGGCAGGGCAAGCAGAAGGAAAAGGAAAAAAACCGCTTCGAAGGGATGCCGTTGCCACTCATTCAGGGCTGTCAGCACCAGCGAATAGGCCAGTACGCTGAGCAGGGACGAGACGTACAGGTGGCGGGTGCCGAAACGGGTCCCGTAGGACTGAAATATCCAGATGTAGAGCAGGTAGAAGGGGCTGATGGCTTCCTGGGTGAGAAAGATCGCGAGGCTGGAAGCGGTGACGTCGATCAACAGGGCAATGTAGGTTCGCCCTGGTTGATTGGGCCTGCGGGAGACGTCAATCAGCAGGAAGGTAAACACCGCCAGGTAGATTCCGAACAGAGACAAAAAATAAGCGCCGTCCACATCGTAATAGTCCAATAGCCAACCGAGGCCGATGTACGAGAGGGCAAACATCCAAATGATCAGGCGAATAATGGCGGCCTGAAGTTCGTGGCTGTTGCGTAGCGCACCGCGAATTGGTTGGTGGAACATACCGCTGGTATCTCGTTGTGTGCCTGGGACGGTTGGGGCGTGCTATATCATGGATCCCGCGCAGGGGCTTTGCCCGCGCGTCGTTTTTTCCTCTTTTCTCGGGGTAGGGGTATCGATTCGGTGTTTTTAGTCTGATTCCCGCGGCAGGTCGAAACAAGCTATCATCCGCCGAGGTAACGGCCTATCGTCGCTGTATCGTCTATCGAACCGTCGGTACTCCGCAAACCGCAGGATCGGTCTGCCCGCCGCACTGGTGCATACCCCTGTCTCTCGCCTCATTGTCGGTTCGGGTAACCACGGGTTTCTTCCATAATAGTTCTTTCATGATTCCACGAGTCCCATTGGGTAATTCTTTGGTTCGCACCGATTGGCACACTACCGGACATGGCTCATGACCGGTGAGTCGTTTCTCGAAATTATCCAATCCAATGAGCTTTTCAAAAGTTTGCCCGTTCGACTTTGGGAACGGTTGGCCGAAATCGCCACGGTGCATGAAATGGAGGCGGGCCAGGTAGTGTTTGCACAGGGTCAGGCCATTACCGGGCTGAACCTGGTTTACAGCGGTCGGCTCGCGCTTTCGGTCCGTCGACACGAAGATGAGCGTGAGATCCGTTCGGTCGGCCCCCCAGAGGCAGTCGGAGCGGTAACCACGGCCGGTTACAGCCATCACTTCGCCACGGCTCGCTGCACCGAGTCCGGTACGTTGGTTTTTTTCGATATCGACCAACTCGCAGAGCTTGCCCAGCAATACCCCGGCGATGTAGAGACACTGGCTCAGCGAATCAACGATCGTTGGCAGATTCTGCGTTTTGCTCTGTTTCTGCGTTTCAATCCACCGTTCAACGCCCAATCGCCGGAGTTGCTGGCGGCGCTGGAGCATGAGGCCGAACTGGTACTGATTCCACGCGGGGAGGTCCTGGTGCATTCCGGCGAGTCGGCGGACGCGTTGTATATCGTTGTGGACGGCCGTATGCGCCGGTGGTTCAGCGAGGGTGGCCGTCGCAATGCCTTGTTCGGCGAAGAGGGCCCAGGCGCCATCATTGGTGACGTTCCTCTGTTGGGTCGTCGCGCCTATCCGGCAGACATACGCGCCTTGCGCGACACGATTGTGGCGCGTTTGTCCAAGGCGCGTATCGAGGGCCTGTTGCAACGATTCCCACTGGCCGTGACGGAATTGCTCTCTCAATCCCTGATCGGACGGCTGGATCGGGCCTTGGAGGACAAACGACCCGACAATACTTCCACCACTTTCGCCCTTGTTCCCACCACGCCGGATGTGCCCATCGCCGAGTTCGGCGAGCAACTGGCGGCAGCCTTGTCCGTCCATGGCAAGACGCTTTTTCTGACGTCCATGGTCTGTGATCGCATGCTCGGCGAGCCGGGTGCCTGTCAGAACAAACCCGGATCATCTCAGGCGCATCTGTTGCTGAACTGGTTGTATCGCCAGGAATTCGAGTACGACTACGTCATCTATACGGCGGACCGCAGTCCCAGCCAGTGGTCGCGGCGTTGTGTGCGCCAGGCCGACCACGTGTTGTTCGTGGCGCCAGCCTGGGGCAGCCCCGAGCTGGGTAGTAATGAGGAGCAGGTGCTCGACGAAGAAAACTTGATGGGCGTGCGCAAGAGCCTGGTTCTGCTGCATGCCGATGGCACCCGAATTGCCCGCGATACCAAGGCATGGCTGCTGCGCCGCCGCATCGTTATGCACCACCATGTGCGCATGCAGGAGTCGGCCGACTTTCAACGCCTGGGGCGGGTGCTGGTAGGCAAGGCGATCGCGCTGGTACTGGGCGGCGGCGGCGCTCGCGGGTTTGCCCACATCGGCGCAATAAAGGCATTGCAGGAGGCCGGTGTTCCCATCGATATGCTTGGCGGTACCAGCATGGGTGCCTTGATCGGTGCGCAGTGCGCCATGCAATGGTCGCCAGAGGAAATACTGCGCAACACCATGGATTTGGTGAAAGCCGGTGAGAATTTTACCCTGCCGGCGGTTTCACTGCTCAACGGCAGCAAGTTCGCCAGCGGTCTGCTGCGGCTGTTTGGTGACAGCACCGTGGAAGATCTCTGGCATCGCTATTTCAGCGTGTCCTGCAACCTGAGTCGCGGCGAGACACGGGTGCACAATACCGGTCCGCTGGCGGATGCCGTATTGGCAAGCAATCTGCCGCCCGGCCTGTTTCCGCCTTTCGTGGAGGGGGACGACCTGTTGGTGGACGGCGGTCTGGTGAACAACCTGCCGGTGGACATCATGCAACGCTACAATGAAGGGGGGCGCATCATTGCGATCGACGTCAACCCCAGTGAGGATCTGCATACCAATGTCAGTTCCCAGCGGGGTCTGTCAGGCTGGGCCGTTATGTACCGCCGCCTCAATCCCTTTGCGGAAACCACGCAAATCCCTAATATTTTTGAGATACTCATGCGTGCGACGCAGATTGGCGGCATCGCGCAATATCACAAGGTAAAAAACGCTGCGGATCTCTATCTGCAACCGCCGCTGACCGACTACTCGGTCTCCGCCCACAAGCAGGGCGAGGCCATCAGCGCCAGGGCCTACGACTATGCCCGACCCCTGGCGGAGCAGTGGCGTCGACAGCTTTTATCTTGAAGAGTGATTGCTTATGAGCTAAGTCAGGTTGTTAGGTAACGGAACTACCGGCGGGGTCTGGCGGTGGATTGGTCAGCGTCCCGCCTCGGGGTGTTAGGTGATTGACAGAAATCACCTTCGTAGTCAGACCAAAGCGATAACCATAACAATGCCCATTCTGCAACCCGGTAGCCGAGATTCGCGGGAGCCACGGGCCTCGTTTGTGGACGTGTTGCGTGACCATGTGCGCCAGTCCCCAGGGCAACTTGCCGTCCTTTTTCTGGCTGACGGAGAAACCGTCAGTGACCGCCTCGACTACGCCGGCCTGGATCGACGGTGCCGGGCCCTGGCGAGCCGTATCGCCGAGCGGACCGCGCCGGGAGACCGCGTGCTGTTGCAGCTTCCACAGGGTGTGGACTTCATCGTCGCTTTTCTGGCCTGCCTGTATGCCGGTACTGTTGCGGTTCCGGCGCCGGCGGGAAGCTCGGCCAGGAGTTTGCAGCGGGTCCTGGGTATCGTCGAGGATTGCGAGCCCGCTATGGTGCTTACCGATGGTCACTTTCTGGAAGTGCATGGCGAAGGTTTGAGCGCTTTTCCAATGCTGAAGGCCCTGCATTGGCTGGATGTGCAAAGGATTCATGGGGAAGGCGAGTCATGGTCGGCGCCGGCACTTTGCGGGGACGACATCGCGTTTCTTCAATACACCTCGGGCTCAACCTCCATCCCCAAAGGAGTTTGTGTAAGCCACCGGAATCTGCTGCACAATATGTCCCTGTTGAAGTTGGCGCACCACAACTCGGTGGATACGCCCATCGTGTCGTGGCTGCCTTTCTTTCACGACATGGGTTTGATGGCCGGTATGTTGCAGGCGTTCTATTGCGGTAGTCATGCCGTGCTGATGCCACCCCTCAAGTTTTTGCAGAAGCCGATCCGTTGGCTGCGAGCCATCAGCGCGTATGGCGGACACACCAGCGGGGCTCCCAATTTCGCCTTTGACTTGTGCGTGGAAAGGACGAGGCCGGAAGAACGTGCCGGGCTCGATCTAAGGAGCTGGAAAACGGCCTTCAACGGTGCTGAGCCCATCAGGGTGGAGACGCTGCAACGCTTCGCCGAAACCTTCGCTCTCCACGGTTTTCGCGCCGATGCCCATTACCCGAACTACGGACTCGCCGAGGCTACGCTCATCGTTTCCGGGGGCGAGCCTGGCGCATTTCCCGTCGTGCGGCGATTCGACGTGGCTCAGCTTGCCCTTGGCCGTGCCGTGCCCTGCCTTTCTTCACAATCGGGGCGCGATCTGGTCAGTTCGGGACGCAGTTTCGAAGATCAAACCCTACGGGTGGTGGAACCTCAGACCGGCCAGGTATGCCAAGCCGGAGTCGTCGGGGAAATCTGGCTGAGCGGACCCAGCGTTGGCCACGGCTACTGGCGTCGGGAAGAGGACAACGCCCAAACCTTCGGTGCGCAATTGTCCATCGGCACGGGACAACCCTATCTGCGTACCGGGGATCTCGGGTTTCTTCTGGACGATGAACTGTTTATCACCGGCAGAAGCAAGGACCTGATCATCCATCACGGCCGGAATATCTATCCGCAGGATATCGAAGCCCTTGCCCTGGCCACCTCGCCGCGCCTTCTGGGGGCAGCGGCGTTCTCGCTGGAGGAGGGGGGTAGCGAGGCGATCGCGCTGGTTCTCGGATTGCGCTCCGGCGGAAAAGAGGCTGAACTGCCGGACCTGGCGGAACAGATCAGGCACGCCATTTGGGAATCTGAGGAGATACCGTTGTGCTGCCTGCTGTTCGTAAAGCCCGGCGGCATACAGAAGACCACCAGCGGCAAAATCATGCGTTCTGCCATACGCGAGGCGATGCGTGAGGGTAGCCTGCCGAAGATCGCCCGAGTCGATTGGTCACGGGTTCAATCGACACGGCCACCAGATCGAGCGCAGGAAGACCCGAAAGACCCGAGCCTGGAAACAGCATTTTTCGACCTGCTGCGGGAACATTTCGGTGTCGGGACCGGGCGACTCGATCGCCAGCTGCGGGTCCATCAGCTGGGCCTGGACTCGCTGGATTCCGTGCGTATGACTGTGCTGGTTGAACAACGTTTCGGTGTTGAACTCCCACTGTCGTTTCTTTTCGAAGACCATACCTTGGGTGAGGTGTGTGATTTCCTCGAGCAGACGGGCGGGCACGAGCGCCCGACGGAAGCGATTTGTGTGCTTGAACCCGTTATTGAGCGGATGTTTTTCAATCGCGGCCAGGAAGCCCTGTATTTTGCCCATCAATTGACCCAGGACATCGGCACCTACAACGTCAATCTGGCGATAGAGCTTGGGCCGGGAAAGCCGGATCCTGCGGCCATTCGCAAGGCATTGGCAGCGTTGCAGCGATGGCAGCCGTTGTTGGGCGCAAGACTGGTGGGCGAAGCCCATTCGCCGTTCCTGGAAATATCTTCGGAACCGGTTGAACTGGAAATCGTGACGTTGGCAGGCAGCGACTCCAAGGCGCTGGTTGACACCCTGCGGGAACATGGCCGCCGGCCTTTCGCTGCACCGGGCCAGCTTCTCAATCGGACGACCTTGTTCCTTGGCGACTCGCGCCAGATGCTGCTGTTGAGTTGGCACCACCTGATCTGCGATGGTTGGTCTGTACGGCTCCTGTTCGGCGGCTTGCTGCGCGCACTGGGCGGTCAATCCCTGGGGATGGAAACGGTGGGGAACCCCTTGCGTCTTGCGGCCATGCAGGAAAGGATGCTGTCCGGGCCTGGCGCCTATCAGGCGGAAAATTATTGGAAGGCTCAAATACAGAACCTTCGCCCACCCCTGTTTTTGCCCTTTCATCGTTCCCGAAGGCCCAGTGGCACGCAAGGCGATTGTGTGATTTTTTCTTTGCCGGAAAGCACCCGGCTGCACTTGCGCAAGCATGTTCGCAGTCGGCGGCATACGTATTTCACCGTCTTGCTGTCTGCCTTTCAGGCATTGTTTTATCGCTACTCCCGGCATCGCGACCTGATCACCGGAACGGTTGCCGCCTTGTACAGGGGCGGCGAGTTGGAATCGACGGTTTCCTATCAGGTCAATCCCATCCTTGTGCGCACCCGGCTGGATCCGGAGCAGCGTTTTGTCGACCTGCTCGATTCGGTACAGGCCAGCATGGAAGAACGAATTGGGTACGCTGAATACCCCTATCAGAAAGTGTTGCAGATGTTGTCCGCGGCCTACGGGGGCGAAGCGCGGGCTTATGTGCAGAATACCTTCGGGTATTTTCGCTGGCGCCTGCCGCAGATGGGCGGCGCCGAACCCGTCCTGCGGCCCCTGTTGCTGCCGCAGCAGGAGGGTGCCTTCACACTCTCTTTGCAGTTCTTTCATGTTGGCGAACGCATTGAAGCTCATTTGGGTTTTGATTCCGCGATCTACCAACGGGCCGACATGCGGCGTCTGGCCGGGCATTTTAACCAACTGCTCCGCGACGCATTGCTGGAACCGACGGCCCCATTGAAGAGGCTGACGCTGATCACCGGGGAAGAGCATCAATGGTTGCTGCAACAGGGCATGGGGCCGCCCCTGCCCTCAACAGCCAATCCGGAACGTTACAAGACCGTTGTGGATTGGTTCACCGATCAGGCAGACAAACGCGCCTCTCATCCGGCCGTTATCGATGCCGGCGGCGCATACTCCTATCGTGCGCTACGGACGCTGGCGTCCCAAGTCGCTGGGTATTTGCATCAGCGGGGAATCGGAAGAGGTCAGCGGGTAGGACTGGTTGCTCATCGTGATCGCACTTTCCTGGCGTGTTGTTTGGGCATCTGGCAGGCAGGGGCTGCCTATGTACCCCTGGTGACCGATCTCCCACCCGATCGTGTCAAGGATATGTCCGGCGATCTGGCACTGGTGATTCAACTCGGTAAGACATCCCTGGCCGGGTCGCAGGCGCCGATAGTGGATTATGCCGAACTCGCCAGGGATCAGCCGCCTCACCCCAATGCGCAACCACCCAATCCGGAAGATACCGCTTACATCATCTATACCTCGGGGTCTTCCGGCAAACCCAAGGGCGTCGCGGTCAGTCACGCGGCGATGCTGTCCCGGTTGTTATGGAAAAGGGATGTTCTGGGGCTGGGGATGGACCAACGGGTGCTTTCCTCTGTTGCCCTGGGTTTCGATCCGTCCGTCTGGGAACTGTTCACCCCCATCGTCGCCGGTGCAACGGTCGTGATGGGATCGGCGGGCGATCACTGGAATCCGGATCAACTCATCGACACCATCCGCCGGCACCATGTCACGGCGATGACCTGTATACCCCCGCAGCTACCTTATCTGGCCGATCATCCCGATTTTCCCCTATGCACTTCGCTGCGAGACGTCATGACCGGAGGCGAGGCACTGTCGGTCGCCGTGGCAAAACGTTTTTTTGCCAACAGCCAGGCACGTTTGCACCATTTCTACGGGCCGACCGAAGCGGCAATTTTTTGCACCTACCATGCCTGCCGTGCCGACGAGGAGGGCGACACCTATCCGATCGGCCGGCCGGTGGCCCAAACCACGCTGCGTGTGGTCGATGACGAGGGTCAACCCGTACCCGTCGGCGTACCGGGGGAACTCTACGTCGGTGGTACCGGCGTGGCGCAAGGCTATGTAAACGACTCCGTGCTGAGCCGCGAACGCTTTGTTTCAGATCCCACCGTGCCAACGTCATCCGAACGTTTCTACCGTACCGGTGATCTGGTGGTGTACCGGGCAGACGGTGAACTGGTTTTTCTTGGCCGTCGTGATACCCAGATCAAGCTTCGCGGTTATCGCATCGAACTGGAAGAGATCGAATTCGCCTTGCGAGCCATCGATGCGGTCGAGGATGTCGGCGTAGTCGTGCAGCGCCTGGGCGGCGATCGGGATCGGCTGGTCGCCTTTCTTGTGGCGCCGGGCATGGACGCTGGACGAGAGCGGACACTGGTCGACGGTCTGGCTGAAAGGCTGCCGGACTACATGATCCCCAGCCGTTTCGTGCTGTTGGATAAATTGCCATTGACACCGGCAGGAAAGCTGGACAGACGGGCCTTGCCGCTGCCTGCCGAAGAGGAGCCGGGCCAGGCCGCCGATTGCGCTCCACAAGATCCGGTAGAAGCGCGGCTACTGGGCATTTGGCGTGACTTGCTGGGCAATGCCGACTTGAACACCCGCGATGATTTTTTCAGCCATGGCGGGCACTCCCTGCTGGTGTTGCAGATGCTGGTCCGGATCGAAAAGGAGCTGCATGTCAAACTACCGGCCAAGGCTGTGTTCGACGCGCCCAACGTGGCCGCATTGGCTCGGCTCGTGGACTCCCATGGTCGATTGTCCCGGCCATCGTCGGCAGAACCCCGCGGCACGACCTTATTTTGCATCGCCCCCGGATTTGGAGACGAGGTTAGCCTGGCCGCACTGAGCGCCAATCTGGGCGGTGACAATGGTATGCAAATCCTGTTGCCGCCGTCTGATAGCGTAAGTGCTTTGCCCGTTTTGCAACAACTTGCCAGGCGTTACGCGGATCAAGTGATCCAGCACCGCAAAGAAGGTCCCTATGTTATCGGTGGGTTCTCCATCGCCGGCATTCTGGCCTTGGAGGCGGCCCGCATACTCGCCGAACGTGGTTTTGCCGTGAAAAACGTTCTGCTGTTCGAAACCATCCTGCCCCCGGTTCCGACGGCCTGGATGTTCTTTTTTGGAAAGTTCCTCACCAAACGCGTTTTACCGAACACGCTGCGACAGAGGCTACCGGTTTGGGTAACGCAGGCCATGGATGATGCCGGTTTGGATGCCCACGTACGCATCTGTCGCGGTTATCGTCCACGGCGATACGACGGTCCGGTGACCCTGGTGGTTTCCAGCGGAACGCGATCCTTGGGATTTTTCCTGTTTTCCTGGTGGCGACTTGTTTTGCCTCAACTGCGTATCGCCAAACCCGTATCAGGCTGGCATCAGACGATTTTCCATGGTGATGGGCTCAGGCAATTGGCAAGGCGGGTCGATCAGATCCTGAAGGAAGAGGAGTAGTCCCAAAGACGTGGACGGGCATGCCCTGCCGGGATGCTCATCCTGACGTTAAGGAAGACCACTGCGTGGCGCGTGAGGGCAGTTGCCATAAGTGAGCGAGAATAAGTACCCCCTGATGGGATGTGGCTTGACTTGGCGCAACCCTGTTTGGGAAATCGTCCTGAACGCTGGCAGTGATTGGGGCGATGCGGTAAATAAGACGGATCAAACGATTGGTGAGGTTGTATGAATCGTTTTTGCGAAGAGAGGGTCAAAAAGCCTGTTTTCGTCGCGTCTTGGGTTTTTGGTTGTGCGTTGTGGGGCGTTTCCCTGGCCGGTTCGGCGGGTGAGGACCCTGATGGTGGACGGGGAGAGGCCCGCGACAACACTGTCAGTTTGGTAGAACTGTCCGGAGCCAGTTTAAATGGTTCCGTTAAACGGCTTCAGGCGCTCCGGTATAAATTCCCGGATGCGACATCCAGAGCGCGTGCACCCCAGCTTACCTTTGGGACGGAAATCCCCGCTGTGGAAAACCGATGTGTCGAGAAGAGCGAACCCACGTTTGGCTCTAACCCATACGCTGGTTTCGGCAACTTTGGTATGCCCAATACCGACTGCAAAAGGCACAAAGCCGTCACATTCGAAAAACTGGACATGTTCACCTCCAATCTTCCGTACGGTGAACTGCAAAAGAACGACGGGAAATTAGCCACTACTACGCGCGCAATGCTTGACGGCAAAACAATCTGGCATGTCTTCAGGGCTCTCGATACCCATAAGGGTGAGATCAAAGCGGCGGATATGAAGCGAAAGCTGATCGAAAAGTATGGCCAGCCGAACGATCAGCGGTATTTGCGCGAGGGAGAAGGGGAGCTGTACATGATGTGCTGGGGATCGTGTAAGACGCGCGGCTTTGTCAAGCGACTGAAGGCGGATAGATTGCCCGCCGGGGCATTCGACTACAACGGGCCGGGCAATATCCGCATTCCGCCGGCGGATGCCTATGCGTACCCCGATTCGTCTATGCAGGCAAAAGGGGCTGCGCTATACGTCTACTTGCTGAACAGCTACAAAGACCTCTCCCCTATGGGCTATCAAAGAACATATGAGTTGGATGAGAAGTCAAAGCCCGTGGTGTACACAAAAAAGGTACTGTATGACCTCGTGGATATCGAAAAGGAATACAATTTGGTGCAACACCTGATGGCATCTGTAAGGCGGGACGCGCAGAACAAGTTGCAGGAGAAGAAGCGCGAGAGTACCCAGTTTCTGGAATCGATTGATGACAAGCTCTAGGCGTTTTTCCGGGAAAGCTGGATGAGACGGATTTTTTTATCATTATTTAACCTTTGAGCGGATAATCCGGCCATACTGTCTTGTCCGCGGTAGCTCCTCTAATGCCGGACAGGCTCCCAGGCGCGGGGGATTCCATGAGACGCATACCTATCGCTTTGTTGGCCATGCTGGCTGCCGGATGCTCGGCACTGTTGCCGCACAGCGAATCGCGCGTTGTTTCCCAATGGGCGAACTATGACGAGGCTTCTCAGTCCTTCGGGAGAATCGAACCGTACAAGACGCGTGAGAGCGACCTCGAAGATCTCGGTTTTTCACCCCATGGGCAACCGAATGTGCGCATGCTGAACTATGCCGACATTGCAGAGCACTTTTCGCCAGTCGCGCTCGATCGGTCTGAACTTCCCGCGGGATTGCGTGAATGCTTTGAGAGGAATTCGGAGTGCTACGGCTACCGATACGAACGGCGTGTGACGAAAGACAAGCGTTACGGTAGTTTTCTGGCCGATTTTTTCAACTTCAGACGTAAGACGGAAACCAAGGGCTGGGCATTTGACGCATTGATCGTGCTGATCGATGGTCAAGTGGTGTACAAACTCTGGAGCGGTACGCCGGAAATTCATGAATATCAGGACAAGACCAACCCGCTGGGCCCGCTGCAGGGTATCGGGCCGTCTTTGACCCCGCGACCAAACCTCTGAAACTACAACACTCACGGCCTTGTGCCGAAGCTACCGGACTGCTCGGGAGATCGCTGTGCCTGTGGGCAGAACGGTATGCTTGGTGGAAAGATCCTACCCGCGAGCCAGGCCCCGACGGATGAAAATGAAAACCTGCTAGAGTTAGGAGTGCGTCCTAGATAACCCTATGCGGGAGTAAGCCAATGTCCGTCGCGAAAGTCACTGAAATTATCGCCTCCTCCAAGTCCGGCTTTGACGATGCCGTCGCCAAGGGTATTAAACGTGCATCGAAAACCCTACGCAACGTCACCTCCGCCTGGGTACAAAGTCAGCAGGTGGTGGTTGAGGAAGGCAAAATCACGGAGTACCGGGTCAATTTGAAGGTGACCTTCATTTTGGGGGATTGAATCGATTCTCTGTCAAGGTTCGAAGTCGGGATGTTGTTGGCATATTGGTGCCAGGCTCAGGTGGCCTATGGGCGTCCTCCAGCATGCAAATACGCCAGCAGCCGACTGAGATCCCCTCGCAGGCTGGGCAGATTCATCGCCTCAGGGGGTTTGCCTGCAACTTGCGGTCTTCCGGGTCTTTCACAGGCAATGCAGGTGGTGGACAGCCTGGCCTGAGGGATCATGAGGTACTGGGCACGAATGGCGTACTTGTGCCGTTTCTGGGGGATCGGCGACAGTTCCAGGCTTGCGTGACAGGTGGCATCTTGCCGACGCGGCGTGCCAAAAGCGTTCAGATTGGCCTCGCCGACCTCGTTGACCCGACCGGGGAAGACGTCGTTCGTTGCCGATGGTGACCAACAGCACATGCGTGTGTCAGCGCATGGCTGGCTTCTCCAGTTATTCGGGTTTCCGCCGCTACACCTACGGAGGCACGAGTTTGGAGGTCACCTGGTAGTGGAGACGATGCGAATGGCGAGCGGGGCGGCCACGGTCCCCCTGGGGCGCGTGGTCTGGATGGTAGGGTTGGCGGTGGTGATTTCACTGTCTGCGCTTGCCGTTCTCGAAACCTATTATCTGGATCTGGGGATCGTCCGTGAGCAGCTTGCGGATTCCCAAGGCGAGTTGCGCCGAATGAAAAGCGAGCTGCAAGGTTCACAGCAGCAGGCGCAATCGGTACGCCAACAATGGGAGGCTATCGCAGCGGAACGGGATAGGCTGCGTGATGAAACCAGGGAGTTGAGCATCCGACTGGCATCGGCCGAAAAGGCTGACGATTCCATTTCCAACAGGATAAATGGCTACCAGACGACCATAGAAACGCTGAAAACCGAGGCGGGTCAGCTACGCAATCAGTTGGCAAGCGCCTTGAAAGACAAGGAAAGTCTGGATTCCGAGCTGGCCAAGCGCGACGTGCTGCGCGATGAACTCCTGGCGGCCAATCAAGCCCTCAACGAAGGACTGCGGCGGGTTGCGCCCGAGATGCGGCCTGAGCCTGACAACGGATTGAAACCTGCCCTGTTGGATGCCGCCAGGGTATTGGATCTGGTCTGGAGCCACCTCAGCGAGAATCGACGTCAACTGGCCGATACGGAAACTGAGGTGCAGCGCCTGCATATTCTTCTGGAGCAGTCGGAGAAGGCCGCTGAGCAGTCTCTGACCCAGCTGCGAGCGGAAAAGAGCGCCTTGGAGGCGCGGCTTCGGGTCGAAGCTGGCCAGGAAGTCCCTGCTGTTGTATCAACGCTAACGGCCGACAGCGCCATGGATGTCCTGCGCCAGGGATTTGGCGTCCGTCAACGCCAAGGGCAATTTGAATTACGCTTCGATGAGTCCGGCAACACCGTGATTCACCTGGGCAATGAGCTATTGTTTGGCCCTGGGCAAGCCTTCGTGAAGAGCGAGGGGCAGGATCTGTTGCGCGAGCTGGCGGCAGTCTTGAATCGCTATCCGGATCGGCAACTGCGGGTGCAGGGGCATACCGATTCGTTGCCGTTGACCGGCACCCTGAAAAAGCGTTACGCGTCGAATTGGGAACTGGCGTCGGCCCGCGCGAACGCCACCATTCGTTATCTTCAGTACGCCTTGGGCGTTGATCCGGAGCGGATCGTCTCCATCGCCTATGGACCCTATCAACCGATTGCCGACAACCGTACCCCGGAGGGTAGGGCACGCAACCGGCGGATCGAAATCGTTCTGGTTCGGGACGATACGTATCAGGCGAATACGGCCCTGGCGGTGGGGGCAGGTGAACCGCAGGGAGGTCAGGGAGCCTCTCGGAATACGGAAAACCGGGTAATCTTGTTGATAAATACAGGTGGAATGGCTGAAAAAGGGCCTTGAGTCTTTGCCGGTGTTTTACGCCTACCCGGTTGGGCTCTGGCTGCAATCGCGAATGACAAAGGGTATCCCGTATGCTGAGATATTTCGGCCAGTCCAGCGAGCCAACCCAAATTACCCTGGCTGAGGAGCTCGTTCATGGCTGGATCGACCTCCTGTCTCCGTCGTGCGATGAAGAGCACGAGGTCGAGCAATTGCTGAACATCGATATACCGACACATCACGACATCAAGAGCATCGAACCTTCAAGTCGACTTTATCGGGAGGGCGACGCGGTATTTGCGGCAGCCCAGGTTGTCATCAGGGGCGACAGCCCAAAGCCTCGCACCATGAGCGTGGCATTCATCCTCAGAGAGCAGGCACTTCTGACCGTTCGATACGAAGACAGCACGGTCTTTGACCTGTTTGCGGCAGAATGCGAAAGGACACCCGGCACGGCACGATCCGGAGTACGCGGGTTGATCGGGTTGCTGGAGGCCATCGTCGACCGTACTTCGGAACTCCTCGAGACGGTTGGGGAGGCCGTGGACGATCTGCCGGAAAGGTTACACCCGGTAGCCGACGGGGCGGGTAAGCGAAAAGATGTCGCCGAGCTTCAGACCGTGTTCGCTGAGATCCAGGTCTTGCATCGGCGAACCGCGAAGGTGCGTGAGAGCCTTGTTTCGCTTGGGCGTATGGTTGGATTCCTGATCACGCAGCCGGAACTCAACGAGCCGGAGGTCCGCTTGCGTGCCAAGAGTATAACCCGCGATATCCTCGCGCTGTCTGATCACGCGAGTTTCGTCGCGCAGAACGTCCAGTTCGTGCTCGACGCCGCGCTTGGGCTCGTCGGTATAGAGCAGAATGCCATTGTGAAGTTCTTTTCGATCGTCGCGGTGGTCCTTTTACCGCCAACTTTGATCGCGGCGATCTACGGGATGAACTTCAAGATCATGCCCGAACTGACTTGGCCATTCGGCTATCCGTTGGCGATACTTGCGATGATCTCCTCGGCGGTCTTGCCCTATTTCTGGTGCCGCCGCCGCGGCTGGCTTTGATCGACGACGCCAAAGGACGATGACAAGGAGGGCCGCGCCGAGCAGACTGAATCTGAGCGCTGAGACAGCCGGAGGCAGCAAGCAATCTGCCTGCGACCGGCTCCGGCAGGGAGCGATCCTTAACCAAGTGTATGGAGTTCGTGGCCTTTCATGGACTTCGTACGAGGGTAGGTAATGCCGGCTTACCCACCTTGAGTGCTCACCCTACTTCCCACCAAGTCCTGGAGAGCGTATGTTTTCCCGGCGTGTGCAGTTGACTCTATCGGCTTTCCGCAACGTTGTTCCACTTGCTTGCAGTCCAGGCCTCCAGCCTTGGTGGTGGCGCTGGAGCGATACGTTGGGCCGGGGCAATTGCGCCTCATCGTTTACGAAGTCGGCACCTCCACTAAACCACTGAGTGTTGATCGTCGGGGAAATAAGATGTTCGACTGGCTCGCAAGCCCGGAGGCATGGATCGCCCTGGCCACCCTGACCGCGCTGGAGATCGTTCTGGGGATCGACAATATCATCTTCATCTCCATCCTCGTCAGCCATCTCCCCGAGCACCAGCGGAACAAAGCCCGCCGTCAGGGACTGGCGCTGGCCATGATCACCCGTATCCTGCTGTTACTCTCGCTCGCCTGGATGATGCGATTGACCGAGCCATTGTTCGTTCTGATGCCGGAGTTGGTCGCAACAAGCAACAGCGATCAATTACAGGCCGCGCTTGCAGTCACTGGGCGTGATCTGATCTTGATACTTGGCGGTCTCTTCCTGTTGTGGAAAAGTACCCACGAAATTCACGAAAGTATGGAGGCTGACCCGGAGGATAAGGCGATTCGTGTTCCTTCACGCTATTGGATGGTGTTGGCGCAGATTGCCGTCATCGACATTGTATTCTCTCTAGATTCGGTCATCACAGCCGTTGGCATGGCAAGCCATGTACCCGTCATGGTGATTGCCATCGTCCTGGCGGTAACCGTGATGATGTTTGCCGCAAAACCCATTGGTGACTTTGTCGATCTCCATCCAAGCATCAAGATCCTCGCGTTGAGCTTTCTGATACTGGTCGGGGTTGTTCTGATCGCAGAGGGCTTGGGGCAGCATCTTCCTAAAGGCTATATCTACTTCGCGATGGCGTTCTCTGTGACGGTTGAAATGCTCAATATTCGTGCCCGTCGCAAGCATGCTGAAGCCGCCGGGCAGATACCGCCTGAGCCAGTGCAATTGCACACAACACCCCATGCCGCTTCGGGGGACGAAGGTCGCTCTCCCTGAGGGAACCAGCAGTCGGAAAGTCGATGAGGAAAGCTCCACTTGCGGCTGAAGCGGGGCAGTACGATTTTTTCCGTTTAGGGACGACCCCTATCTGGTCGCCATTTGTCGGTCCCAGGCGCTGACGATAGGCAGATTGACTTGCTCAAGCCAGCGTGATCGTTGCCGGTACAACGGAGCCGGATTCGGCGACTGTTCGATCTGCCTCGAAAGGGTGGCAATGGCGTCGTACCACCGCCCGGTACTGGCATAAGTCTCGGCGGTACGGGCGTTCTCCGCCCGCAAGGCGTTTTTCAGGCTCAGATCCGCTTTGACATAGCGAAGCTCGCCGCCAACACTGTCTCCGGTGCTGGGAGAGCGCAGGCGCCAGGAATAGACCTGATAGGGCTCCAAGGCGTGTTCCAATTCGAGGCGATGCATTCCGCCTGTGGCGGCGGTTACCTCTTGCTGCAGCATAAGTTTTCCGTCGCCCAGGCGGGTCAACGTAAACGACAGAGGCTTGGCGAGGGCGCGAGAGCTGAACCAATAGAGAGTCGGTTTGCGCTCGCTTGTCCAACCCACATGATCCGGTGCCAGGGCGCAAAGCTGTAGCCCGTCGGTCATGGTCAGGCCGCGAGCGCCGCCACCGAAGCGCCCGGATGGGGCGCCTCTCAGGGGCGGTTGGTAGGCGGTGAATCCGCTCGATACTGATTCCTCGGCCACCGCCAGACCTAGCGACAGCAGGACGAGAATCGACCCCATGATAGCGGAACGCATCTAATACTCCTCAGGTACTTGGCGGTGACTGTGCGCTGCGGGCGCGGCGCTCTGCGCGGCGCTTGCGTAAAAACACCAGCGTCAGCACCGGACCGGCCAGGGCGTAGAGCAGCAACACGCCGAACAAAACCTGCGGTGGATCCAGGGATATCAGGACAAAGGCCAGGACGATCAGCAGCACGGCAACGAACGGTACCTTGCCGCGCAGGTCGAGATCCTTGAAGCTGTTGTAGCGAATGTTGCTGACCATGAGCAGCCCCATCAATATCGTCACCGCAACAGCCAATACGTTGAGCGTGTGGCCGGAGATGCCATAATCGTCCGCCACCCACACCAAACCGACCACCACGCCGGCTGCTGCCGGGCTGGGCAGCCCCTGGAAGTAGCGCTTGTCGGCAATGCCCACCTGGGTATTGAAGCGGGCCAGTCGCAGGGCGGCACCGGCGGTATAGACGAAGGCCGCCAGCCAGCCGAGTTTGCCCAAGCCGTGGAGCGCCCATTCGTACATCACCAGGGCAGGCGCCAGACCGAAGGAAACCATATCCGAGAGGCTGTCGTACTCGGCGCCGAAGGCGCTCTGGGTATTGGTCAAACGAGCCACGCGCCCGTCCAGGCTGTCCAGGATCATGGCGACGAAAACGCCGATGGCCGCCTCGTTGAAACGGTCCTGGGTGGCCATGATGATGGCGTAAAACCCGGCGAACAGTGCACCGGTGGTAAACAGATTCGGCAGCAGATAGATGCCCTTGCCCAGACGCAGAATCTTTTTTTCCCGTTCCATGCCTTCGTTGACCGTGTTGTGGATGGGCGGAAACGAAACCGCCCCGAACGCCGTACAGGGTAGCACAGGCGAGCGGGGCGGATGCGGCGGCGCGAAGGCTCAGTTCTTGGTCTTGTCGACGATGCGGTTGGCGTGAATCCAGGGCATCATGCCGCGCAGTT
>JAGRGI010000077.1 GCA_020445565.1 Chromatiales bacterium
CATGGCTCATGTTGGCCAGAAAGCGGCCTTTCGCCTCGCTGGCCGCTTCGGCTTGTTGCAGGGCACGCTTCAATTCGCGGGCGCTGCGTTCGGCCCTCAGCGCATGGCTGAGGCCGAGACGGTATTCCGTTGTTTGTCTGTCGCCCACCAGAACCACGGCAAGCAGGAACAGGGTGAACAGCAGTGCCAGCCCAGCCCCCTCGCCCAGGTCGAACAGTCCTGTCACCAGTAGCAGAGGCAACGTGGTGCTGATGGCCGCGGCACGCCGCAGCCCGTATTCGGGAGTGAGGGTTGCGTTGGTGCTGGCGATCATCCCGGCGGTAATAATGCCAAACACGAAGGCCGGCCAGCGGCCGTAGTGGTGATAAAACACGTAGGCGCACACCAGGCCCCAGATCGAGGTGCTGGCCACTACCGTGAAGCCGTGCAGCAGTTGCCAGCGCCTGGGGTCGTGTTCGATCAGGGAAAGCACCGAGGAACTCAACCAGTAGCGCGCGCCGCCGAGTATCGCCAACAGCAGCCCGACCACGATGATCGCCAAGGGGCGTTCCTGGTAGAGATCGGTGATGATGACGGCTATTGCGAACGAACCGGCAAATGCCGGTGCCGCCACCAGACTGCGCGCCGCCAAGTCCCTGTTGGCTCGCGACCGCAGTTCGGCGCTTATATCCGGTGTTGGCTGGCGTGTCATCGTCGCAGTGACAGGGAAATCGCGTTGTCCGCTTTAAATGGGGTTGGCGCAGGGCATTTTTCAGGGCTCCACAGGCCCGCCCCGGTTGCTCGGCCAGTGGTGGGTCGCCAGTCTTTCTCCCGTTTCGCCAACGCGGTCGTTGTTCTGCAAAGTGAAGGGACGACGGCTAAAACGGGCTCCCAATTTGCTACAGGATTTAGGATACCGTGTTTCAGTCAGGGGAAAAACGATGTAATCGCTAGTTGAGTCGACACCAACGGTTACTTCTACGCTGACTAAGAACGATTTGAGGGGGATCGTGAGAACTACCTGGCACCAAGCTGATATAGTTGGCGTGCTAGTGGGGGGGGAATTCAGTCATCAAACCCTGGCGAACGGCAATGTGTTCGACGGGGTCATCCGGCAAGTAGGGTGAGGTGCTTAGGTGTTGGTCTGGCTATGGCTTTCAACGGCGGTGATCGCCCTGGATCAGGTGAGCAAGCAGTGGGCGGAGGCCGCCTTGAGTTTGCATCAACCTGTGGCGTTGGTGCCATCGCTGAATCTGACACTTATGTACAACCAGGGAGCCGCATTCAGTTTTCTTGCTGATGCGGGTGGTTGGCAGCGTTGGTTTTTCATCGGATTGGCGTCTTTGGTCAGTCTGGTGCTGGTGGTTTGGCTGGCACGCCTGGACAAAGGTGAGCGCGCCACGGCGATCGGGCTAAGTCTGGTTCTTGGCGGGGCCGTGGGAAATCTGATCGATCGCTTCCTGCATGGTCATGTGATCGATTTTATCGACGTGTACTACGATCGTTGGCACTGGCCGGCTTTCAATGTCGCCGACTCGGCTATTACCTTGGGGGTCGCCTTGCTGCTTCTCGGTTCTTTGCGTCATCCTGAGACTCCTGCCTAGCAAGGCGGTCCCGGGCGGTTTCCAAGGCTTGGCAGACCTCCTCGGCGCCGTTTAACAGGCGTGGCGTCGGTCGGGAGATGAGGTCGGGATCGAGGGAGAACAGGTTTCCGTAACGTGCGGCGCTGGTGGCGCCGAGCGTACGCCAGTGAGCCAGCTCACGCCCGTCGGCGTTGCCGTCTCCCGCGGATAGGATGACCTGCGGATCGGCGGCGAGTACGGCTTCGCGGCTCACCGTCGGCGTGAGTTCGCGGGTGTCTTCGAAGAGAGTTTGTCCTCCGCATAATCGAACGACTTCTGCGATATAGTGCCTGCCGCTGACCGTCATCAATGGCCGGTGCCAGATCTGCACGAATACCCGCAGGGGTTCGCCCTGGCTGACTCGCGCCTGCAAGGCCGATCGCGAACGCTCGATCCGTTCGGCCAGATCTTCTGCCGGTCGCTCGCGATCGACGGCCCTCCCCAGGCGCCGCAAGGCATCGGGTAGCTCCGTCAGTCCGCCCGGTTCGCTTCGATACACGCTGAACCCCAACGCCTGAAGGCGTTCAGTCTGACCCTCGCCGTTGCCGCTGGGCCAAGCCACGATCAGGTCGGGATGGAGGCCCAGCAGGGCCTCCAGACGGATTTGCATGGCATTTCCCACCCGTGGGAGACGTTTGGCCTGTGGTGGATAATCGCTGTGTTCGACGGCCCCTACCAGCAAGTCTCCCGCCTTTATCGCATAGAGCAATTCGCTGATATGCGGGGCCAGGGCGACGATTCGTTGCGGGGGGGCCGGCAGGGTCAATTCCAGGCCCGCATCGTCCACGATCGGTTGGTCGGCACTACCGGGAAGACTGGCCGGCAGGGCCAGGATGAAGCAAAGCAATCCTGTCAGAGGATGCCAACCGGAAGCGTCCGTGCTATCGCGGTTCACGTGAGTGAGCCGCCGTGAAACAGCAGTGTCAGGGGCCGTTTTCCGTCCATCCGGATACGGGTGATTGAAGCGGTTTCCACATGCAGCCGGTACATGGCCGAGAGTGGCGCCTGCATCACCCGGGTGAGCACGGCACGGATCACGCCTGCGTGGGTGACCAGCAGGACATGTTCTCCGCGGTGGGCCTCCAGGACCTCATCCAACGCCTGATTCACCCGTCCGAAGAAATCCTCCAACGGCTCCGCGCCTTCGGGGCGATGACCGATCGGATCATGGTAGAAACGCGTTAGCACGCCCGGATCGGCGCTTTCGAGCTGCGCCCCGGTCTGGCCCTCCCAGCCGCCGAACCCCACCTCTTTGATGCGATCTTCCAATTGCAGGGGCAGGCTGTGGCGTTCGGCAAGTTCGCCGGCAAAGGCTCGGCAGCGGGACAGGGGGGAACTGATGATCCGGTTCCAGGGGCAATGATCGCCGACCGCGGCGCGCATCTGCTGCCAGCCGAGGTCACTCAGCGGGTCATCGATCTGTCCCCGATAACGGCGCCCGCCGACGGGCTGGCCGTGGCGAATGAGGTCGATCGTGGTGTTCGTATCCATCAGCTCATCCTACCCAGGAGCTGATGGCCGCAATTCCCATCAGCAAAAGCCAGATCAACAGGGTGCGCCACACCATCCCCATGGCGGCCTTGGCCAGCACGGGCTCGATCTGGTCGGAGGGAAGAGGGGGGTTGTCGCCGGTTCCAGGCTCCAGTTGCAGAGCGCCGTGGCCTGCCGCCTCCAACAGGGCCTCGGCGGGGATGTGGCTGCGTTCCTCTTCTTCGTCGGAACGCATTTTCCAATCGTACAGGCCCTTCTCGAAATTGCCGGTCAGCAAAAAGCCCACGGCAGTGAGTCGCGCCGGTACCCAGTCAAGTATCCAGAGCAGACGCGAGCCGGCGGCCAGGAAGGTCGACTCCGGCTTGTCGCGACCGGCGGCTTGGCGCCGCAGTTGGGCCGAGGCCCGATACAGGCCGGCGCCCATGGGGCCAAGGATAAGAAACCAGAACACCGGCGCGAACAGGCGTTCGTTGGACTCCCGAAAGACCGCCGAGGTTACCTCGCGCACCACCTCGCCCAGGCCCTCGTCGGTGTTGCGGCCGATGATCTCTCTGCCCAGTTCCCGTGCCGTGACGGTATCGCCGCGGTAGGCCGCCTCGGTGAATGCTTCCACTTGACTGCCCAAATCGCGCGGTCCCAGACAGTACAGCAAGACCACGGCACTGAACAGAAATGCGGGAATGCCGAACAGCACGCCGTCGAGCAGATCGATGAGTGTACTCAGTACCAGGAGTACCGGCACCAGTACCAGTACTACCCCCAGTGGCCCGTCCGAACCTTTGAAAGGGTAGAGGATGCGTCGTGCCCAGACGAAATATTCAGTCAGCCAGCCGAGCTGCCTGCGGCCTTCCAGCGGCAGGAGAAAGCGTTCGGCGACCAGAGCGAGGAAGATGGCGAGAAAACTCATGGCAGGAAGGTAGCGGTAAGCGGGCCGCAACTCAAGCGCGCAATGGGAAGACGATCAAACCAATGATCCCAGATATCGCGTCCAATCGAAGACCGGTCCGGGATCGGTCTTGCGTCCGGGGGCGATGTCCGCGTGGCCGGTGATTCGATCCTTGTGCAGTCCAGGATAACTGGCCAGCAGGGCTTTGGTGACCGCGGTCAATGTCTCGTACTGCGCTTCGCTGTAAGGCAGATCGTCGGTCCCCTCGAGCTCGATTCCGATGGAGAAGTCGTTGCAGGCGTCCCGTCCCTGAAAGCAGGATACCCCTGAGTGCCAGGCTCGATGTCGAAAGGGCACGAACTGAACCAGTTCGCCGTCGCGCCGGATCAGCAAGTGGGCAGAAACCCGCAGTTGGTGAATCTCCTGGAAATACGGATGCGCTTTCGGATCGAGTCGGTTCATGAACAGGTCTTCGATGTACGGCCCGCCAAATTGCCCCGGCGGCAGACTGATGTTGTGTACCACCAGCAGTTCTATCCCTCCCGCAGGGGAGCGCGCGTCCTGGTTTGGCGACATGACTTGTCGCGCCTCGCTCAATAGCCCGGTGACCGGGTCGATATGGATATTCACAGGAAAGGTTGCGGCCATTGTGTCGCGTCCGTCGGGTAAAGGGATCGCCAATGCTGCCGTTAATATGGCGTAGTGCGTTGTATTCCTGGGGCTGACTTACCCCGCTTTGGCGGAGCCACCATTGTTTTCCGACAAATCGAAATTCCCCATTTACCTCGGATTTGCCGCCGTACTGGGGCTGATGCTGCTGATCGTGGCCATCGGCATCGGACGAATGTCCGCCAACGACGGGCGCATGGAGCAGGTGGTCAACCAGTCTAACGTGAAAACCGGTCTGATCGTGCGCATGTATGCCACGGTGTGGGCACGTTCGGTCATTCTGTTGCGGCTGCTGAGTATAGAAGAATCCTTCGAGCGAGACGTGGAAAGCGGGCGGTTGTTCGATGAGGCCAGCCGCTTGAACGAGGCTGGCAGCACCCTGGGCGCAATGCCGCTGGATGGGCGTGAGCACCAGGACGTGGATCTGCTCATTGCCCTCAATCAACGTCTGCTGCCAATGCAAACGGAGGTTGTGGATTTGATCTATGCGAATCGTCTGGCGCAGGCCCGTCAATTGATGATTCAGAACGTGATACCAACCCAGGACGAGGTGCGCAGCCACCTCAATACCATGCTGGACTATCAGCAGCAATCGGCGCGGCGCGCGCTGCTCGAAGCCAAGAATCAGTTTGCCAAGACCGTCATCGATTTTGCTGTCGTCACCGCTGTGGCAATCATTCTGGGTATCGGCATTGCCGCAATCGTGGCACGGCGGGTCGACCGCGCCGATGAGGCCAAATTTGCCGAAACTGCCCTGCAATCCATCGGTGACGGGGTGATCACAACCAATGCCGGGGGCAAGGTAAGATTCATGAACGGCACCGCCGAGGTGCTGAGTGGGTGGCGACTCGCTCAGGCGAGTGGTCGTCACCTGAGCGAGGTGCTGAATCTGGTGGACGAATCGAGCACGGAACCTGCGGAAGACCCTGTCGCCCGTGCTATCGGACTTGGGAGAACGTTGCGCCTGCCCTCGCAACTGGCCCTGACCAATTCCAGTGGCAACCGGATCTCCGTGGATCTGTCCGTCTCGCCGATCTGGAACGTCGAGGAGCGGGTTGTGGGGGCGGTGCTGGCGTTCCGGGATGTGGGAGAGGAACGGCGCCTGCGAGACCAGTTGAGTTACCAGGCCAGTCATGATGCCCTCACCGGGCTGATCAATCGTTTGGAATTTGAACGGCGTCTGAAAGGTGTGTTGGCCGAGGCGGATTTCGAGAACGGCGAACACACCGTGCTGTATTTCGACCTGGACCAGTTCAAGGTGGTCAATGATACCTGCGGACACGTGGCTGGAGACAGCCTGCTGCGCCAGCTCTCGGAACTGCTGCAGCACCGGCTTCGTGCCAACGATCGCCTTGCGCGCCTGGGGGGAGACGAATTTGCCGTGCTGCTGGAACACTGCCCGCTGAGCCGCGGTACCGAGATAGCGCACGATCTGCTGGAAACCATTCGCAGCTATCGCTTCCTTTGGGAAGAAAAGGCATTTTCCGTTGGTGCCAGTATCGGTGTGGTGGGAATCAGCGGCCGCAATGACGGGCTGGGCGCGGTATTGCGGCGTGCCGACGAAGCCTGTTATGCGGCCAAGGATGCCGGTCGCAATCGAATACACGTGTACTCCGAGGCTGACAACGATCTGGCCGAGCGCCAGGGCGAAATGCAGTGGGTTGCCCGTATCAGCGGCGCCTTGCGGGAAAACCGGTTCGTCCTGTACTTCCAGACGATAGCCCCTCTGGAGGCCAACGGCCCTGAGCAACAGGAGTCCGTCAGCGGTGAGATCCTGTTGCGCATGCTTGAAACCGACGGAAGCCTGATTCCCCCGGGGGCATTCCTGCCGGCAGCCGAGCGATTCCACTTGGTGGGTGCGATCGATCGCTGGGTGGTCAGCAATACCTTCGCTTGGTTGCAGGCACACCAGGCAGAGCTGCCGGAGATCGACAAAATCTCCATCAATCTGTCCGGCCACTCCCTTGGAGACGACGAAACGCTGGATTTCGTCACCGAGCAATTTCGCCGCTATGCCATCGATCCGACGCACATCTGTTTTGAAATCACGGAAACCGCCGCGATCGCCAACTTGCGCAACGCCACCCAGTTCATCGCTTCGCTCAAGGAATTGGGCTGTCTGTTTGCGCTGGACGATTTCGGTAGTGGCCTGTCCTCCTTCGGTTACCTGAAAAACCTGCCGGTGGACTTTCTCAAGATCGACGGCCTGTTTGTTAAGGACATTCTGGACGACCCCATCGACGAGGCCATGGTGCGCAGTATCAATGACATCGGCAGGGTGATGGGCAAGCGAACCATCGCGGAATTCGTTGAGAATGAGGAAGTGGTAGAGAAACTGCGGGATATCGGCGTGGACTACGGCCAGGGTTACGGTATCGCCATGCCCAAACCCCTGGACAGCCTGCGTGAAGCGGCAAGCGAGGCCCGGGCAGTGGGTTGAATTCCCGAGGAGTGGCTTGTGTAAGCCGGCAGGCTTTGGAAGAATGCCGCAAACTCGTCTTCAAGGGAGTGCTCATGCGATCCCCGGAATCTATCGCCGATCATCCGGAAACGCTGCTGGCCCGCTACCGCACTGTGCGCGCCACCAGTGAGGCCATCTGTGCGCCACTGGCCACGGACGACTATCAACTGCAGAGCATTACCGAAACCAGCCCGCCCAAATGGCATCTGGCGCACGTGAGCTGGTTTTTCGAAACTTTTCTGCTCAAACCCTTTGACCCAGACTATCGCCCGTTCCATCCCCGTTTCGATTACCTGTTCAACTCCTATTACGAGACCGTCGGCAGTTTTCACCCCCGCGCGCAACGCGGTCTGTTGTCCCGGCCAACGGTGGAAGAGATCTACCGATACCGGGCGCATGTGGACGCCGCCATGCAAAGACTGGTGCTGGAGTGTTCGGAGGGTGACTGGCCCGCTTTGGCCTTTCGCCTGGTACTGGGTTTGAATCACGAAGAGCAGCATCAGGAGCTGCTCTACATGGATGTCAAGCATAACTTCGCGGTGAATCCTCTGCGTCCAGCCTATTTCGATCGGGCCGAGACCGTCGTTTCTGCACAGGCAAGGCGCCAGGGTTGGGTGGACCGGCCTGGGGGAATCCATCCCATTGGCGCTAGTGACAACGGTTTCGCCTTCGATAACGAATTGCCTCGTCATGAGGTCCTGTTGCGGGAACACCGCCTGGCCGATCGCCTGGTGACCAATGGCGAGTATCTCGAGTTTATCGAAGACGAAGGTTATGGCCGGGCCGACCTATGGCTGGCCGACGGCTGGTTCAGCCTGCGGCAGCGAGGCTGGCATGTCCCCTTGTATTGGGAACAGCTGGACGGTGTTTGGTACGAAATGACTCTCAGTGGACTGCGACCGCTGAGCCTCGCCGAGCCGGTATGCCACGTCAGCTACTACGAGGCCGACGCCTATGCCCGCTGGGCCGGGGCCAGACTGCCTGGCGAGGCGGAGTTGGAGCTGATGCTTGCCGATCAGCCTCTGAGAGGAAATTTCGTCGACGCCGGTCTTTTCCACCCGAGGGTTGCTATGGCCGGGGACGGGCAGTGGTTTGGCGACCTCTGGGAATGGACTTCCACGCCCTACGGGGCCTATCCGGGGTTTCAGCCCCTGGAGGGTTCGATGGGAGAGTACAACGGCAAGTTCATGTGCAATCAGATGGTCCTGCGCGGCGGTTGCTGCGTAACGCCGCAACACCATGTCCGGGCCAGCTATCGCAATTTCTTTTATCCCCATGATCGATGGGCCTTTACCGGGATCCGCCTGGCACGCAACGAATAGATATGCAGTTTCACGATCTCCACCCTGTCGTCGAGAGTATGCGCACAGCCGTTCTCGAGGGCCTCCGTGCCGATCCGCCCGCTATACCGCCACGCTTTTTCTACGACACCCGCGGTTCGGAGCTTTTCGAGGCCATTTGCCGGCAGCCAGAGTACTATCTGCCCCGTGCTGAGCGGCAAATCCTGCGGGAAAATGCCGCGGAGATCGGCGACTGGCTGGGGGATGGCTGTGTGCTGATCGAGCCTGGCGCGGGTGCGAGTGTCAAGGTCCGCCTGTTGTTGGAGTACGCCCGGCCTGGCGCCTATGTTCCCATGGACATTGCCGGTGATTTTCTGCGCAGGTCCGCCGGGCGATTGGCAGAAGAATACCCTTGGTTGGATATCCATGCCGCTTGTGTGGACTTTTGCCATGCGTTGGATCTGCCGGAGGGATTGCCTGCCGGGCGCCGCGTGGCTTTCTTTCCCGGCTCCAGTCTGGGTAATTTCGAACCGAGAGACGCAGCGTGTTTTCTAAGGGGGATTGCCCGCATGGTCGGTCCGGGTGGCGGGCTGTTGATTGGGGTGGACACCAAAAAGGACTCCGACAGACTGAATGCGGCCTACAACGATTGCGGTGGCGTAACCGCCGCCTTCAATCTCAACCTGCTGGACCGGATCAATCGTGAGCTGGGCGCGAATTTCGATCTTGATCAGTTCGAACACCGAGCTTTTTACGACGAGGATCTGGGACGTATAGAAATGCACCTGGAGAGTCGCCGGGAGCAGCGGGTGCGGGTGGCCGGAGAGCCGTTCGATTTTGATGCGGGTACTCGCATACACACAGAGTGCTCTTACAAATACAGCCCGGCGGAGTTCACCACCCTGGCCGAACGGGCAGGCTTGCGGTTACGTCGTCGTTGGCAGGACAGAGAGTGCCTGTTCGCCGTTTATTACCTGGAATGCGATTCATTGAAGCCCGATGGCTTGGAATTTGCCTTGGCTTGATAGCCCCCGCGTCTGCCCCCATATTTCGGGCAATGCGGGAAGAGTCTCTTGCGACTGTGCCGGTAAGTCGTGCTAAACTCCTGAAAATTTTTAGTTTCCTACTTCGGGCGGGCCGGTGCCTCCGGTCCGTGGGTGAGGGTCAACGAAATGCCGATCTACGAATACGAATGCGATAGTTGCGGTCATCGTCTGGAAGCCATCCAAAAGATGAGCGATGAGCCGCTGACCGAGTGTCCCGAGTGCAAGCAGACCTCGCTGCGCAAGCTGATCTCCGCCGCCGGTTTTCGCCTTAAGGGTAGCGGCTGGTATGAGACCGACTTCAAGAAGGGCAAGAGCAGCTCCGAGAAGTCTGCCGGTGGTGGACACAGCTGTGCCTCCGGGGGCTGCGGTTGTGCGGCGACGGGCAGCTGACGTTCCGTCAGTCCTTGTCGTAGCGAACAAAGGCACGCCTCGGCGTGCCTTTTTTGTTGCCGGGGGATCGGGAAGCGCTTGAACCCTTTTCGACCCCCTCGTACCATTGAGCGCTTTGCTTTTTGGCTGAACTGGGGCGGATCAAGACACTATGCGCACGCACTATTGCGGACAGGTAACGGAAGCGGACATCGATTCCGTGGTGGAACTGGCGGGTTGGGTACATCGGCGTCGCGACCATGGTGGCGTTATTTTCATCGACCTGCGCGACCGCGAGGGTTTGGTGCAAGTGGTCTACGACCCGGATAAGCCGGAATCCTTCGCAGAGGCCGAGCACGTTCGCAGTGAATACGTACTGCGTGTCTCCGGCCGTGTGCGCCGGCGCCCGGCCGGCACTGAGAACCCCAATCTGCCTACCGGCGCCGTGGAGGTGTTGGGCGACACGCTGGAGATCCTCAATCGGGCCGATACCCCCCCGTTCCCGGTGGATGGCGATATCGAGGTCAACGAGGAGACCCGGCTGCGTTACCGCTACATCGATCTGCGCCGCCCGGAGATGCTGCAACGGATGCGGCTGCGCAGTACCGTCGTCAAGGCGCTGCGGGCCTATCTGGACGACGAGGGGTTCATGGAGATGGAGACCCCCATGCTCACCAAGGCCACCCCGGAAGGGGCCCGCGACTACCTGGTGCCCAGCCGCACCCATTCGGGGCATTTCTTCGCCTTGCCGCAGTCGCCGCAGTTGTTCAAGCAGCTGCTGATGATGGCCGGCATGGACCGGTACTACCAAGTGGTACGCTGTTTCCGCGACGAGGATTTGCGCGCCGATCGCCAGCCCGAGTTCACCCAGTTGGATATCGAGACCTCGTTCCTTGATGAAAACGGCATCATGGACATCATGGAGCGAATGATCCGCAAGGTCTTCAAGCAGGTACTGGATGTGGATCTGCCTGATCCGTTTCCGCGCATGAGCTATGCCGAGAGTATGGAGCGCTACGGCGTGGACCGCCCCGACCTGCGCGTCCCCCTGGAATTGGTCAGCATCGACGACCTGTTGGCGGACGTCGAGTTCAAAGTCTTTTCCGGTCCTGCCAAGGACCCGGACGGACGGGTGGCGGCGCTGTGCCTGCCTTGCGGCTGCGATCTCAGTCGCAAGGAGATCGATGAATATACCAAGTTTGTGAGCATCTACGGCGCCAAGGGTCTGGCCTATGTCAAGGTCAACGACCTGCAGGCCGGCCGCGACGGACTACAATCGCCGATTCTCAAGTTCCTCACCGACGCGGCCATCGACGGCATACTCCAGCGCACCGGGGCGCAAAGCGGCGATCTGATCTTTTTCGGCGCCGACAAAACACGTGTGGTGAACGAGTCCCTCGGGGCCCTGCGCGTGCGTCTCGGCAAGGATCGCAACCTGATGCAAGGGGAGTGGAAGCCCCTGTGGGTGGTGGAGTTCCCCATGTTCGAGCACGATGAGCAGGCCGATCGTTGGGTCGCCCTGCATCACCCGTTCACTTCCCCCAGCGTGTTCGATCCAGAGGCATTGAAGGCAAATCCTGGCAAGGCCCTGTCCAGAGCCTACGACATGGTGTTGAACGGCAGCGAGATCGGCGGCGGTTCCATCCGTATCCACAAACCGGAGGTTCAGGATGCGGTGTTCCACCTGCTGGGCATGGAGGAACAGGAGATTCGCGACAAGTTCGGTTTTCTGATCGACGCCCTGCGATTTGGCGCGCCGCCTCACGGGGGGATCGCTTTTGGTCTTGATCGTCTGGTGATGTTGATGGCCGGCGCCGATTCGATCCGCGAGGTGATGGTGTTCCCCAAGACCCAGACCGCAGCCTGTCCGCTCACCGGCGCTCCCGCCGAGGTGGGGGATCCGCAACTGCGCGAATTGGGTATTCGGCTGCGCAAGCCGGTGGCCGAGGCCAAGTCTGAATAGGCTTGCCGAAGTTTTCCGCCATGAGCGTCGATCGAGCCTACAAGCGGCCCGAGTCGGTGTTGGTGGTGGTGCACCGCCCGCCAGACGAAGTGTTGCTGCTAAGGCGTGTGGAGCCTCCCGACTGGTGGCAATCGGTTACCGGCAGTCTGGAATGGGGGGAGTCACCCCAGGCCGCGGCGGCGCGTGAATTGCTGGAGGAAACCGGGATCGCCGGGGACGGCGCCTTACGTGAAACCGGGGTGTTGCGCCGCTTTCCCATTGTCGAGCCTTGGCGAAGGCGTTACGCGCCGGAGGCGTTGACGAATGACGAGCATGAGTTTTTCGTTGAGATCGGACGTGAGGTGCGGGTACGTTTGAATCCGGCAGAACATCAGGCGTATCGCTGGCTGCCCTGGCGTCAGGCCGCCCGGTTGGCGACCTCCTGGACAAATCGCGAAGCCATTATGTCGGCGTTCTCGTAGAGTCAGATGGGATTGATCGCGCCGTACGAAGAAAAACGCCCGGATCGGTTACGATCCGGGCGTCCTGTTTTGTCGCTACGACCTCCGTCGGAGGGTGGTCACCAACCCTCCTGAATGCGTCCATCGACGCATCAACGGTTGTGTCGTGACGTAGCCGCCCCATTCAGTCGTTGGGCTCGGATTTCTGTTCCGGGCCGGAATCGCCCTGGATATTGGCGATGCAGTCGCGCAGATAGTCAGCCATCTCTTCGGCGGGAACGCCGTCTTCCTTGGCGTACTGCCGGCATTGATCTTCGGCCTCACTGGCGAACACGCCCGCGGCGGGGAACAGGGTGGCGGACAGCAGCAGAATCTGGGCAGCGATAAACTTGGACATGGTCGTCTCCTGAAAAGGACGAAAAACGGTGATCTCGTCAGGCATCTCCGCCGAGGCGGAGTGCTCAAGCTGCCGTGACGCGGCGCCTTTATAGTCCCGCGTTCATGGCCGGTCCAACGATATTTGCTGATCGTGTCGATCTTTGTGGGTGATCGTTGCGGTGGATATCTCGCTGTTGCAAACCTTCCTGGAAGTGGCCCGGCACAGGCATTTCGGACATGCCGCCGAAGTCCTGTGCGTGACCCAGTCGGCGGTCAGCGGGCGGATCAAGCAGTTGGAGAGCACTTTGTCCGTCAGCCTGTTCCATCGCAGGCGCAACGACATCCGATTGACCGCTGCCGGCGAGCGACTGCTTCGGCATGCGGAGACCGCGGTGCTCGCCTGGCAACGGGCCCGCCAGGAACTGAGCCTGGAGCCGCAAGCAACGGTGCGGATCAGTCTCGGGTTTCCCCTGGACCTGTGGCCTTCCCCGGTACGGCCTGGCATCGCATTGCTGCGTCAGGAGGCTGAGGATCTGGCCCTGCGTCTGGAGGTTTTGCCAGTGGCCCTGTTGGTGGATCGACTGATCACCGGGGTGATGGATCTGGTGGTTACCTTCGAACCGCCAATGTTGCCTGAATTCACGATCCGTCCCCTGCCACCCTTGGTCTTGATGTATGCCAGGGCCGAGGACAAGTCCGGTCCCGCGGTGCAGGTGGATTGGGGCGCGCTGGTAGCACTACGCCAATCCCGCGAGTCCTCTGACGCATTGCCCGCGCCGATACAGGTAAACGCAGGGTTTTTGGCTGGCGATCTGTTGGCGGACCATGGCGGCGCTGCCTTTCTGGGTAAAACCACGATAGAGCAGGGTGGTTTTAGGCCGGATGCCTCCGTTGCGCCAATCGAACGGCCGGTGTTTGCGGTGTATCGCAGTGGCCACGCCTACCTGGAACAACTGGAGGTCGTCACCGGTGCGCTGGCGAGGTGCCGATGATTGTGTGCACTTGGGCTACACTATAGCCGTCGCGATAATCCGATCCCGACCCTCCCTGAACGACCCGAAACCGCAAGAGACGGTAGCCTTTGCGATTCAGCATCCCCTTTTTCATCCGTATTGCCGCCCGTCTGCTTCGGATCGCTTCCCTCGATCATCTCTGGCGTCAGCGCGTATTGCTGCGCGAGATGGTGCGTCGGGAGATCCATGCGCAATATATCGGCGCGGTCGGCGGCGTCTGGTGGGCGCTGTTTCGGCCTCTGATCACCCTGGCGGGGTACTATTTCGTTTTCAGCGTGGTGCTGGCCGTCCGCGTGAGTGAGGCGCCGGCGGGCAGTCGGGACTATGGCCTGTTCCTGGTCAGCGGCCTGATTCCCTGGCTGGCCTTTTCGGAGGCGGTGGTGCAGGGTACGCGGTCGCTGATCGCTTCGGCACAGTTGCTCAAGAAGGCGGCGCTGCCCGCGGAGCTGTTTCCGGCCTCGTCCGCCCTCGCGCCGGCGGTGAGCTATCTGCCTTTTTTGGTGCTCCCCACGGTACTTGCCTGGTGGTCTGAGAATGCGCCGTTCTGGGGTTTGGTCTGGTTGCCCGGGTGGATAGTGTTGCAGGTCGGACTGATGTATTACCTGAGCCTGGTGCTGGCCATCCTCTCTGCGGCCCTGAAAGACGTGGCGCAAATGGTGCGCGCCGTGATCGCCATGTTGATTTTCTTCTCGCCGATATTGTTTCCCATCGAAAGGGTACCCAGTCTGGCTCGCGGCGTGCTTTGGCTCAACCCGGTGACCCCCTTGGTCGACGGTTATCACAGCATCGTTCTTTTTGGCCGTCTGCCCGATTTGCATGCCTTCGTCGGCGTTCTTGCATGGATCGCGCTGTTGGCACTGTTGTCGAAGATTCTGCTGCGCCGCTCGCGAGCGCAACTGGTGGACTGGTTATGACCGCGCTCAAGGTGGATCGCCTGGGCAAAGCCTATCGTATGTATGCCACGCCCAAGGCCCGGTTCCTGGAATTGATCACTGGCAAACCCCGGCATACACCCTACTGGGCCTTGCGCGATCTGAGTTTCGAGCTGGCACCGGGGGAAACCTTGGGTATCGTCGGCAGGAACGGTGCGGGAAAGAGCACCTTGATGAAGCTGGTGGCCGGTACCTTGCAACCCAGCGAGGGTAGTGTGACCTACAAGGGGCGGATGACAGCCATTCTCGAATTGGGTACCGGCTTCCATCCAGAGTTCACCGGCCGGGACAATATCTACTTCGGCGGCGCTCTGATGGGGTTTTCCCGCGCCGAACTGCGTTCCGTGGAGGCTTGGATCGAGGACTTCTCGGAACTGGGGCCGGCCCTGGAGCGGCCGGTGAAGACCTATTCGTCGGGTATGGTGGTTCGCTTGGCGTTCTCCCTGGTCACGGCTATCCGGCCCGACCTCCTGATCGTGGACGAAGCGCTGTCGGTGGGCGACGGCCATTTTCAGAAAAAGTGCATCGATCGCATGGTGCATATACGCAGCAAAGGAACGACTATCCTTTTTTGCTCTCATAGCATGCACCACATCATGCAGTTCTGCGGCCGGGCTATCTGGCTGGATGGCGGTCAACTGATGGATAGCGGCCCGCCGGCGAAGATCGTTCCTGCCTACGTGGCCCACGCTGTTGAAGGCCGAAGCGCCGCCGTACTCGAGGCGCCCGAGTCGGACACCAGACCGCAACAGCGCTGCGTGGTGGAATCGGTCGTGCTGTTGTCTCCAGGGCAGACGGTGACTCGTGGCGAGCGATTGGTGGTAGAGGTAAGGTTTCGTATCCTGACGGACGGACTGTTTGTGTTCGGTGTGGCCTTCGATCGAAGTGATTCCAAGACGCGGACTATCGCCGAGACCTCGCTGGAGAACGGTTTTGCGCCGGTTTCCCTGGCGGCAGGCGAGCACCGGGTGGAATTTGGTGTGGAGACTGAATGCCTGCGCGCCGGTCGCTACGAGGTCCATGCCGGGCTACTGGACGAAACCCTGTTGCATATAGAGGATTATCTGACCGTGGAGATCGATCTGGTGGATCGCGATCCGATTCAATCCCCCGCCGTGATGCGCACCGGGGTGGACTGGGACCTGCAACGACAGTTCGGCATGGTCTCCAGGGGAGGCGAATCGTGAGCGGATCTCATCGTCCTGATGCCTGGCCCATCGAGAAACAGCAGCGCCTGGCATTCTTGCCGAAGGTCGTGCCCTTTTGGCTGGCGGATCGGTGGATGCGGCGTCAGACGCAGGGCGAATCCGCCCGCGAAGCCTATCTCGCCCGCATGGTGTTTGAGGTCATGTGGTTGAGCGCGGGACACCTGAAGCACTATTTCGATCACAGTGGCGTGGAGCATATCGACCAGAACGAGACCTATGTGCTCACCAGCCTGCACTTTGGCCATTGGGCCATGTACTCGGCTTCCTTGAACCAGCAATTCGGCATCGCCAACCAAATGGTCGCCACCGGTCGCAACATCGATCTCAAGCATCCCATGGGACACTACTGGTACCACTTCGGCCATACCCGTCAAGACCTCTCCGGCTACCCGGCCTGCTATTCTACTGATTCGATCTTTGCGCACTTGCGTCGTCTGCGCGAGGGCATCAGCCTGGTAGTGGTGGCCGATGTGCGCGAGGGCGATTTCTACCAGAAGGAGGTCAATGTGCGGTTCCTTGGCGAGCGGCTCTATCTGCAACGAACGCCGGCATTGTTGGCGCGCAGGGCCGGGGTGCGCATCCTGCCCTATATCGGCTGGTTCGACGAGCAGGCGGTACGCCACAAGGTGCAATGGTTCGAACCGGTCGAGCCCGTGGACGACGACCAGCAGACGCTACAACGGGTGGCCGACCTTTGGGAGCCCGTATTCGACGCCCATCGACACCAGTACTTCAACGTTTGGGAGGCCCATACCCGGCCGCTGGTGCGCAAGCAAAGGGCGACGGCGTGAGCGTATATCCCTATCAGGCGCACCAGATCGTTGCCGATGCCGAGGATTCTCTGACCAAACTCAGTAGCTGGATTGCGTCGGGGAGCACGGTTTTGGACCTGGGTTCCGGCAGCGGCGACCTGGGCAAACACCTTAACCAGCGCAAGTCCTGCGTGCTCGATGGGGTCGAATACGTGGCCGAGGCGGCGGAGCAGTCCAGGGCTTGGTATCGCCAGGTGTGGGTGGCCGATCTGGAGCGAGCCGAGCTGGGAACGCTGCTGGGTGAACGGCGTTACGACATCATTGTTTGCGCCGATGTCCTCGAACATCTGCGTGACCCGCAGTCGGTGCTGGGCTGTTTGCCGCAATTCCTGGCGGATAACGGCCGAATTCTGCTTTCCATCCCCAATGTGGGCCACGTCGGCGTACTTGCCGAGCTGCTCAACGGCCAGTTCCGCTATCGGGACTATGGCCTGCTGGATCGCACTCACCTGCGGTTCTTCACCAGGGATTCCCTGATGGATCTTGTGGAAGCGTCGAACCTCGCGGTTACCCGGTTCGACCGGGTTTTCGCACCCATCGGCAAAACCGAATTTGCCGCCTACCGGCTCAACGAACTGCCCGCCGCCATGGCGGACTTTCTATTGGCACGGCCGGATGCCTTCACCTACCAGTTTCTGCTGGAAGCCGCACCGAAGGACAGCGTGCAGGGGGTTGTTGCCCCCGCACCCAGGGAAAACCGCGACGCCGTCCATCAATTCGTCGCCAAGGTCTACTGGCGAGCCGGCGGGCAGGGCTTTCAAGAGGACAGCCACAGCCCGGTTGCCGCGCCCTTTTCCGATGAAATACGCCGGCTGTCGTTCCCGATACCGGCCGGTATCGACGGGTTGAACGGCCTGCGCTTCGATCCCGCCGATCGTCCCGGCTATCTCGAACTGCACCGGCTGGACCTGTTCGACGCCGAAGGTGCACGGGTCTGGGGCTTGTCGGAAGGATTGTCCGAGCTGCTGCATTGTCCGTTTCAACAGATTCAGTTCTTCGCCTCCCCGGAGAGCGGCGGCCCGTTGGGTCTGATCGTCAGCGGCCCCGCGCCGGTACTGGAACTGCCGATACCCGACGATGCCCTGGGCAGGCTGGCAGGAGGCGGGCGCCTGGAGGTCGATCTTTCCTGGCCGACCCTTGCTACCTACCACCGCCGTACCGAGCAGGACAAACAGGGGCTGCGCTTGAAACTCCAGGGGATCGATACCCGACTCAAGGCAGTGAACCAGGCACTGGAGGGCGCCCGGAGCGAAATCGCCCAAAAGGCCGGTCTGGTGGAACAGCTCAATCAGGCGATCGTCGGGCAACAGGAACATAGCGCCCGCCTCAGCGAACGTTTCGCCGCGCAATGCACGGCGTTGGAAGCGCAGGTCGTCGACGGCACGGAGCGGCTTGCCGCCGCCAATGCCCGCTTGGCGCAACTGACCGCCGAACTCAATCAGGCGAGGTCGCGCAATCAGGCATTGCAGGCACAAAGTGCCGTGGCACAATCGCAACTCGATGCCGTGCTGGCCAGCACGTCGTGGCGGGTGACCGCGCCGCTGCGCAAGGTCATGATGCGGGTTCGCGGTGCCAGGGAGGTTTCCCCGCCTGCCGCGTCATCCACATCCCAGCAAAGCGCGGTGTCCGCGCGGGCGCCGGTGGTGGTGCGCGCGGCGCCCTCGGACGTGGCCGCCTATCGCCAATGGCTGGCCCATTTCGACACCTTCGATGGCGACGACGAACGCGCCATCGAGTCGGCGATTGCCGCTTTTCCGAAACGGCCCACGATCAGCATCGTGACGCCGGTCTATCGCACGCCCTTGGTCTTTTTGCGCAAGGCGGTGGACTCGGTTCGCCGGCAGTCCTATCCGAACTGGCAACTCTGTCTGGTGGACGACGCCTCCGGCGATGCGGCGCTGAGTGCCTATCTGGACGAAATCGCCGCCGCCGACCCGCGCATCCGGGTGAAAAACCGAAGTGAAAACGGCCATATCTCGGTGGCTTCCAATGATGCGCTCGCCATGGCCGACGGCGACTATGTGGCCTTTCTGGATCATGACGACGAGCTAGCCAGACACGCCCTGTATTTCGTGGTCGATCGGCTCAATCGGGACCCGCGCCTGCGTCTGGTTTACAGCGACGAGGACAAGATGGACGAGGCCGGCGCCCGCTTCGACCCCTATTTCAAGCCTGATTGGAATCTGGAACTGTTCCGCGCCCAGAATTACCTCTGTCACCTCACCGTCGTGGCGAGAAACCTGGTGGAGGAGGTCGGCGGTTTCCGCGAAGGCTTTGAAGGCAGTCAGGATTGGGATCTGTTCCTGCGGCTGAGCGAACGTTTGTCGGCGGCCGAGATCCATCACATTCCCCGGGTGCTCTACCATTGGCGGGCTATCTCCGGTTCCACCGCCTTGCGTACCGTGGAGAAGGACTACATCGGTGACACCTCTCTGAAGGCATTGGAGGAACACCTGTACAGGACTCACACCGAGGCACGCGCCGAGCGCAACGAACTGGGCTATTTCCGTATCCATTATCAGTTGCCCGATCCGCCGCCCAAGGTATCCCTGGTGATACCCACGCGGGACCGTGCCGGATTGCTGGCTACCTGTGTGGACAGCATTCTGGATAAGACCCGCTATGACAACTACGAGATCCTGATTGCCGACAATGATTCGACGGAGCCCGAGACCAAGGCACTGTTCGATCGGCTATGCCAAAACCCCCATGTTCGTGTGCTGCATTGTCCCGGTCCGTTCAACTTCTCCGCCATCAACAACCTTGCCGTCTCCCACACCGAGGGCGATATCGTCGGCTTGCTGAACAATGATCTGGAGGTGACCCACGGCAACTGGCTGGAAGAAATGGTCAGCCGGGTGCTGCAACCGGGCGTGGGGATCGTTGGGGCAAAGCTCTATTACGATGATCGGCGCATTCAACACGCGGGGGTCGTCACGGGTATCGGCGGGGTGGCCGGCCATATCTACAAACGACGTGAACACAACTTTACCGGCATCATGGGCCGCGCCATGCTGGCCCAGGATATGTCCGCGGTGACCGCTGCCTGCCTGTTGGTACGCCGCGCGGTGTATGACGAGGTCCAGGGCCTGGACGAAACCGAGCTGGCCGTGGCGTTCAACGATGTGGACTTCTGCCTCAAGGTCGGCGCCCATGGCTACCGAATCGTTTGGACCCCGTTCGCGGAGCTGATTCATCACGAGTCCGTCAGTCGCGGTCTCGAAGACACCCCGGAGAAGCGTCAGCGTTTTGCCGGGGAGGTGCGTGTCATGCAGGAACGCTGGGGTGCCGGGCTGGCCAAAGACCCTGCATTCAATGCCAATTTCTCCCTGGAGAGCGAAGACCCGCTGCTGGCCTTTCCACCACGCCTGGATACGCCATGGAAAACGCCGTTTGGCGGGGTCTGAGTTTTTCCGTGCTGCTGACCCTGGCGGGGGTTACCTTCGCGCTGTTGGTGGCCGAGGGGATAGTGCGGGCCATCGGTCTCGCCCCTTGGACGCCCTTGGTGGTTTCGCCTGGCGCACCGGTCATGACCGAGGCCGACGCCAAGCTTGGCTGGCGCAACCGTCCAGGCCAATACCTTTATAAAACGCGGCCGGATCAGCCCAATGGCATTCATGTGTTGGTCGACCCGGACGGCGGTCGCTTCACGCGCAGTGCGGCGCAGGGGCAGCCGGTATGGTTTCTGGGCGGCTCTTTCACCTTTGGATGGGCCGTGGACGATGCACAGCCCTTCCCTCAGGTGTTTGCAGACGCCCGGCCGGATCGCCCGGTGAAAAATTACGCTGTCCCTGGTTATGGCACCGTGCAGTCTTATCTGGCCTATCAGCAGCGGATGGTGAACAACCCCGCGAGGCCAGCGGACGTGGTCTACGGTTTCATCGAGCGCCATGTGGAGCGCAACAGGGGGGGGAGGCAATGGCTGGCCACCTTGACGCGGGCGGCCTGGCCGCGGGGACCGATACGTCTACCCTATCTTGGGGCAGGGGCGGGCATCGAACCGCCGCGAAGTTACCGGATCTGGCCCCTGGCGCGTTTTTCGGCCCTGGTCAACCTGGTTCAGAACAGCTATGACCGCGAAGCCGACCGTCACCTGCCAGACGACGCCCAGGCAAGCCTGTTGGCCCTGCTGAATCGTTGGCGTCGGGAGGTGGAACAAACCGGATCTCGTTTTCATATGATTGTTTTATATGACGAAAATCGTTTTATGGACTATGGGCAGGTGTTTCGCCGGGCGGGTCTGGACGTGATAGCCTGTGCGCCCACGCGGTATCCGGCGGTCGATACCCAAGTGCCGGGGGATCATCACCCCAATGCCGGCATTCACCGGCTCTGGGGGGGCTGTGTGGCACGGGCACTGACTGCCGAGGGTGGAAAGGAATGAAACAGCAACCTGCTACCCTGGGGCGTTTCGTCGTGCGGGTGTTGATCTGGCTGCCCGCGGTCTTTCTGGTCTGGTACGGTCTGGCACGTTGGCTGAACATCCCCGTGGCATACGCCCTGCAAACGCTGTATGACGAGTTTTTCCCCGGTTTGGTACGAGATGTCCTGTTCCTTCCCAGCGGCTTGCGCATCGATTCGAATCTTGGGGGTGGTGAGTCGGTTGCGGTCAATCCCTTGATCTACGGCTATGGCTTCCCGATGGTCCTGGCCCTCACTTTGGCCGGGTTTGGTGAGTTTTCCCGACGCCTGTTCATGTCTGCCGTCGGCGTGCTTTTGTATATGCCCGTTCAAATTTACGGCAGTTATTTCGATGGTTTGCGCAAATTGGAATTCGATCTGGCCAGTGCCCTGGGTGGCAGTCTGTTTGCATTGGAGTGGAAGCGGGAGGCCTTGGTTTTGGCCTATCAGATCGGTTTCTTGATCTTGCCGGGCGTGACCGCCATCCTGATTTGGGTAATCTTGAATGCCGATAGCCTGAAGGTCCTGGCGAAGAAGGAATGAATGGGTGAAGTCTCCTCCCGGCCATCAGGGACGGTAGCCGTCGTCATCGTCAACTACAATGCCGGCGAGATGCTGGAACGCTGTCTGCTGGCACTGTCCAGGCAAACGCGGGTCCCTGACCGGGTGCTGGTGGTCGACAATGCCAGTTCCGACCGATCGGTGGAGCAGGCTCGCCCGTCCCTGACGACCGCAGAGTTCATTCTTTCAAAGGATAACCTGGGCTTTGCCGCCGCCAACAACCTTGCGGTCCAGCGGGCCGCCGATTGTGATTGGATTGCCTTACTCAATCCGGATGCGTTTCCCGAACCGCACTGGTTGGAAGGTCTGATGACCGCCGCCGATCAGTTCCCTCAGACGGCCTCGTTCGGCAGTCTCATGCTGGCTGCCGAACGCCATGATGTGGTCGATGGCAGCGGCGATGCCTACCATATCAGCGGTGCCGCCTGGCGACGGGATCATCTTCGTCCCCTCGCTCAAGCGGTCACGGAGCCTGGTTTCATCTTCGCTCCGTGCGCGGCCGCGGCCCTGTATCGGCGCGATTGCTATCTGCAGGCGGGTGGCTTCGACGAGGACTTTTTCTGTTACATGGAAGACGTCGACCTGGGGTTTCGCCTGCGGCTTCTGGGCTACCAGAGCCGTTATGTGCCGGACGCCGTGGTGTACCATGTAGGCTACGGCACCAGTGGCAAGAGCAGCGATTTCGCCGTGTACCACGGTCATCGCAATCTGGTCTGGACCTTTGTGAAGAACATGCCTGGCGCATTGTTCTGGCTGCTGTTGCCCGTACACCTGGCGCTGAATGTCTACGTATTGTCCGCATTCAGTTGGCGCGGACAGGGGCGCACGATCTGGCGCAGCAAGCGCGACGCCTTTCTCGGTCTGCGCCGGGCATGGCAAAAGCGCCGATCGATTCAGGCGCAGCGAAATCTCAGAACGGCCTCCTTGTGGCCGCTGCTGGCCAAGGGTATGCCGCGGCCGTGAGCGTCGGGCCGAATGCCGAAGAGACCCTTTCGGCGGCATCGATCAGCGTTTCGTTGGTTCATTTTCGCTCCGATCTGCGCCAACTCAGCGATACCCTGAGGGGCTTGGAAGCGGCCCGCATTGCCTATGCGGCGGCCGGAGCAGGGCCGGTGTCCTTGTATGTGGTCGATAATACACCGCAGGGTGATCCGGCACTGGACGGCACCGTGCGTGACCACTGGCGAGGGCCATTGCAACTGTTGCGTCCAGGCAGGAATCTCGGCTTCGGGGCCGGGCACAACCTGGCTCTGGCGCAAGCCGATGGCGAGTTCCATTTGATCCTGAATCCCGATGTGTACATGGAGCCGCAGGCATTGCTGCGGTGTGCGCGCTACCTGCGCGGCCACCGCAGGACGGTGATGCTGTCGCCCCAGGCAAGAGGAGGAGAGGGGCAGCGGGTCTATTTGTGCAAACGCTTTCCCAGTGTCTTGGCTCTGTTGCTGCGCGGTTTCGCGCCTGCCTGGCTGCGGCAAGCCTTTCGGCGGCGCTTGGATCACTATGAGTATCGCGGCGAGACCGAGCAACAAATACGCGAGGGTGTTCTGATCGCCAGCGGCTTTTTTATGTTTGCCCGACGGCGAGCCTTGCAGGCCATTAACGGATTTTCGCCACGGTTCTTTCTGTATTTTGAGGACTTCGACCTGTCCCTGCGCATCGCCTCTCAGGGGCGCATCGATTATTTTCCCGCGGTGTGCGTGGTTCACTACGGCGGACACAGTTCGCGCAAGGGCATTCGCCATATCCTGCTGTTCGTCCGTTCTGCCATCACCTTTTTCTCGATTCACGGGTGGCGTTGGTGGTGATTCGGGCATTGGTAACCGGTGCCGGCGGTTTCATCGGCTCCGCCTTGGCAGAGGAGTTGCTGGCCAGGGGCTACGCCGTCCGAGCCATGACGCACAGGCCCCATGCACTGCCGTCTGGCGTCGAGTCCGCGGCTGGGGATCTGACGGACCCGGATTCCCTGCGCGGCGTGGCCGACGACTGCACGTGGGTCTTCAATTGTGCCGGCTACGCCCATGCCACGGACAGCGACGCCGGACGGCACCGGGCAGTAAATTTTCAGGGGGTGGCGAATCTGGCGAAGGAAGCCCGCCGCGCAGGCGTGCGTACATTCGTGCAGTTCAGTTCGGTAAAGGCGCAGACGCCCGCGGCCGATGACGCTTATGGTCAGGCCAAGCTGGCGGCCGAACGGGCATTGGCGGCGTCCGGGCTGGAACGTATCGCTATCCTGCGCCCTGCGCTGGTCTACGGCCCAGGCTGCAAGGGCAATCTGGCACGTATGTTTGAGGCTGTGAGGCTGCGCCGCCTGCCGCCTTTGCCCAGGGTACACAACCGCCGCTCGCTGATCGATCTGCGTGACCTGATCTCGGTGGCCCTGCTGGCAGCGCAGGACACCCCGTTAGGGACCAGTGTCTATACCGTGACTGACGGCCGAGCCTATTCGACCCGGGACATCCAGGACGAGATGTACCTCGCCTTGGGACGCGCGCCACCCCGCTGGGGTTTGCCGGCCTGGGGACTCACTGCGTTGGCCGCGGTGTCCCGCAGGGCGCGAGGTTCGGTGGAGCGCCTGCTCGGGGACGCCTGGTATGACAGCGAGCCCACGGTCCAGCGATTGGGTTTTCGCCCGCGATACCAACTGTCGGACGGTTTGCGGGCCATGCTTCGCGAAAACCAATGATGGATCTGCTGCTGATCATTACCGTTGTGATGGCGTTTGCTTTAGCTGACCGCCTTACTCGCCGATTGATGGCGGTATCGTGGTTGGGCGAGGAGTGGCTGGATCACCCAAACGATCGTTCCTTGCACCAGAGACCGACGCCCCGTAGTGGCGGCATCGCGATCGTTTCCAGTGTCGCCCTGGTAGGCATGGTGGTCGGGTTTGTGTACCTGCAGCAACAGATGTTGTATCTGCTCGGTGGTGCGTCCCTTTTGGTGCTGGTGGCGTATTGGGATGATCGGGGGCATGTGGCTGCCCGCTATCGCCTGCTGGCCCAGTTGATGGCGGCTTCGATCCTGGTATCGGGGGGGGTGCCTGAAGCGATTTCCGTTTTTGGTACCGTTTGGCGCCCCACTTTTTTTCTAAATGTGGTATTATTCATACTGTTTGTTGTATGGATGACTAATCTATACAACTTCATGGACGGTATGGATGGTTTCGCCGGTGGGATGGCGGTGTTCGGATTCGGCACCCTGGCGATTTTGGGAACGGGCCACCACGCACCTGGATACGTGTTGTTCAACCTGGGTGTGGCAGCGGCGGCAGGGGGGTTTTTACGCAGTAACTTTCCACCTGCTGGCATTTTTATGGGAGATATCGGTTCCACCGCATTGGGTTTTCTGGCCGCGGGATCGATCATCTGGGGCCTTGAGGAGGGTATCTTCTCTCCTCTGGCCGGGACCATGCCGTTTGCCGTGTTCATCGTCGACGCCACTGTTACATTAATGCAACGTATGTGGCGGAGGGAACGTGTCTGGGAGGCACACCGCAGTCACTACTACCAGCGGCTGGTTCGACTGGGTTGGAGTCACCGTCGGGTGGTGCGGTTGGAGTACGGGCTCATGGGGCTGAGCTGTACCGCCGCGCTAACCTTCGATCGCCTTGGCGCACAGGGGCAGATCGGACTGGCGGTGGGACTGGGCGCAGTTTTTGCTTTTGCCATGTGGGGCGTCTCCCGTTACGAGGGCTCCACCTGAAGAGATCACGCGAATGCCACGACTTGATTGGTTGCGTACAAGATCGGCTGCCTTCCTCCACGACATCCTGATGATACCCGTGGCGTGGCTGAGCGCCTGGTGGCTTCGTTACAACTTGGGCGCGATTCCCGCCGATGATCTTGCCGTGGCTGTTGCCATCGTGCCCGGTTTGATCCTTATACAGGCCCCCGTGTTCTACTACTTCGGTCTTTATCGGGGCGTATGGCGATTCGCCTCTCTGCCCGATCTGGTGCGCATCATCAAGGCGGTGGTCGCCGGCCTCGCCCTGTGCACCGCCTTGCTGTTCCTGTTCAACCGGCTTGAAGGCGTGCCGCGGGCGGTGTTGCCCGTCTACGGACTGCTGCTGGCCGTGGCCCTGGGTGGGCCGCGCCTGCTGTATCGCTGGAGCAAGGACAAAGGCTCCTACCGCAAAGCCAGCAAGCGCTCCCTTATCGTCGGTGCCGGCCGTGCCGGTGAGATGATCGTGCGCGACCTGCTGCGCGATCCGAACCGCGAGTATGTGCCGGTAGCCTTTGTTGACGATGACCGGGGCAAGCAATGTTCCGATGTGCACGGCATTCGTGTGGTGGGGCGGTGCGTGGATATCCCCAAATTGGTGCGTGAGCTGGAGATTGAACTGATTTTGCTCGCCATTCCCTCCGCCAGTGCTCTGGAGATGCGCCGTATCGTCGGGATCTGCGAGGAGGCCGACGTGGAGTTCCGTACTTTGCCGCGATTGCAGGACTTCACACCGCGAAACGAGATCGTCGACAGCCTGCGTGAGGTGAGTATCGACGACCTCTTGGGGCGCGAACAGATCGAGCTGGATTGGCGCGCCATACGCGGCGGAATCTCCGGTCGCACCGTGGTGGTGACCGGTGGGGGAGGTTCCATCGGGGCGGAACTTTGCCGTCAGATCGCCAGGGTCAAGCCCCGTGCGCTGGTGATATTCGAGTTGAGCGAGTTTGCCCTGTACAGCATCGATCAGGAGCTGCGTGATCGCTTCCCGGACCTTACCCTTTATCCCGTGTTGGGGGATGTCTCCGATGCGGCGGCGGTGGATCGCCTGCTCAAGGATTACCAGCCCGATGTCGTTTTTCACGCCGCCGCCTACAAACACGTCCCCATGTTGCAGCGCCACATACGCGAAGCGGTGCGCAACAATATCCTCGGAACCCGTACCATCGCCGAGGCCGTGGCCCGGCATCATGTGGAAGTGTTCGTACTCATCTCCACGGACAAGGCCGTCAATCCGGTGAACGTACTCGGGGCCACCAAACGCGTGGCCGAGTTGGTCTGCCAGATGTTGACGCGGCGCTCCGCCAGCCGCTTCATCACAGTACGATTCGGCAATGTGCTGGGTTCGGCCGGTAGCGTGGTGCCGCGTTTTCAACAGCAGGTTCGCATGGGCGGTCCGGTCACCGTCACCCACCCGGAGGTCACCCGGTATTTCATGACCATCCCCGAGGCTTGTCAGTTGATTTTGCAGGCTGAGGTCATGGGGGCCGGTGGCGAGGTTTTTCTGCTGGACATGGGCGAGCCGGTCAAGATCCGGTTTCTGGCTGAGCAGATGATCCGCCTGGCCGGCAAGACCCCTGGAAGAGATGTGGAGATCATCTACACTGGTCTGCGACCTGGGGAAAAGCTGCGTGAGGAGTTGGTGTATTCCCGGGAGCAACTGGTTGGCACGCATCACGAGAAGATTTTGCTGGCGAGGCATGAGGATACCGACCCGCAAAAACTCATCCAGGCCCTGGATGAGATGGCCGATGCCTGTGAGCGCTACGACGAAGAAGCGTTGGAGATACTGCTGCATCGGGTGGTTCCCTGCTACGGAGAGCCGGAAAATGCTGAAGTCGCCGAGAAGAAAGTGATACCCTTCCGCGCGCCGGCCTGAAAGGGCCTGCCGACCTGAGTCGCCCGGCGTGCCCCGAGTGCGCGCCGTGGAATTCCATTGTCCCGGATAAGATGGTTCCGGCGAACATTTTTCAACCCGGAGGTTGATGGTGAAAGTCAGTGTATTCGGTTCCGGCTACGTGGGGCTGGTTACCGGCGTCTGTCTCGCGGAAGTGGGCAATGACGTAATCTGCATGGACGTGGACGAGCGCAAGATCGACATGCTCAACCGGGGTGAAGTGCCCATCTACGAGCCCGGCCTGGATGCGCTGGTGGCCAAGAATTATGAAGCCGGACGCCTGCGCTTCACCACCGACGTGGCCGAGGCGGTGAACCATGGCCTGTTTCAGTTCATCGCGGTGGGCACCCCTCCGGACGAAGACGGCTCCGCCGACCTCCAGTACGTGCTCGCCGTGGCCCGCAGCATCGGTGACAACATGAAGGACTATAAAATTGTCGTCGACAAGTCGACCGTGCCGGTAGGTACCGCCGACAAGGTCAAGGCCACCTTGGCGGACGCCTTGGCCGCGCGCGTACTGGAGTTTGAATTCGATGTGGTGTCCAACCCCGAATTCCTCAAGGAGGG
>JAGRGI010000078.1 GCA_020445565.1 Chromatiales bacterium
CGGCGAAGTTGCACTCCATGGTGGTCTTGAACTCATCCTGTTGCTCCGGCGTCATCAGTCCGGTGACCAGCTCGTGGACCTGGGCTTCGCTCAAGGGGGGTTGCTTGAGTTCACGTATGCGACCATTGACCATCATGCGCGGCGGCAGATTGGCGGTGATAAACAGATCGGACGCCGCCGTTTTGACCATGATGGCCAACAGGGCTTCAATTTCCACGAAACTCTACTCCTCCCCGCATTCTTTCGCGGGAGATGAGGTGCTGCCGGAAGGCACGTCGGTTCCCTAGCGGAAGGAATCCTTGTTAACGGCCTTGGTCTTGGCGTCCTGCACTGAAATCAGACCTTTCTCCAGCAGGTTTTTCAGGTCCTGATCCAGGGTGCGCATGCCGTGCGCCTGCCCGGTCTGGATCGACGAATACATTTGTGCGACCTTGTCCTCGCGAATGAGGTTTCGGATCGCCGGTGTGCCGATCATGACCTCCGAGGCCGCCACCCGGCCTCCGCCCACCTTCTTCAACAAGGTTTGCGAGATAACGCCGCGCAGCGATTCGGAAAGCATGGAACGCACCATGGACTTCTCCGCCGCAGGAAAGACGTCGATGACGCGGTCGATGGTCTTGGCCGCAGAACTGGTGTGCAGGGTACCGAACACCAAGTGGCCGGTCTCCGCCGCCGTCATGGCCAGACGAATCGTTTCCAGGTCGCGCAACTCACCCACCAGTATCACGTCGGGGTCTTCACGCAGGGCGGAGCGCAGGGCCTCTGCGAAACCCAGGGTGTGTCGCTCGACCTCGCGTTGGTTGACCAGGCACTTCTTGCTCTGGTGGACGAATTCTATCGGGTCTTCGATGGTGAGAATATGGGCATAGTCGTTCTCGTTCTTGTGATTGATCATGCCCGCCAGGGTGGTGGATTTTCCCGAGCCGGTAGGGCCGGTCACCAGGATCAGCCCACGTGGCAGGGACGACAGATCATAATAGATTTTTGGCGCCTTCAGCTCGTCCAGTGAGAGTATCTCTGTGGGAATGGTTCGAAATACCGCTGCCGCGCCCCGATGTTGATTGAAGGCATTGACGCGGAAACGCGCCAAGCCGGGAATTTCGAAGGCAAAATCGGTTTCGAGGAACTCTTCATAGTCCTTGCGCTGCTTGTCGTTCATAATGTCGTAGATCAAGGCATGCACGGCTTTGTGATCCAGCGGCGGCACATTGATGCGGCGGATGTCGCCGTCGACGCGGATCATGGGCGGCAATCCGGCCGAGAGGTGCAGGTCCGAGGCCTTGTTCTTGACTGAAAAGGCGAGCAATTCCGATATATCCATCAGTTCCTCGATTGGGTTGGTTGCAGCAGCCGCCGTACACCCAGGTAGAATAGTAGAATTCCCCCGAGCCCATCGTCTGCCATGATCAACATAGCGCCTCATCTGAGGGCCGTACGCGAGCGTATCCGGGCTGCCGAAGAGCGCTTTGGTCGCCCACCGGACAGCGTGCAACTGTTGGCAGTGAGCAAGCGCCATCCGGTGACGGCGCTGCGCGCGGCCCACGCCCAGGACCAACGCCGATTTGGCGAAAGCTATGTGCAGGAAGCCCTGGTAAAGATGGATCGGCTCATCGACCTGGATATTGAGTGGCATTTCATCGGACCGCTGCAGAGCAACAAGACCCGCCCGGTAGCCGAGCGGTTCCATTGGGTGCACAGCGTCGATCGGCTCAAGATTGCCCGTCGTCTGGCCGAGCAAAGACCCATCACCCTCGGGCCGTTGAATGTCTGCCTCGAGGTGAACCTCAGCGGTGAGAAAAGCAAATCCGGCGTGTCCCCCGACGAACTGCCGGAACTGGCGAAAACGGTCGATGCCCTGACGGGATTGCGGCTGAGGGGGTTGATGTGCATACCGGCACCGGAACCGGATTTCCGTCGCCAGCGCCAGGTGTTCGCACGCTTGCGACGGCTGGTGGAGCAGTTGTCCTCCGACGGTCTCCAGTTGGATACCCTGTCCATGGGCATGTCCAATGATCTGGAGGCGGCCATCGCGGAAGGGGCTACCATCGTGCGGGTGGGGACAGCGATTTTTGGTCCCCGTGGGGGATGAAGGGGCTACACTTCGGCGTGTCGACCTGAACTATCGTTTACCAGAGTCATGAATCTACGAATGAAAGAATCGCAAATCGGCTTTATCGGCGGCGGCAACATGGCGTCCAGCCTGATTGGCGGTTTGATTGCGGATGGCGTTGATCCGGCGCGTATTCGCGTCGCCGAACCAGACCCGCAAAAGCGCGCCGCCCTGTCGGCCCGCTATGGTGTACGTTGTAGCGACGACAACAATGCCCTGGCTGTCGCTTGCGATACCCTGGTGTTGAGCGTTAAACCCCAGGTGATGCAGGAGGTGGCCGCCGCCTTGGCCGGCAGCGTACAGACGCATCGTCCGCTGGTCGTATCCATTGCCGCCGGCGTGCGCGAGGCCGACCTGCGACAGTGGTTGGGGGGCTCGGTGGCCGTGGTGCGCACCATGCCCAACACGCCGGCCCTGGTCCAGGCAGGCGCTACCGGCATGTTTGCCGGTCACTATGTGGACGAGGAGGGTCGCAGCCGGGCGGAGACGATCATGCGGGCCACGGGCATCGCCCTATGGGTGGAGAACGAAGCCGATCTGGACGCGGTGACCGCACTCTCCGGTAGCGGCCCGGCTTATTTCTTTTTGGTGATGGAAGCGATGGAAGAGGCCGGCAAGGCCATGGGGCTAAGTCTGGAGAATGCTCGTCTGCTCACCCTGCAGACCGCCTTGGGTGCAGCCCGCATGGCCATGGAGAGCGACGTGGAGCCGGCCGAACTACGACGACGGGTGACCTCGCCGGGCGGTACCACCGAGCGCGCCCTGGGGGTGTTCGAGGACCGTGACCTGCGCGGGGCCTTCTCTCAGGCCATGGCCGCTGCCCGCGACCGGGCGGCCGAGTTGTCGCGCCAACTGGGTGGAGAAGGCCAATGAGCGATGGCTATTTCACAAACCCCCTGGCATTTCTGGTCGACACCCTCTTCAGCCTCTATATCCTGGTTGTGATGTTGCGGTTCATCCTGCAACTGGTGCGCGCGGACTTTTACAACCCGATTTCCCAATTCGTGGTCAAAGTGACCAACCCCTTGCTACGTCCCCTGCGGCGGGTCATTCCCGGTGTTGGCGGCGTCGACGTGGCCTCGCTGGTGCTCGCGCTGCTGCTGCAAATGCTCGGTCTGGCCCTGGTGCTGATGATCAACGGTCGAGTGCCTTCCATCGGTGGTCTCACCCTGTTGGCGGTGGCGGAACTGCTGGTGCTGGTGATCAACATCTACCTGTTCTCGATCCTGATCGTGGTCATCATCAGCTGGGTCAATCCCGCTGGCTACAATCCGGCAGTGAGTCTGTTGCATACCATCACCGAGCCGATCATGAGGCCGGTCCGGCGGCTGATTCCTCCCGTGTCCGGGATCGATCTTTCGCCTCTGGTGGTGTTGATCGGTCTGCAGATTCTAAAGATGTTGCTCATTCCGCCGCTGTCCGGCCTATAGTTAGTAGCAATGAGCGCATCCTATCGCTGGCAAGGGAATACCCTGATTCTGGAGGTAAAAGTGCAGCCTCGTGCCAGCCGCGACGAGATTGGGCAGGAAATCGATGGGCGCCTGAAGGTCCGAATTACCGCGCCGCCGGTGGACGGTAAAGCGAACACCCATCTACTACGCTTTCTGGCGGGGCAGTTTGGGGTCGCCGGTAGCCGGGTACAACTGCTCAATGGTGCCAGCGGCCGCCAAAAGCGGATCGCGATAGACCGCCCTGCCCGTCTGCCGCCAGGTTTCGAGCGGTGTACTTGACCGCCGGGTGCCGGGCATGGAAAATCGAGGCGAAACTTTGTCAAATAAAGAACAATCAATGGGATACGGTACAACCTACGCGCTGAAGGATTGCCGGTCGGAGTACAGGTCGTGACAACATCCCGGTTCCGCGAACAATTCCAGGACTACAACCGCTGGAAGGACAATCTGGTTGCCGGTATGCAAACCCTGCAACGCTGGTTGTCCCGCAACGAGTTGGCCAGTTCCGACAGTGACCGGGCGATCAGGGATTGCCTGGAACTGCTGCATAGCGATCAGCTTACCGTGGCGTTCGTGGCGGAGTTCTCACGCGGAAAGAGCGAACTCATCAACGCCATTTTCTTCGCCGAGTACGGTCGGCGCATCCTCCCCTCGGCGGCCGGGCGTACCACCATGTGCCCCACTGAACTTTTCTACGACCGCGTTCAGGACAAAGCCTATATCCGCCTGCTGCCGATCGAGACGCGTGGTGACGAGCGCAGCATCGCCGATTTCAAAAAAGACCCCTCGGCCTGGACCAATATTGACCTCGATCTGGACTCCGCGGAACAAATTCAGCGTGCCCTGCAGGAAGTCGTGCAGGTCAAACCGGCAAAGATCGAGGAGGCCAAGCGTCTCGGTCTCTATAATCCCGGTCAGTCCTATGGCGAGAACGACAACGACCTGGCGCCCGGCTATGTGGAGATCCCTCGCTGGCGCCACGCCATCATCAGTTTCCCCCACCCATTGCTCAAACAAGGGCTGACCCTGCTCGATACCCCCGGCCTCAACGCCCTGGGCACCGAGCCGGAGTTGACCCTCAACATGCTTCCCAAGGCACAGGCGGTGGTGTTTGTATTGGGTGCCGATACCGGCGTGACCCGCAGCGATCTGGAGATCTGGCAGCATCACATCAAGGGTTTTTGCAGCAACTGCAACAACGGTCTGGTGGTAGTGCTCAACAAGATCGACACCATGTGGGACGAGCTCAAGGAGCCCGACTCGGTGCATGCCAGCATCCAGTCCCAGGGGCGCACTGCGGCAGCTATTCTGGGGGTGGATGAGAGCTGTGTGTTTCCCGTGTCCGCCCATAAAGGATTGGTGGCCAAAATCCGCAAGGACAACAATTTGTTGTCCAGCAGCCGCCTGTTGGAACTGGAGGCATTTCTCTCCAACCACGTCATGAGCATGCGGCGCAAGATTATCGCCGACAACATCCAGGAGTCCCTGGATCACCTGCTGGCCGGTACGGATCGCCTGCTCAATGCCCGCCATAGCGAATCCAGGCGTCATCTGGATGAGGTCCGCAGTCTTACCGGTGAACAGAAGGGCCAATTGCTGCATTTGATGAAGCAGACCCGCGAGGAGCAAACCACGTACCTCAAGAACGTGGAAAGTTTCCACGCCAGTCGTCGGGTGGTGGCGCAGCAGGTCAAGCTGATGATGGAGGTGCTCGAAATCGAGCGCATCGACGGTATGATCGAAGAGGCCCGCAACGAGATGCTCGAGAGTTGGACCACCGTTGGCCTCAAGGCGACCATGAAGTCGCTGTTCGAGCGTTTCCACACCATGATGCGCGATATCCAGGTGCAGAACGAGCAGACCCGTCGCCTGGTGGTGGCGGTATACCGCAAATTTCAGGAGGAACACGGCATAGGCGCAGGTACGCCGCGCCTGCTGCGCGTGATGAAATACAGCGTCGAGCTGGAGAAGCTCAGCCAGGAGGCCGATGCTTTTCGTCGCAGCCCCAGCGCCACCTTCACCGGCCAAAGCTATCTGGTGACGCGCTTCTTCAGCTCCATCGTCAGCCGGGCGCGGGACATCTTCCACCGAACCCAGCAGGACGCGGAATCCTGGACCCAGGAGATCATGACGCCACTGGTGAAGGAGATTCGCGAGCACAAGCAACGCATGGAAGGTCGGCTGAGCAACCTCAAGCAGATCAGCCAATCCAAGCAGGGCTTGGAGGGTAAATTGCAGGAACTGGAGCGATCTTACCGTGAAATGTCTGCCTTGAAGGAGGGATTCGACGCCATTCGGGCGCGTTTGGCTGACGAGTTCGCCGATCTGCCGGCACGCGACGAACAAGCGGTACAGCAGGTCGCCTCCTGACGGCACCGCGTTCAGATTGACCGATGGCCATTGGCCGCCTTACCCCCTCGCCAGTTTGCAGCCAAGGGGGGAGTTGGCGGCTGACGTTGCATCGTTTGCAGACATTTTTTGGTCTGTAAGGTAGGTGGGTGTCATTCCGCCTTCTAACAATCGGACGAGAACTGTGCTATCCGTTTTGCACAGGGGCATGGGCCATCTACCGATGTTGCGCTTCGGGGGTGGAGGCCGGCTCCAACGGTAACATTGGTATGCGGGGCGCGGAGTCGTCGAATGCGTATTCCCTGAAGGGAAATCACGCCCAGGCTGGAAGGGATGCATGTATCCCGACGATCGCCCGAAGCGCGAGGGATGCCGGCCGCAAAGCCGAAGGGTTACCTCGAAACGAACCGCTCGCCAAGCATGGCAGTGTTTCCCTACACCATCGAGGAGGACAATGAATGAGAGCTGACAAGACGCTGGTCCACGCTGTACTGGTACTGTTTGCCCTGGCGGTACCGCAATGGGCCGCGGCGGAGAACTCCAAGGACGTGGGAGAGTACGTGATCCACTACAACGCCTTCCCTAGCGATGTGCTCTCGCCACAGATCTCGCGGCAGTACGGCTTGGCCCGAAGCAAGGAGAGAGGCATTCTCAACATTACCGTGTTACGCAAGGTGATGGGGACGGCCAGCCAACCGGTGTCGGCCTGGGTCAAGGCCACCGCCACCAATCTCAGCGGCCAATTGCGCAGCATCCCCATGCGGGAGATTCGTGAGCGCAACGCCATCTACTACATCGCTCAGATGCGTGTTGCGGACCAGGAAACGCTGCGCTTCAACGTTCGCGTGCAGCCAATCGGTACCAAGGAAACCTACACCGTCGAATTCTCGCAACAGTTCCACACCCGCTGACAATCGGGTGCTCAATACAGGGGCCGGCAGCGCCGGTCCCTGGTCAGGCTGCCGACCATCCGAGGGCCCTGGTAATCGTCAGCAGCCCGAAACCAATGACCAACAGCCCGGCTGCCTTGCGCACTACCGGTTTTCGCAACCATCCCGACAAGCCCCCCACGGCAAATCCCATCGCCAGCAAGGTTGGCAGTGTTCCCAGTCCAAAGAACAGCATCAACAGGCCGCCGCGCAGGCTGTCGCCGGCGGACAAGCTCCAGACCAGTACGCTGTACACCAGGCCGCAGGGCAGCCAACCCCATACCAGGCCGAGCCTGAACGCCTGCGCCGGTGTTCGAACCGGCAGGAAGCGCCTGCCCATCGGTTCGAGGTGTTGCCACAGCCGGCCGCCCAATCTTTCGATTTTCGTCAGCCCGCTCCACCAACCGCCCAGGTATAGGCCCAGGGAGATCATGAAAACGCCGGCAACCACCTGCAACAGCAACTGCGCCTGCGTCAGCTGTCCGAGTCCGGTGGCCAGTGATCCCAGACCGCCGGCCAGCGCGCCGGCCAGCGTATAGCTGAACACCCGGCCGCCGTTGTAGGCCAGTTGGTACGGCGTCAGTAAACCGGGTTTGGCGCGTGAAGCCGGATTCAGCCCCAGGGTCAGGGCGCCCACGATGCCGCCGCACATGCCGGCGCAGTGCACCCCGCCTAGCAGGCCGACCAGAAAGGCACCGATCAATGAGGTCTCAGGCATCGGGATTCCGACTCTTCAGGGAGCGGGCCGCCAACAGCACCAAAACCATCACCGGTATGCCCATGGCGGCGGTGAGCACAAAGAATTCCGCGTATCCCAGGCCGTCCACCATGACGCCAGAATAGCCACCGATGAACTTCGGCAGTAACAGCATCACGGAACTGAACAGCGCATATTGGGTTGCGGAATAGGCAATATTGGTGAGGCTGGAGAGATAGGCCACGAAAGCGGCGGTGGCGATGCCCGCGCTGAGATTATCCATGGAGACCACGACCGCCAGCTTGCCGACCTCGGCGTCCCCTCCGGCCAGCCAAGCGAACAGGAGGTTGGTGGCCGCCGATAGCAGGGCGCCGAGAAACAGAATCCGCATCACTCCGAAGCGGTTCACAAATACCCCGCCCAACACCGAGCCGAGCAGGGTCATGGCAACGCCGAACACCTTGGTGATGTTGGCCACGTCCGCCTTGGCATAGCCCATGTCCACGTAAAACACATTGGAAACCACACCCAGTACCACGTCCGACAGCCGGTAGGTGGCGATCAGTGCAAGCAATAGCACTGCCTGCCAGCGGTAGCGGCCGATGAAATCCACAAAGGGGCCGACCACTGCCCGCCACAGCCAGTCTATGGGGCGGGGAACCGAGCCGGCCAGCGAGGCCAGCCAAGCGCTTTCGCGGGCCTCCCGCTGGCGGGTCTGTTCATCACTGCGACGCGCTGGCTCTCGCACCAGCAGGGTAGTGGCCAGACCCACCAGCATCAGGACCGCCATGCAGCGATAGGCCAATGACCAGGGCGCAAGTTGATAGCTGGCCTCGTCCGGGTCCGCCCAGGCCGCCAGCCACAAGACGCCAGCAGAGGCACTGATCATGGCCAGTCGATAGCCGATCATATAGGTGGAAGCCATCGCTCCTTGTACTTCGGGATCGCCAGTCTCGATGCGGAAGGCATCGACGACGATATCCTGCGTCGCCGAACTGAAGGCGACGATGACGGCCAGCCATACCAATCGTTCCAAATGGGTGCTGGGGTCGGTGGCGGCCATCAGCCACAGGCCGGTTATCACGGTGATTTGCGAGACCAGCAGCCAAGCCCGGCGTCGCCCCAGAAGACGTGTCAGAAACGGCAGCGGCAGGCGGTCCACGAACGGCGCCCACACCCACTTGAAGGCATAGGCCAGGGCCACCCAGCTCACAAAGCCGATGGTGGAGCGTTCGATGCCAGCCTCACGCAGCCAATAGGACAAGGTGCCGAACACCAACAACAGCGGCAGGCCGGAGGAGAAGCCCAGAAACAGCAATGTGATCACCCTGGGCTGGGTATAGACCCTCAGGTTGTCCAACCAGCCGCTGGCTTTGCGCTCAGAGGTCAATGTCGTAATCCATGATCAGCGGGGCATGATCGGAAAAGCGCTGGTCCTTGTAGATGGAGGCCGAGCGGGTTCTGGCTTTCAATGACGGGCTGAGTACCTGGTAGTCGATGCGCCAGCCGACGTTCTTGGCCCACGCCTGACCACGATTGGACCACCAGGTGTACTGTTCTTCCCGCGGGTCCACCTCCCGGAAGGCGTCCACCCAGCCGGCCGGGCCGAACAGCTCGTCCAGCCAAGCCCTTTCTTCGGGCAGAAAGCCGGAATTCTTGCGGTTGCCGCGCCAGTTTTTGAGATCGACTTCCTTATGAGCGATATTCCAGTCGCCACAGATCACATAATCCCTGCCGTCCCTGGCCATGTCCCGCAGCCGCGGCAGGAAGCGATCCAGGAAATCGAACTTCACCTGCTGGCGTTGTTCGCTGGAGCTGCCGGATTGCACATACAGCGATACCACACTGAGTTTGCCGAAGCGCGCCTCCAGGTAGCGGCCTTCCGCATCCACGTCGGGCCAGCCCAGCCCAGTGATGACGTCGTCAGGCTCGCGTTTGCAATAGAGTGCGACGCCGCTATAGCCCTTTTTCTGCGCGTCGTGATAATACGAATGAAAACCGTCCGGCCGGAACATCGCGTCCTTGAGCTGGTGTTCCTGGGCCTTGGTCTCCTGGATGCAGACCACGTCGGCCTGCTGGCCGGGCAGCCAGTCGAAGAAGCCCTTGTTGGCGGCGGAACGGATACCGTTGGCGTTGAAAGTGATGATGCGCATGGGGCGGTGGTGAGTGTTTGCTGCGATGGAAGGCGGGTATGATATACGATCACCCCGGTTCCCGGCCGGGTCCATTGCCGCAGGAGTCCACGTGCAGAACTACCAACGCGATTTTCTCGATTTTTGTCTGGCCGCCGGTGTCTTGCGTTTCGGCAGTTTTACACTCAAGTCCGGGCGCCAGAGCCCCTATTTTTTCAATGCCGGGCTCTTCAATCGTGGCGCGCAACTGGCCTGGCTGGGGCGCTACTATGCCCAAGCCCTGGTGTCCTCCGGTATCGAATTCGATCTGCTCTACGGGCCGGCTTACAAGGGCATCCCCCTGGCCGCGGCCACCAGCATCGCCCTGGCGGATCATCACGGCCGCGATCTGCCCTATGCCTTCAATCGCAAAGAGGCCAAGGATCACGGGGAGGGTGGGAATATCGTCGGCGCCCCGCTGCAAGGGCGCATCATGATTATCGACGATGTCATCTCCGCCGGCACCTCGGTGCGGGAATCGGTTGATATCATCCGTACCGCAGGCGCCACCCCGGCCGGTGTGGTGATCGCCCTGGACCGCCAGGAGCGAGGCAAGGACCAGCGTTCCGCCATCGCTGAGGTCGAGGCCGACTACGGCCTCGCCGTCACTGCTATCGTGCGTTTGGAGGACGTGGTGGCGTACCTGGGCGAGCGTGGCGACCAGGCCGAGTATCTGGCGGCAATTCAGGCTTACCGGGACCAGTACGGCGCCTGAGGGCGGGTTTGCTTGTCCTGCCTGTCGGCGGCATTGCCCGGTCTTCGGCTCGGATCAGCCCATCAACAATTTCATGCCTACCGCCAGGGTCATGACCTCAAAACCGCGTTTGATCCAGCGGTTGCCCTTTGCAATGGATAGATGGGCACCCAAATAGCCGCCTAGCAACGAGCCCAGCAACAGGGCCGGGAGCCAATCCCAGCGTATGTCGCCGAGTATGCCCAGGGTGAGTGCCCCGCTGCCGTTCCAGGCCAGTCCCACCAACACCAGGGTGTGGGCGACAGCGGCCTTGTAGTCCAGTCCGAACCAACGCACCAGCCAAAGTGTCACGAACAAGCCTGTGCCGGATGTCAATGAGCCGTTGAGTACGCCGATGGCGAACAAACCCAGGCCGCCCAGGATCTGTCCACGCCGATCGCGGTTGCGCAGGACGCTGTGCTGACCGAGTTCCGGCTGCATCCAGGAGTAGATTCCCAGGGCCGTGGTGAGCACGCCGAGCGCAAGTTGAGCGATGCGATCCGGTACGTTCAGGATCAGGCTGGAACCCAGGATCACGCCGGGAACGCCTACGCCTAACAGAAAAAGCGTGAAATGGCGTTCCAGTGTGCGCTCGCGCAGATGGCGCACCGTCGCACCGAGGCCCAGGGCCACCGAGGCGACCTTGTGGGTAGCCAGGGCGGTGCCGAAGGGCAGGCCCAAAAAGATCAAGGCCGGCAGCTGAATCAAACCCGCACCGCCACCGGCAAAGGCGGAGAACAGGTTGGCGGCCAGAGAGATGAGGAACAACAACAGGGAAGCGGCGAGATCCATGGAACAGCCGTGACAAAAGGGCGCCTAGACGGATAGTATTTACGACTACAATTAAATTTGCGGTCGGCTTGCGATCCCTTCCCCTGTCATTTGGCCCGGATTTAGCATCGCGCCGATAGCGTTTCACACTATAACAAACGATCGGTTTTCCAGGATACCGGGCCCTGGAAAAGTCGTACCGAACGGCCCCGGGCGTCTCGCGAAGTCCGGATGGAAGCGAGCTATGTTGCAACGTCCCCTGACGACCATGTCCGCCTGCCTGATCCCCTCGCCAAGATTGGGCGGGGGGCGGATTTTGGTGCGTGCCGTCGGCTGTTTCCTTGCTTTGTACGCCCCTGGGCGGCGCGCTGTTTGCCTCGCTCAGATGGCGCTGCTGCTGATATTCGCGTCCAGTTCGCACGAGGTTCTGGCGCAGCGTTTGTACAAATATCGGGATGCCAACGGGCAGGTTTACTACTCGGATCGGATACCGGCGGATCAATCCAAACGGGGCCGCGAAGAGCTCAATTCACAGGGGGTGACCGTCAAGACGGTCGAGCAAGCCAAATCCGCCGAGCAACTGGCAAGGGAGGCGCAACTGGCGGCCCTGCGTGCCGAACAGCAGCGCCTGAAGGAGCGTTTTCTGGCCGAACGCCGAGCCAAGGACCGGGTGTTGCTGCGTACCTTCAATAACGAGGAAGAACTGATCGGCCGGCGCGACAGCCGAATAGACGCCATCGAGATCATCATCCAGATCACGCAAGGCAACATCAACCAGTTGAACAGGCGCTATCTGGAGTTGCAAAAAGCGGCGGCGGAAATGGAGCTCAGCGGTCGTCCGGTACCCAAGGATACCGTGGTGGAGATGACGGAGATCCTGGGGCAAGTAGCAGACAATGAGGCCTATATCGATTCGCAACGCCGGGAACAGGACGAGGTTCGCCGCAAGTTTGCCGACGATTTGGCACGCTTTCGCGAAATCCGGGAGGAACGTCGTCTGCTGGCCTTGGAAGCCGCGCGCGGCTTGAAAGAGCAGCAGCAGGAAAAAGAGCAGGACACCGTAGTCAGCGTGGTGGATTGTCGCGATGCCGATGAATGCTCCAAAGCCTGGGCGTTGGCGCAACTCTATGTGCGTGAGCGGGCGACCACCCGGTTCCAACTGATCACCGATACGATCATCATGACGGCGCCAGCCAGAAAACCCGATGATCTCAGCATCACCGTGTCAAAGATCCCGGGCAGTGGCGCCAGCGCCCAATTGTTTCTGGATGTGGAATGCGATCCCTCTCCCCAAGGTCAGGCTTTCTGCTCCGATGGCACCGTCACTTCGGCTCGGGCCGATTTCAAGGGTTACGTGGAATCGCGTATCCGCTAGCTGGCCGGCTCCCAGATTTTGCCGAGTAGCTTGTCATCTCCGCCCACCAATACCCAAGGTTCGCTCAAGGCAGGGCCGTATCCCAGGTCTACTTGCAATGCTTGCAGGCGCTCCAGAGTGTCCTGATCGGCGACCGGGCCGGCGATCACCGAACCGCCCCGTTCGTGGGCCACGGCGCAGGCCGCCCGCAGGAAGGGGGTCAGCAGTTCGGACTCCGCCAAGTGGAATGTGAGGTCCTGGTCTATAAGAAAATAATCCGCCGGTAGGCCGCTGACATTCATTACGGCCGACCAATCGCGGGTCCAGCCGCCACCGACCGCAAATCCGTATCCCATGGTATGGAGTTGCCGCACTGCCTCCAGGGTCTCTTGTGTCAACTGGTTGCCACACTCCAGCGAGAGCGAGAAAATGATCTGCTCCGCCTCCACCCCTTCGCTTCGACGCCGTTCACGGACGAACCGTTGCAGATCCCGTTGCGCGAGAGACCGCGGCGACACTGACAGCAAGCAACGGCTTGCCTTTGCGCGGCAGGTTGAGATCCCATGCTTGATCACCCAGCGATCCAAGGCACTATCCAGGCCGCCACGTCGTGCCAGGCTGCGTATCTCCTCGGTCTTTTGGGGAAGGTCCTTTGGACCGACCTGCAGTAACGCTATGTCGGCGCTCGGGTAGGTGCCGTTGCCCAGGCGAAAGACCGGGTGGGCGTGCAGGGCAAGATCGTCGCTCTCCAGGGCACGGGCCAGGCGGTTGCCGTGTCGGCTCAAACGCGCGGAATCGATTCCGGGTACCGGTTTGTCCGCGATGCGGATGCGGTTTCCACCGTGCTGTTTTGCGTCCTGGCAGGCCAACTCGGCCACATCCAGCAAGGTTTCCGGTTCCTTGCCCAGACAGATCGTCGGCACCAGGCCGGCGCTTACTGTGACGCATAATGATTCATGGCGCCATCGAAACTCGAAGTCCTGTACCGTCTGTCGAATCCCCTCAGCGATTTCCGTTGCCTTGTCGGGTGGACAAGACTCCAGCAGCAGGCAAAACCGGTCGGCCTCGAGCCGGGCCAGGGTATCCCGGCCGCGCACACGCTGGGCCATGCGAGTGGCCAGCCGGTTCAGCAGTTTGTCACCGACGCGATACCCGGCGGTCTCGTTCACTGCGGTGAAGTGATCGATATCCATGAAACAGAGGGCGGTTTCCGTACCGGACTCGCGGCAGTTGGCCAAGGCGAGACGCAGGCGACGTTCGAGTTCGCTGCGGTTGACCAGACCGGTCAGTTCGTCGTGGCCCGCCGAACGCAGTGCCGCAGCCGGGCCGGAGCCGTCTCCAGCGGTTTCCCGGAAAACCAGTAGCAGCTCGCGATACTGGCCATGGCGATCGAGAATCGGTATGCAGTGTTCTTCAATCCCAATGTGACTGCCGTCACGACCGATCAACAGTGCATTGCGTCTGGCTGGTTTCGATTCACTTCCGGTCAGGACGGGGAGGGGGGCGGCGGAACCGGGCTCCAGACGCGGGCAGACTTCCTGCATCTTTCTGCCGGTTGCGTCAGCCTGGGTCCAACCACACAGGCGCTCTGCCGCTGGATTCAGATAAGCCACGCGCTCATCTGCGTCCAGGCAGACGACGGCATCCGCGATGGCCGACAGGGTGGCCTCGGTGCGTCGCCGTTCCTCCCGCAGTTGGTCGCGAATGCGCTCCCTTTCGTCGATGTTCAGCAGGCTGCCGGTGACATAGGCGGGCTGGCCCCGATGGTCCCGTTGGATAATCGTCCCGCAATCCTCGATCCACAGGGTCTCACCGGATTCGCCCCGGACACGGTAGCGAATTTCGCTTTGCGACTGTTCGCCCTTGCGTAGCGTATCCCAGTGTTCGCTGAGAGGGCCTCGGTCATGCGGTTCAATTCGTTCCATCCATTGCTCGCCGCTGAGTTTATCCGCATTCGGCAGACCAAGGCCGAGATGGTTAACGTTAAGCTGCATCGAGGCACTATGGGGCTGCCAGTGCCAATAGCCCGCTCCGGCTGCGTGTAGTGTCTGGTCCAAGCGTGATGCGCTTTCCCAGGCATTGTCGCGAGCGCGCTGTCGGGTGGCATTGTTGCGCACGAGTTGAGTCATCAGCCCCAGGCCCAAGCCCCAGAAAGCCAGCAATATCAGTGCGCTGTGTTCCCAGATCCTTCGGTGAAGGCGCTCGGCCGAGCCTGTGTCCAGAAAGGCTGTGGCATGCCACTTCGTGCCTGCTACCGGTAGGCTTGCCTCCACCCTGGCAGTGGGCATGGGCGACGATCCCGGTGGTGTCTGCCGGGAAGGGTGTGCGCCATCCTCATCGAGCGCAAGGCTTCCGTCCGCATTCGTCAGGTAGAGTGCCAAACCGGGAAAACGGTGGTGGCGAATCTGGCGGGTAATAAAGTCGGCGGGAAGGCTGAGCAGCAGAACCCCGTCATGACCTTCGCTGCTGTGCCAGGGTGCCAGCACGGGAATGTGCGGCTGGCCCGCTGCGTTTGCATGCAACCCAATCTGCTGCTGCGTGCCTTCTCGGGCGAATGCATGAAAGATTTTCTGGCAGGACTCGCCGACGGGGGCCAGTGTGCCGGTTGAAATGGGTTCGCCATCGGCCCTGGCCAGCGCAAAGCCCGTCGCGTCAGGGAAATGGGCCATGATGCGCGAATACAATTGCTGGTAGACCAGTTCGTTGTCGGGTTCATCGGCCAGGGCGGCGATCAACTCGGCTTGGCGGGCGCCGAACAGTTGCAGTTGCCGGCGTAGTTCGCCGATGGCGGTACCCACTTCCCCGGCAAGGCCGCCGATGATCGATTTTGCGTTTGCGGATCGTTCATCGAGCAGTTCACGCTCGTAGCTGCGGGTGACGAGCAGCACCAGCAGGCTGAAGCTGAGCATGGCGAGAAGCGGCCCTGCAAAGATCCAGTTTACTTGGCGCCGCGATTGCCGCGAGTATTCCTTTGGCTTACTGTCGGCCTCGGCAATCACTGGATTGAACTCCGATTCTCAGGCGGAGCCGCTTTCGCAGCCGTGGCGCGCGGGCGGCAAGGTTTCAATACGTGGTCGCGGGGGGAATGTGCCCGCGGCCGTGTTGTTGTTTTGGTCGTCCCGCGCCGTCTATTCTTTAGTTTCACGCGCCCGAATCGCTCAGCTTCGGTCTGCCCGCGGCCACTGCGACGACGACGGCTTGCTTGTCCGCCATGGCGCTCGGCGCTGGCCGGCAAGCGGCGGTTTGGTCGCATCGTTCGGCGTTGTCCGCGCAGGGTGCAGGGACCGCGCACCGAATACGCTGGGAGTCCCCCGATATGCAGACCCGTGTAGATAGCGAAAGGAGTTGCGCGATACGTATTCTACGCAATCCATTGCCTTTTGTGGGCAGGGTTTTTCGTGCCTTTCGAGCCAATCAGGGGCTGTTGCTGTCCGGTGCCGTGGCCTATTACGCCCTGCTTTCCATGGTGCCACTGATCACCCTGTTGCTGGTTTGCCTGTCGGTGGTGTTGGAATCTCAAGCCCTGTTGGATCTGGTGGGTGAACACCTGGAACTGGTGGCGCCCGGTGCCAGCACGGCGTTGGTGAAGCATTTTGCCTGGTTTCTGGAGCACCGCAATGCTGTGGGCTGGGTCGGTCTGGTGGTGCTGTTGTTCTTCAGTTCGATGGCGTTTTCGGTTCTGGAAAATGCCATGTCAGTGATCTTTTTTCATCGTGTACAGGTCAACCGTCGCCGTTTTCTGATTTCGGCCTTATTGCCCTATGCGTACATCCTGTTTGCCGGTATCGGTCTGTTGCTCATGAGTGCCCTGACAAGCCTCTTGCAGGCTTTGGCCGAGATGCGATTCGGGCTGTTTGGCACCGATGTGACACTGGGTCCGGCTGCCCGCTGGCTGATCCACTTGTCCGGGTGGGCCGCACTGACTCTGATGTTCACTTCCATCTATCTGGTCATGCCGGTAGGCAGGATTCCGCTGCGCCACGCCTTGGTCGGCGGTGTGACTGCCGGTTTGCTGTGGGAGGGGGCGCGCCACCTGCTGCTCTGGTATTACGCCTCGCTCTCTCTGGTAGACGTGGTGTACGGCTCCATGGCCACCGCCATCGTGTTGCTGATCGGTTTGGAAGTGGCCGCCATCATCCTGTTGCTGGGTGCCCAGGTGATCGCCGAATACGAGCGTCTGGATCGCGGTGGCGATTGTGCCGATCCGGTACAGCACCTTTCTCTGGGAGAGACTCAGTCCGCCAGATAGAGGGCCGCCTCCTCACCGGCACTGTAACCGGCGGCGGCGGAGCGACCGAAGGCGATGCCGTACAGGCCGTTGCCCGCCAGATACAGGCCCGGCAGGTTGTGCAGGCTTTCCTCGATGCCGCCGACACGTTCCAGATGGCCTATTTCGTACTGCGGTATCGCCCTGGGCCAGCGTATGGCGTGGGCGAACATCGGCGGGCCCTCGATGCCGAACAGGCGGGTAGCTTCGTGCTGAGCCAAGGCGATCAGTGCCTGCTCGTCCATCTCGGCAATCTCCGGGTCTACGCTGCCACCATACATAAGACGCATCAACAGACCCTGTTGAGGGGCGCGCCCTGGAAACAGGCGGCTGTCCCAAAGGCATCCCAGGGCGCGATAACCCTCTGCGCGGGGGATGAGCACACCGAAGCCTGTCGGTACGCCCTGTGCCGATGCCTTTGGCAATCCCAGGGCCACCACAGAGACGGCGGGGCAGGGAATCAAGGCGAGATGTTCTGCGATTCGGGCATGTACCGTATCCAGCATTTCGGCCATTGCCCAGGGTTCCGTTGCCAGTATCAGGGCATCTGCACGCAGCGTTTCCTGGCCGGCCAAGGCAATGTGCCACTGGTTCCCGCGACGTTCCAGGGTTTGAACCGTGCTGTTGGTTCGGACCTCGAATTTGCCTTGTTGCGCCAGTGCCAGCGGCAGGCTTTGCATGCCTTCCTTGAACGAAGTCAGCCAGCCGGCCGGTCCGGCGGGGCCGCCTTCGGTCTTGCCGGACCGGCGCCGCGCCACCATGCCGCGAATCAGGGAGCCATGGTCCTGTTCAAGGGCGGCCAACTTGGGAAAGGCCGCCGCAAGTGACAGGCGCCGGGCATCGCCGGCAAACACTCCCAGCACCATGGGGGCGATGAGGCGTTCCGCCGCCTGCGTACCCAAACGTCGGGCGGCGAAGTCGAATACGCTTTCTTCCTCTGCGGCCGGGTGACGGGGGATGAAGGGTTCGGCAGCGATACGGGCCAGACCGAGGGGGCCGAGAATGCCTGAGGCGGCGAACCGCAAGGGGTGTGCGTGTGCTTCACGCAAGCGCCCATTGCGCAGAAGAAAGCGATGAGCGGCGGAAGGATTGGCCGGCAGACGCTGGTTCGTCAAACCCGCCGCGTCGATCAGGCGATCGAGAATCGGTTCGTTGTCCAGAAAGCCGGTGGGGCCGGCCTCCATGCGCCAATCGCCGAAGCTCAGGCTGCGTGCCTTGCCGCCGACCTGTGAATCTTTCTCCAACACCACGATTTCAATGGTGTCGTTGTGGCTGCGGGCCGCATGGGCCGCGGCCAGACCGGAGATGCCGGCGCCGATGATGGCGAGTCGTTTGGCCATGGGATTCGCAGACGACGAAAAGGGTTCAAAGGGCTTGGCGGTATTCGCTTTTGGTGGCGCTACTCACCCTTGGGGCGGCAGTGGCATCCAGCGGTTGTGGCATGTGCACGGCGTAGCCCTGGGCGTAGTCTATGCCGATTCGATGTAATTCTTCCATGACAGCGTCCGATTCAACATATTCGGCGATGGTCTTCAGTCCCATGATGTGGCCGATTTCGTTGATACTGCGCACCATGGCTCGGTCGATGGGGTCGTCGACGATGTCGCGGATGAATACGCCGTCCACCTTGAGTATGTCCACGGGCAAGGTCTTGAGGTAGCCGAACGATGACATACCGCTGCCAAAGTCATCCAGTGCGAACAAACAGCCCAAGCTCTTGATCTGGTGCATGAATTGGGCTGCTTTGGCCAAATGGGTGATGGCGGCGGTCTCGGTAACTTCGAAACAAAGGCAGGTGGGGGGTACTTCGGTGCGAGTCAACAGGTCGGTGGCGAATTCCAGGAAATGTTCATCCGCCAGCGATCTGCCGGACAGGTTTATGCTCCAGATGCTCCCTTGCGGAAAGCGTTGGCCATGCTCGGCCAGCCATTGCAGCGCGGTTTTCAGAACCCAGCGATCTATGGCAGGAGCCATGCTGTAGCGCTCCAGGGCCGGAAAGAAACAGCCTGGTGAGATAACCTGTTGGTCACTGCTGAGCAGCCGGATCAGGATTTCGAAGTGGCCCGGTCCGTCATGTTGCGGGTCGACGGGCACGATCTCCTGGTAATAGAGGCGCAGACCACCCTCTTCCAGGGCACGGGTGAGTTCCGATACCCATTGCATTTCGCCGTGGCGCTCCGCCAGTGCCTCGTCGTCGGGCCGGTGTATGTGTACCCGGTTGCGACCGCTCTCCTTGGCGACGTAACAGGCGCTGTCGGCAGTGCGCAGGGCCTCTTCGACGCCGGCGGTGTTACGGTCGATGAGCATGGCGCCGATGCTGACGCCGATGGTGAACAGCTTGTCGCCCCAGACAAAACGGAAATCGTGGATCGCTTCGCGCAGGGAATCGGCCACGTTGCGGGCTTCGTCCAGGGGGCAATAGCCCAACAGTACACCGAATTCGTCGCCGCCCAGACGCGCCAGCGTGTCGCGTTTGCGCAGCTTGTCCTTCAGCATCAACGAGACCTGTTGCAGCAGTTTGTCGCCGGCCAGATGCCCGCAAGTGTCGTTGACCACCTTGAACTGGTCCAGGTCCAGATAGAGCAGGACGTGCTCGTGGTCGCTGTCGCGGCTGTCTTCGATCAGTCGGTCCAGGGTGCGCTCGAACTGTGCGCGGTTGATCAGGCCGGTGAGGCTGTCGTGGCTGGCCTGGTGAGAAAGCTTGCGGGTCAGCAGGCGATTCTCCGTGACGTCGTGCAGCACAACCACCACGCCCACCAGATTGCCGTCCCTGTCACGTATGGGGGATGCCGAATCTTCGATGGCCATTTCATTGCCGTGCCGGTCCAGCAGCCGTGCATGGGGCACCGGGGTTACCACGCATTGACTGCGCAGACAGCGTTCCAGGGAGGATTGGCAATCCTGATCGTCGTAGAGTACCTGCAACACGGAATCCAGGGGGCGTCCCAGGGCATCGGTGGCACTCCAGCCGGTGAGCCTTTCGGCGGCGGGATTCATCGACTGGATGACGCCGTGGGTATCGGTGGTGATGACGCCGTCTGCGATGGATTCCAGCGTGACCAGGGCCTTTTCCTTTTCCCGCCGCAGGGCATTCATCCGCTCGGCCAATTGGCGGTTGCTGACCAGGTAGTCGTCGCGCCGTGCGGCAATGTCGCAGACCCGACGCAATTGCTCGGCACGGAAGGGTTTGGCGATAAAATCCGCGGCGCCTGCCAGTACCAGCTCGGCAGCCCGCTCGGGTGTGGCGTCGGCGGTCATCATCACCACCGATTGCGACGGTCGGGTACGCAGGATCTGGGTCAGTATCTCCGGACCGGAAACGCCGGGCAGCATTACGTCCAGAAGGACCAGCGGATGGCGTCCGCGGCGCCAGGCCGCGAGCCCCTGGTGTCCGTCCTCGGCGGTTTCGATGTCAAATCGACCGCCCAGAATGCGTTGGATCAGCGTGCGGGTGTCGGGGTCATCCTCTACCACCAGCAAACGCGTGCGATCCGGCGGACGCGCGGGCTGTTTCAGAAGTTCTCCCAGCACCCGCGGCAATGCCCGGTAACGTTCGAAGGAGAGGAAACGGTTGACGCCGTATTCCTTGGCGGTGGCTTCGGCAATCCGCTCGCTGTGACTGCGCGAAACCATGACGATGGGCAGGTTGCGATCGCTGGCGAACATGCCCGAACGCACCAGTCGAATCAATCGCCAACCGTCCAGCCCAGGTAGCACGATGTCGGTCAGCAAGGCGCGGAATGGCTCCGATCGCAGGACTTCGACCGCTTCGAATCCGGTTTCGACGACGCGCAAATTCCTGTAGCCCGCCAGGTTCAAAACCTCGCGAACCGCCTCGAGAGCCTGACGATCCGCAATGCTCAACAGAATCGGCTCGCCCTTTATGTCTTTTTCTATTTCCTCCACCCGCCGTCTCTGGATGGCATGCTGGTGCATGCGAATATAGCACAGCCTATTTCCAAGCTGCTGCCGGACGCGTGACAATGTGAAGTAATAGCTGAAGAAGCAGACAAAAAAGCACTACCGGCTGGTTGGGGGTAGCAGTGCTCAATAACAATGATGAACAGACGCCGCAAGACGAAAATACCCGCGGGGTTGTGCGATTGGCCGACCTGTTACTGGAACATTTGCGGCGCCTGGGCGTGGACTATGTTTTTGGCGTGCCCGGCGGGGCTATCGAACCCTTGTTCGATGCCCTGGCCCGATCGGAAAGGGCGGGGGGGCTGCGGGTGGTGGTGGCCCGGCACGAAAGCGGCGCCGCCTCCATGGCGGATGGTTACGCCCGCGAGACCGGTAAGTTGGGTGTTTGTTGCGCGACAACCGGCCCCGGCACCACCAACCTCATCACCGGCGTTGCCTCGGCCTACACCGACAACACCCCGATGTTGGTGATCAGCGCGCAGACAGCATTGCCGCAATTCGGTCGCGGTGCCTTGCAGGAATCCAGTTGTACCGCCATCGATACTGTGGCGATGCTGCAGCACTGCACCGTGTACAACACCCTGGTCTCCCACCGTGATCAGCTGGAACCCAAGTTGATCAGCGCCGTGATGGCAGCCTGCAGGCCGCCTGGAGGACCGGCGCACCTGAGCATTCCCAGGGATGTGCTGGGCTCGGCCGCCCGCGACCGCGTACCGAAAGCCGATTTGACCGCCCTGATCCGGGCGCCGGAACTGGTGGATCAGGCGGCCCTGGACGAACTCTGCGGCATGGTGTCGAAGGCGGGTCGCGTTGCCATTCTGGTCGGTGGAGATGCGGGGGTTGCCATCGACAAGATCATTGCCTTTGCCGATCTCATCGGCGCCGATCTTATCGCCACGCCCCAGGGCAAGACCTGGGTGGATGCCTATCATCCCCGTTTCCACGGCGTGTTCGGCTTCGCCGGACATGGCAGTGCGCGCGCATTATTGGTCGATCAGGATCTGGATTGGGTATTGGCGGTGGGCACTACGTTGGATGAATTTGCCACTGGTGGATGGGACGAAGAAGCACTCTTGAACCCGCGCCTGCTGCACATCGAGGCATCGCCGGAGCGTTTTGCGCGATCGCCCATGGCGCGCCTGCATGTATGCGGTTCATTGCCCAGGATCTTCGACACCCTGGTGGATCGGGCAAGGCAGGCATGTAAGGAAGGCCGGCTGTACAAACGCCAGGGCGAGGCGGTAGAACTGCCGGTGGATGTCGGACGCTGTGGCCCCAACCGCCTGGAACTGAACGGTTCCGGCGGCAACTCCAGTGGGGCGGGACCGGTACCGGTTCCCCGTTTGCTATGCGAACTCACCCGCCGCCTGTCCGAGGATACGCGCTTCGTCGTTGACGCGGGTAACAGTTTTGTCTGGACCACCCACTATCTCAATACCCGCCGGCCGGGCCGTTATCGTGTTGCGATGGGTTTCGGGGCCATGGCCTGGGCGCCGGCGGCGGCTGTGGGTACCGCGCTGGGGTATCCGCAGGCACCTGTGGTCTGTGTCACCGGTGATGGCAGCTACCTGATGGGCGGTCAGGAGCTCAGCGTCGCTGTCGCCGAGGACCTGCCGGTCCTGTTCGTGGTGTTGAACGATCGCGCTTTGGGGATGGTAAAGCACGGCCAGCGCCTGGGGGGGGCAGAACCTGTGGCCTATGAGTTGCCCGCGGTCGATTTCGCCGCCATGGCGCGTGCCGTTGGCGCCCGTGCGTCGGTGATCCACTCCAGGGACGATTTGGCGCGATTGGATCTTGAGTCGTTTGGTCCGGGCAACGGCCCGATGCTGTTGGATGTGCGGGTCGATCCGGAGGCCGTTCCTCCGATGGATCTGCGGGTACGCACGCTCAGCGGGGCGTGAACCGCGAATTGTCATGGAGCGGCAAGGGTAGGGAAGGTACTATACACTCCTCCTGGGGAACCGTCCGGCCCGGCCGGCGGTCCTCGATCCGGCAGGCCCACTGCCCCTTTCCGAGTCGATCGATGTTGTTTCGTGATCAATGGACTTTCACCCGCGCCTGGCTGCGCAATCCGGTGAAGGTCTCGGCGGTGGCACCCAGCAGCCGGGCCTTGGCGGCGGCGATGGCGGTCCAGGTTCCCCTGGACGGGCAGGTCATCGTCGAACTGGGCGGGGGTACCGGCAGCATCACCGCCGGTTTGCTTCGGGCCGGAGTCGAGCCGGAAAATCTCTATGTCGTGGAGCGGGATGCCTACCTGAGCGAGGCCCTGCGCCTGCGCTTCCCCGATGTGCGCATCCTCAAGGGCGACGCCACCCGGTTGCCGGGGATTCTGGCAAACGCGGGTCTGAACGCCTCAGTCGGGGCTGTGGTGTCCAGCCTCCCACTGTTGTCCATGGGGCCCGATCTGCAGCGGCGTATTCTCTGCGCTGCCATGGCTGTGACCGAAGCGGCCTCGCCGATTATCCAGTTCTCCTACGGGCTCAAATGCCCCATTCCCGACAAACTCCTGACCGCCCTGGATTTGCGCGCGCAACGGATGGATCGTGTTTGGCGCAACCTGCCGCCGGCTGCGGTTTGGCGCCTCGAAAGACGCAGCCGGACGGCTGTCCAACTACGTCCGATACGAGGCGCCGCGGCACTCGGCAGCTGAGTGGTCTTTCGCTATTGCGGCCGAAGCAAGGGCACAAAAAAGCGTTGCCCGAACGCTACCGCTTCGTCCAACGAATACAGCGAGTGGCTGGGCGGGTCCGCGGCCTGCCAGTCTGAGGCGGTGTTGGCGTCCTTGAGAAATACCATTTCCATACAAAGGCTATGGGCGGCATGGCCGCAGGTTTGCTGCCAGCGAATCCCTACCCAGGGTGCTGTGGGCATGGCGGACAGGATGGTCTCGCGATCTTGTTCGATCTCTATGGCCTCCCCGCTGACCGCGCAGCGGGATTGGATGCGGGTACGGGTCTGGAACAGGGGGGCGACGGAAAGGGCGTCCAAGGCACACATGGCGTGGATTCTGTGACCGAATACCGAGACATTATGCACGGTGGGCTCGACTGTTATCGGATAGGCGCCGACCAGATTGCCGTCTTTCAGGACCACCAGATCCAGTTTTGCCAGTTCCGCGAGCTTCTCATCCACATCCCCCAGTATATCGGCCAGGTACTCTCTATCGGGCAGTGCGCCGGTGTGGGCAAGTTCACTCAAAATTGCGCGGTGGGCTTCGATCCGGTCGGGTGGCAAGGTGCGCTGTCGCTCATATAGCGGCAGGACCGTATTGAGTTTTTCCAGTCCGTCTTCGATGTGCTGGTTCATTACCCGTTTTTCTCCCGTTGATAAAAACCATGCAGTCTAGCGCGGTGGGCATCACTGTCGAGTTTTCCAGACCTTGTGCGCAGCATGTCTTGATACACATCGTACCTGACCGGTCGGTCCACGGGTGGGTGATATTGCCGTGAACTCACGCAAACGGATAAGGTCAATCCCCACAGTCGAATAGCAACCCACCTTGAATCACGATACGGAGACCAGGAATGCTTCGAGTTTCTTCCCTTACGCGAAGATACGGTGATTTTACTGCGGTCGAAGACTGCACCTTCGAGATCGGACCGGGCGAGATCGTCGGTTTGCTGGGGCACAACGGCGCTGGCAAGACCACCATCATGAAGATGCTGACCGGTTACCTTGAGCCCAGCGGCGGTCGCATTGAGATCGACGGTATGGACATCGTCATTCGCAGGGCAGAAGTGCAGAGCCGTATCGGCTATCTGCCGGAGAATGATCCCCTCTACCCCGAGATGACGGTCATCGACTATCTGGATTACGCTGCCTGTCTGCACGGCGTGCCGGCGGCGCAAAAACCGGAAAGGATACGCGATGCGATACGCCAGACGGATTTACGGTCCAAGGCCGCCGATGCCATTGCGACATTGTCACGTGGCTACCGACAGCGTGTCGGCGTCGCTCAGGCGATCCTTCATCGGCCGCGTCTGCTGATACTCGACGAACCCACCAATGGTCTGGACCCCACCCAGGTGCAACAGATGCGCGAGCTGATCCGCAGTCTTGCAAAGGATGCCACCGTTATCCTATCCACCCACATTTTGCAGGAGGTGCAGGCTGTCTGCGATCGGGTAATTATCCTGCGTAATGGCCACATCGCGCTGGATGCAGGGATGGACGCCTTGCGTTCCGGTAAGCGCCTGCTGGTCTCCGTGGATGCCGGGCCGGAACGGGCGCTACCGTTGCTCGGCGATGTGGCCGGTGTCCGTGCCGTTGAACCCATAGGTGCCCAGGACTTCGGACACCGCTACGCCCTGGATCTGAACGGCGACGACGCCCTGCAGGACATGGCCCCGGCGGTGGCCGCCAGGGTTGCGGCTGAGGGTCTGAAGCTCTATGCCCTGCAGCCGGAGAATCGTGATCTGGAAACCATTTTTGGTGAAATCTCAGCCCGATAAGGAGCACGCCGTGAATCAAACCCTACGGGTAGGGCGCAAGGAGTTTGCCGGTTTTTTCTCTTCGCCCGTCGCCTTTCTTTTCCTGGGCGCCTTTTTGGCCGTTTCCCTGTTCGTCTTTTTTTGGGTGGAGACCTTCTTCGCCCGTAATATCGCCGATGTGCGTCCGTTGTTCGAGTGGATGCCCCTGCTGCTGATCTTTCTGGTGGCGGCCATCACCATGCGCATGTGGTCGGAGGAACGCCGCTCCGGAACGCTGGAGTTTCTGCTCAGCAGCCCGGTGAAAAGTTACCAGCTGGTATGGGGCAAGTTTCTGGCCTGTCTGGCCCTGGTGGGCGTTGCCTTACTGCTGACTCTGCCCCTGCCCATCACCGTCAGTCTGATCGGGCCGCTGGACTGGGGGCCGGTGATCGGCGGTTATGTGGCGGCACTGTTTCTCGCCTCCGCCTACGTGGCCATCGGGCTGTTCGTCAGCGCCCGATCGGCCAATCAGATCGTCAGCCTGATCGGCACGGTGGTGATCTGCGGGTTTTTCTATTTGTTGGGTTCCAGCGCCCTCACCGCCCTGTTCGGCAACAGCGCCTCGGAATTCCTCAAGCTGCTGGGCTCCGGTTCTCGTTTCGAATCGATCACCCGCGGGGTGATCGATCTGCGTGATCTTTATTACTACCTGAGCCTGGTCGGCGTGTTCCTGACCCTCAATGTGTTCACCCTGGAGTGGTTGCGCTGGTCCGGTAATCCGCGCAATCCCCAGCATCGGCGCTGGGGATTGCTGGCCAGCCTGTTCGCAGCCAACTTCCTGGCGGCCAACCTGTGGCTGGCGCCGGTGAATGCCGTGCGCGCCGACATCACCGATGGACATATCTATTCCATCTCCGATGCCACGCGGGACTATCTGGCCCAAGTGCGCGAACCCTTGCTGATCCGTGGCTATTTCAGCGCCCAGACCCATCCGCTGCTGGCCCCCCTGGTGCCTCGCCTGCGGGATCTGCTGCAAGAGTATGCGGTGGCCGGCAAGGGTAAGGTGCGGGTGGAATTCATCGATCCGCAAGGCCATCCGGATCTGGAAAAGGAGGCCAACGAGAAATTTGGCATCAAGCCCGTGCCCTTCCAGTTCGCCAGTAAATATCAGTCCTCGGTGGTGAACTCCTATTTCAATCTGCTGGTTCAGTATGGCGATCAATACCAGGTGCTTGATTTCCGCGATTTGATCGAGGTGAAGTCACAGAGCGAGGTGGATCTGGACGTGGATCTGCGCAACCCGGAATATGACATCACCCAGGCGATCAAGAAGGTGCTGCTGGCCTACCAGGGTGGCGGTGACCCCTTCGACAGTCTCAGCCATCCCGTGACATTTTCGGGCTACCTGTCTCCTGCCGACAAACTGCCCCCCGTCCTGGCCCGTCTGCGTGCCGATCTTCAATCCCTGTTGCTGGAATGGGCCGAAAAATCCAAAGGCAACTTCCGCTACGAACTGAAGGACCCGGATGCCGACGGCGGCGCCCTGGGGGAACAGTTGGAGACCGAGTATGGATTTCGTCCCATGGCCGCCAGTCTGTTCGATACCACGGGCTTCTGGTTCTACATGACCCTGGAAAGCGGCGGCCGCATTGTGCAGGTGCCCTTGCCGGCGGACGAAGGCAAGGCGAGCCTGGAGCGCTCGCTGCAAGCGGGGCTCAAGCGCTTCTCCAGCGGATTCCTCAAAACCGTGGCGCTCTACACCCCGCCGTCCACGCCAGCCATGCCGCACCTGGGCGTGCCTGGAAGTGGCAAGTCGTTCACCCTGTTGGAGGACACGCTGAGCGAGGAACACAATCTGAGTCTGACCGACCTCAAGAGCGGTGAAGTGCCGGCGGAGGCGGATCTGTTATTGGTGGTTTCCCCCGAAGCGCTGGACGAGAAACAGGTGTTCGCCATGGACCAGTTCCTGATGCGCGGTGGCACGGTGGTGCTGGCTACTGCGCCCTATGACATCGATACCGAGGGCGCGCTGGTGGCAAAGCCACACGAGTCCGGTCTGAAGGACTGGCTCGCCCACAACGGTCTGTCCCTGGATGACGGCATGGTGTTGGACCCACAGAATGCCGCCTTTCCGATTCCCGTCGATCGACGTGTCGCCGGTTTCGTGGTGCGCGAGACGCAATTGGTGGACTACCCCTATTTCGTCGACGTGCGCGGCAAGGGGTTGGAGGAGGCCGGTGGTCTGACGGCAGGTCTGGCGCAGGTCACGCTCACCTGGCCTTCTCCCATCCGGGTCGGTGACGATAAAAGTGCGGGGCGTGAAATCATCCCGGTGTTGCGCAGCAGCGATGCGGCCTGGACCTCACCCAGTCTGGACATCCAACCCGATTTCAGTGCCCACGGAGATCTGGGTTTCGCCAAGGGGGAGCAGACCGGCGGCCAACTCTTGGGGGTAATCAGTCAGGGCCGTTTCGATTCCTATTTCAAAGGCAAACCTTTTCCCCTGGCGCAAGCGACTCCGGCCGAGGCCGAACTACTGGGCGATGACGCCAAACAAGAGGAGCCCAAAGAGACCATCAGCCGCGTCATCGATCGCTCGCCGGAATCGGCTCGCATCATGTTGTTTTCCTCCAACAGTTTCCTCAGCGATGAAATGCTCGATCTGGCCACTGCCGGGTTGGGGACCCGTTACCTGAAACCCGTGCAGTTGGTGGAAAACGCCGTCGATTGGTCTTTGGAAGACCGCGGTCTGTTGGCCATCCGGGGGCGCGCCCAATTCTCGCGCACTCTGTTGCCGCTGGACCGTACCGCTCAGGTGTTTTGGGAATACCTGAACTACGTTCTGGCACTGGCGGGCTTGCTGCTTATCTGGTGGTTGCGGCGCTTGTCGGTTGTTACGGCGCGTCAGCGGCATGCCGCCATTCTGGCCGGTGTTTGAAGGAAGACGATCATGAAAAAGGGCATATACCTGTTATCCGGGCTGTTGGTCGCGCAAGTGGTTTTGGCCCTGGTGCTGAATCTGGGGGGCGATGACTACCCAGCCTATCAGGCCAGCGAAAACCTCCTTACGGTAGCACCGGAACAAATCGATGGCGTCACCCTAGACGATGGCAACGACAAGGTGACACTGATACGCAAGGCAGGGCAGTGGTTGATACCCCAATTGGCTGATTTCCCCGCCGACCCGCAGGCGGTAACGCGCCTTCTGGACGGTCTGGCCGGGCTGCGTAAAGGGTGGCCGGTGGCCACCACCGAATCTGCCGAAGCGCGTTTTCGCGTCAGCCCGGAAGACTACGAACGCAAACTGTTGTTCAGTGTCGATGGAAGCCCGAAGGCGATTCTCTATATCGGTACTTCACCGGGTTTTCGTAAGGTGCATGCACGTCCGGTGGGTGACGAGGCCGTCTACTCGGTGGCCTTCAATACCTGGGATGCCAGTGCCAGAGAGGATGACTGGATCGATAAGGCGATTTTGCAGTTGCCGAGCACAGACGTCAGTGCCGTGGACATGCCCGGTATTCATCTGAAAAGGCAGGCCGATACCATGACGGTGGCCGATCTGAGCGGGACGGAGAAGAGCGATCGCGACAAGGTGGAAAAACTCCTTGGTGAGCTGACGACCCTTCGCGTGCAATCGGTATTGTCAGACGAACAGACCGAGGCCATGGCGCAGGCCAAGCCCAGCCTGGAGCTTACACTCTCCCGTAAGGAAGGCGGCGCACTCACCTACCGCTTTTACACCCTGGACGAGGGCAAGGTTTACGCCCTCAAGCGCTCTGACCACGACTGGTATTTCAAGCTGGATGATTTCGCTGTGAAACCGCTGCTGGGGGCCAAGCGCGAGTCCCTGGTGATCGCATCCCAGCCGCAGGGAGCGGAAACCGCCGCCGGCAAGACCGATACCGGGGACAAGCCTCAGGGTTGATTTCGCTGTGCACCCGGACTTTCACCTCCCTGTGGCTCGATTCCGCCATTCCCTGGCGAAATGACGCTGCTGACGATTGTCGTCCCGGCAGGGATTGCCGGGTGTTGGCGCAGTCAAGCTTTTAAGGGAGGTATTCCTGCGATTCCCGGAGCAAAATCCGGCACGTTGAGGCGGATTTTCCTGGCGGTACTTCCGACTACCGGACTCAACTTTTGACGGCAATCCTGAATCCGTTGCGCCCGGCGGTCTTGGCCCGGTACATGGCCTCGTCGGCATGATGCAACAGCCGGTCGCAGGTATCGCCGTGCTGAGGAAACAGGCTGATACCGATGCTCGGTGTAATCCGGACCTTGTTTCCTTTCAAGTCGAAGTCCTGCCCGAATGCTTTCAAGAGCTTCTCCGCAACCAGCGTCGCAGCCGAGGGATCAGCCAATTCTTCGATCAACAGGGTGAATTCGTCACCGCCCATCCGGGCCACGGTGTCTTCCTTGCGCAGGCACAGTGACAGCACCCGCCCCACCTCTCGCAGTAATTCATCACCGATGTGATGACCAAGGTTGTCGTTGATCTCCTTGAATCGGTCCAGATCCAGAAAAATCACCGCGAAGTGCGTGTCCTTGCGGCGGGCGCGGTCGATGGCGTGCCTGAGGCGGTCATCGAACAGCAGGCGATTCGGCAGGCCGGTGAGGGCGTCGTGGTGGGCCAGATGGTTTAGTTTGCTCTCCGACTCTTTCAGACGGCTGATGTCGGAATAGATAGCCGCGTACAGGCCCGGTTCGCCAAGTTCATTGGCCACGCAATTGATCGTCAGCAGTTGGGCGATGGTCTGTCCATCCTTGCGGCGATTCCAGATTTCGCCCCGCCAGCGACCCTTGTCGCGAACCTGCGTCCATATGCCCTCGTAGAAAGCCTCGTCGTGTCGATCCGAGCGCCAAAGGTCCGGTTTTTGCCCCACCACCTCGTCCCGACCGTAGCCCATCACTTCTGTGAAGGCCGGGTTGGCATCAATGACGGTGCCGTTCAGCTCGGTGATGACGATTCCCTCGGATGTACTGGTGAATACTGCTGCCGAGAGCGCGATCTGGCGCTCGATTCGCTTGCGCTCGCTGATGTCGGTGGCGATGCCGCAAACCCCCGTAATCGTCCCGCTTGCGTCGTACAAGGGAAACTTGACCGACAGGTAGTCGTGAAAACCGTCCGGCCCGGGGAGTTTCTCGTCCCAGTTTCTGGCCTGATTGGCATTCAACACCTGGCGATCGTTGTCACGAAACTGCCCGGCCATTTCGGCGCCGAACAAGGTCTCGTCGGTTTGGCCGACAATCTCGTCACGGTGTTTGCCCACCACGCGCTCATAGCTGGCGTTGGCCAATTGATAGACGCCATTGGGGTCCTTTACGTAGATGACCGCTGGCGCGTTGTCCACAATTGCCTGCAATTGTGCCTCGCTGGCCTGTACTTGACTGAGCAGTCGCTCATTGCGGCGCAACAGCGCCTGTAAGCTGTGGGCCTGGACGGAGATGCGCCCGGCCAGGGGGCGCATCAACCAATTGCTCAGCAGCAGGCCGACCAGGGTCAGCGCCAGGATCGATCCCAGGCTCAATAGTGCCTGACGGTGTGCGCGGGCGTAAAAAGCCTTTGCCGGGCAGTAGTAGGCAAAGAACCAGGGCCTGTCAGGAATGTTTGCGATGACGATGATCGCCTGCCCGGAGTCCGGGTCGCCCTCATTTGAAGTGTCCAGGAACCTGTCCTCAAAGGCTTGCTGTTGCAGCCGTCCCTCTAGCCAGCTCAGGGTAGCCGTATTGGCCTTACCCGTCGGCGCAAAAAACAAGCGGGTGCCATTTTCACTGTGAGTTCCCAGGGCTGCCACGGCGGAGCCATTGCTTTGTTGTCCCTCCTTGAACTGAGCAATTGCCTGTTGCAAGCGTTGCGGATCGAACAATAACAGATCGGTCCCCAACCATTCGCCAGCGCGGTTGATGATTGGCGCGCTGACCGCCAACAGGAATTGTCCTCCGTCTTTCCCGGGATTGCCGATGGATGGACTGTCTTTTGCGATTCTTCGTGGCCACAGTTCTTCGGCGATAGGGGCGCCGACCTGCACCAGAGTCCTGCCATCCTTGCCCAGACGGGTGATACCTCGCAGGTCTTTGATCAATTTCAGAGGATCGGCGAGTTTTGGTTCGGTGAATTCGCGCAACTGCACCAGATCCGTTTCGCCACGATAAAAACTCTCCAGCTTCAGGCGAATCCCCGTTCGGCTGGTGATTTGCACGGCGATGTTGGCCAGACGGGCGAGTTCCGCGTCCACGGCTGCTGCCTGCAAACGGCTGGAAAAAATGATCTCGCTGCGTAATTGCTCCGCGTGGCTGCGATACAAAAGATAGGTGCCTATCCCCCCGACCAATAGGCTGGTGAACAGGATGCCGAACAGGGCCCTCCGGCGCAGGCGCTTTTGCAGCAGGGTCGCCTCAAGCGATTCGGCGCTGATTGGGTTGTTGGTGTCCACGGATTCTTTTTCTGTTGCGGGCACCGCATAACCCCGAGTTGGCGGTGCCTGGGTGGAACACGTGATCGTGAATATCGCCCACGCTGTCGTTTCGTCGCATCGCAGGGAACGGCCAAAAAGGCCGCTTGGCCGAATCCCCCCCCGGTCAAATCGGCCATGCCCTAAGCATGGCCGATTTGATACGCGCTGGCGAGCCGGGCTTCAATTGTGGAAAACCCTATGATTTCTGGCGTAAAGGTGTCCAGATCAGTTTGCCGGCCGATCCCCGGTGGAAAATTGCCCACACTGCTTCGTCTTGCATGGGGTTGCACAAATCTTGCTTAGTAGTGGGCGAGGGTGTCGAAGTGTTTCCCCCAAGGGGAAACGATGTGGGGCACGACGCAAGGAGGACACATCATGTCGACGGTTCAACAGTTTCGAGAAGGGCTCAACGAGGCCTGGGATCTGCTCATGGACGGATGGCAACGCCTGTACCGGCGCGCGGCCGGAGCAATCACCCGATTCACACCCGGTAAAAAGTTTACGCAGGCGAAACAAAAGGAAGAAAACGCGCTGCGGAGCAGTGGCTGGGGCGTACTGGCGACCGAGGTCTTCGATGATGAAGACAAGGTAGTGGTTCGTCTGGAGGCCCCGGGAATGGGGCAGAATGATTTCGATCTCGAGGTGGTCGACGACTATCTGGTCGTGCGCGGTGAGAAACGCACCGAGAGCGAGCGCAGCGAGGGGCGCTATCACATGACAGAATGTGCCTATGGCAGTTTTGAGCGGGCCATACCGTTGCCCGAGGAGGTCGATAGTGACAAAGCGCGGGCCAGCTACACGAGTGGCGTATTGCGTGTCGAATTGCCCAAGACCAAGATCCACCGGCGTCGGTCCATCAAGGTGGTGGTCCGTTAAGGGCGCGGTGCCTTGTTGTTCCGCACGAAGTCTGCCCCAATATTATCGGTAGCGGCGGACGATGCGCATCGTCCGTCTTCTTAAAGCATCCGAATCAGCAGGCAGCGAGCCGCGATGGAATTCAAAGACTACTACACGATCATGGGTGTCGAACGGGGGGCCTCGCAAGACGAGATAAAGCGGGCCTACCGCAAGCTGGCGCGCAAGTACCACCCCGACGTCAGCAAGGAAGAGGATGCCGAACAGCGTTTCAAGGAAATCGGCGAAGCCTATGAGGTTCTTAAAGACCCGGAAAAGCGCACGGCCTATGACCAGCTGGGTGCCAACTGGAAAGCCGGGCAGGATTTTCGCCCGCCTCCCGATTGGAATCAGGGGTTCGAATTTCGCGGTGGCGGATTCACCGGTGCCGATGCGGAACACTTCAGCGATTTCTTCGAAAGCCTGTTTGGCAAGGGATTTTCCCGTGCGGGGGGGCGCGGCGGTGGTTTTCACGCCCGAGGAGAGGATACTCACGCCAAGGTCGTCGTCGACCTGGAAGACGCCTACAGTAGCGCCGTCCGCACCCTGACCCTCAAACACACCGAAGTGGATGCCTCCGGCCGCCCACAGGTCAAGGAACGCACCCTGAACGTTCGTATTCCCAAGGGCGTGCGTCAAGGCCAGCATATCCGTCTGGCTAAACAGGGGGGGGCGGGTGTCGGCAGGGGAGAGGCCGGCGATCTGTATCTGGAGATCGAGTTCCGTCCCCATTCGCTCTACCGCGTAGAGCAGAAGGACGTGTACCTGGATCTGCCACTGGCTCCCTGGGAGGCGGCCCTGGGCGCCACCGTTACCGCACCGACTCCAGAAGGCTCAGTGGAACTCAAGATTCCGGCAGGCTCCCAGGGTGGTCGCAAATTGCGTTTGAAAGGCCGAGGAATACCGGGCGATCCTCCCGGAGACTTCTATGTCGTGTTGCAAATCGCCTTGCCCGCCGCCGACAGTGAGGCCGCGAAGGCGGCTTACCGCTCATTGCAGAAAGCTGTACCGTTCAATCCGCGGGCGCACCTGGGAGGTTAGCAAGCCATGACGATGGACAAAACCTCCGCTCTTGTCGGCGAGATCCTTGAAGAACAGGTGGAACTCACCCTGGGCGAGCTGTGTCGTGCCTGCCAGGTTCCCGCTGAACGCGTGGTCGAACTGGTGGAAGAAGGCATCGTCGATCCCAGCGGTCCCAATCCTGCCCGATGGCGTTTTCGCGGCATGAGTGTGCAGCGAGTGCGTTGCGCCTTGCGCCTGGAGCAGGATCTGGGTGTGAACGTCGCTGGAGCGGCTCTGGCCCTGGACCTGATGGAAGAGTTGGAGCGGATGCGGATACGTCTGCGGGGCCTTGGTTAGGTGATTGCCTGGGGTTTTCATACCAAGTGGCGTAGGTGGGCGAAACGCCAAACGCATCGGCCTTTGTGTGACAGGAACCGCCTTGGTATCCGATAGAGTTGAGCGATTCGACATGCCGATAAGGGGCGGGGCGCCGTTGTCGGGCGCCACCGCCAGGTTGCGTAAAAGAATGGGATTCTGTCAGCCTTCCTCCCTGCCCAGGAAGCGATAGATCATGGCGCCCAGAATGCCTCCAACGATGGGGGCGACCCAGAACAGCCACAACTGTGCCACGGCCCAATCGCCGACAAACACCGCAACGCCAGTGCTGCGTGCCGGATTCACGGAGGTGTTGGTAACCGGGATACTGATCAGGTGAATCAGGGTGAGGCAAAGGCCGATGGCAATCGGTGCAAATCCTTGCGGTGCGCGTTTGTCGGTTGCCCCCATGATGACCAGCAGAAACATCATGGTCATGACGATTTCGGTCACCAGGGCCGCCAGCAGGCTGTAGCCTCCGGGAGAGTGTTCTCCGTACCCATTGGAGGCAAACCCCGCAGAGACATCAAAGCCAGCCTTGCCGCTGGCGATGATGTACAACACGCCGCCGGCTGCGATCCCGCCCAGAACCTGGGCGACAATGTACGGGATCAAATCCTTTGTCGGGAAGCGGCCACCCGCCCAAAGCCCAAACGAAACGGCAGGGTTCAGATGGCAACCGGATATATGTCCGATCGCGAATGCCATGGTGAGCACCGTCAGGCCGAAGGCAAGCGAAACGCCCAGTAGACCGATGCCGACATCGGGGAATGCCGCTGCCAGAACCGCGCTGCCGCATCCTCCGAGCACCAGCCAGAACGTGCCAAAAAATTCCGCGCTGTATTTTTTCAATTCATCTCTCCCGCTATTCGATTAGAGTATCCGTCGTATCGTCCTGCCAATGAGCGCTTCACCGCCGTGAGCGCGGCGTAAGCTCTTGGTCGAACGACGCCTTTTCGGCATCGAGATCGGCTGGTTATCCAAGGTGAGGTGCGCGCTGCCATCCGACCTATGGTGCCGGCTTCTACGCCGGCTATAGCCAGGTGAAAGTGTCGATGGGAACAACTGAACGACATCCATCGTGACTCGACTCGCTCCGAAGCAGCAAGATTCTAGTCCAGGATTGCGTTGCTGGGCGAGCAAATCCGCGAGGGTGCCAAGCCGGTAGTCGATACTTTTGCGAAATGTCACAAAGACAGCGGCAACTGAACGGGGAATGGTACGAAAATCAGGCGTGACCGTTTCTCATCTCACGATTTCCGGATTGTGCTCCTGCATGGGGCGAATGGAGGTTGGCGTGCAGGAAGTGGCGATGCGTCCACCGGTTGTAATGCGGTCCTCTACTCTGCGCCGGCCGTGATCATCAGATGCTGATAGAGCCCAATGATCTTGTCGGCCAAGGGCGGATAGCTGGTATACAGGATGCCCGCGTGGTTCATAAAGGTGGAGCCGGCCCGATTGAGGTCCAGGGCGTTGCCCCGTATGTCGCAGGCCACCGCGCCCAACTCCCGGAACAGGCAGGCAGTGGCCGCATAGTCCCAGAGGCTGCCGCCGCTTTCACTGGTGCGCGGGTATTTGAAGTAGCACACATTGGCCTCGCCAAGAATCTTACAGGCATTCATCACGGCGCCAACCCGGTACTCGATTTCGGCCCCCGGCAAACCCAGCTCCTCAGCAAGAGAGTGCAACTGTCTTTGCGTCTGTTCGACCCAGGGGTGGGTTCTGAAGCTGAGATCCGTGCGCAACACCAGGGGTTGATCCCGGCGAAGCGCCGGCAGCGTCATCCGATGGCTGTTTTTGAATACACCTTCTCCCCGCACCGCGCGGTACAGATCTCCTTCGACCGGGTCAAACACGACGCCCAACAAAGGTTCTCCGTCTCTCGCAACCAAGCCGATGGATACGGAAAAACCAAGTGAATCTTGAATGAAGGCCAAGGTACCGTCCATGGGGTCGAGACACCAAAATGCCGGTTTCTCCAGTCGTCCGCCGTCGTCCGGGGTTTCCTCCGTCAGCAGGGCGAGATTGAATGCCCGAAGGCTGGGGGCAAGCTGTTGCAACAGGATGGCCTGGGAGCGGTGATCCACCTCGGTGACGACCTGCGAGGCCAGGCTGTTTCCAACCGCTTTGTGTTGCACGTGTACCTGCGAGGATCGGCGGGTGGCAATGTAGTCACCTGCCTCCTGGGCTGCTTTCGTTGCCAGGTCCGCCAATGCATGGAGTTGGCTGCGGGAGAGCGTCATGTGGTTTTCCGCAGGTTGCTGACGACGTTGTGTGTCAGGCGCTCGCTGTAGTCGTGGATCTTCCAATGCTGCGGGCTCCAGCCCTTGAGGAAGCGGTGGAAGTCCGTCCATGCTACCGGGTACAGCGGACGCCAGGCAGCCTCAACTTCGGCGGCGTCCAGATCCGGGCGGAATCTGTGCAGGGCTTGTCGTAATGACGCGAAATAGCTGTCCAGTAAAGTCACTTCCCTGGCATCACATTCATCCTCGTTCAGGCAACTGCCGATGAAATACGCCACATCCTTCATGCCGCAACCCCCGCCGACATACTGAAAATCGACTGCCGCAACCTGATTTCCATCATTGGAAAAACAGAAATTCGCCAATTTTGCGTCGCCGTGGACCAAGGTAGGGTAAGGCGCATGAGTCAGAATGCGATCGATCTCAGATGCCGCCCCTTTTAGCGCGTCGTCCGTTAAGGCGGCCAATTCGTCGGGCCGGGTGCCCAGATGCCAATAGGTGCCGACTTCCCACAGGCCGGCAGGGGAGACGCCCATAAAGCGGGCATGGAAATGAGCCAGCCAGCGCAGGCACGAAAACATTCCTTCAACGTTCGTCCGCAATCTGCGCCCGGCGAAGCCGCTGGCGTCCAGGTCTTCCAGAACCATCAAGGTCTCTTCAGGATGTTGCTCCACTGCCAGACAAGCAGGCAGACGGCAATTTTCGTCGCAGCTCGATGCGTATCGTTCGTACCAGGCTGTCTCCACCTGATAAGACCGGAGCTTTCGCTGATGTGAGCGGTCGGTGTTCCAGCCACGGGGGTGACGATGTGAACCTGGCAATCGAACGTGCTTTACCACCACGGAGCCCATCTCCGATCCTACCAAACCATAACGGTCGATACTGCCATAGCCACTCCATAGCGTTTGAATTGTACCGGCACGAAACAGATCCTTTGCACCGGTGGACCGAAGGATGAGCTGTCGTAAGTGATGGTTCACGGCGCGTGCATAGGTGGCGGGAGCGGATACTGGTCATACTCTATCAGATCCGTCCGTTGGCGCGGGAAGTGGAAAGCGAGGGAGTGGCAGGCCGCCAAGTCACAATCGGCGGTACAATTCAGGGAGCGGTTTAAGCGTGAGGACCGATTTCTACAACCGGCGCGCATGCAGAATTCAGTACAGCCTCATCCCGACCCGCAAGTCTTTCCGCCGGACCGATTCGATGCCTGGCATGAGCTGTAGCGGTTCAGGTGAGCTGAACAACTGTCGGCGGAAAAGTGACTGAGCTTCGAATGCCCGTAGCATTGAATTCGGAGCGATTTGCGTCGCCACAGGCAAGTGGTCGGACAAGCCATACTTACCGCATGCTGCCAAGAATTGGATGACTACCCGTGCGTTTGTCAGCCGTTCTCAGAATTGAAAAGCGCCTCGGCGCGCCGTTGAATCTCTTCCGGGCTCAGGTCTTCCTTGTGGGTGCCTACGAACCAGATATGACCGAAAGGATCCTTCAACGTACCCGTGCGATCGCCATAGAACTGGTCTTCGACGGCCCTTACAATTTCTGCGCCGGCTGCTATTGCCTGCTCGAAGACTGTATCTACATCCTCCACGTACAGATAAATCCCAATGGACGACCCCCTCAAGCTAAGTGGGTCGCCAATGGGGCTTTCCTCGCAGGTCTCTGACATCATGATTCGGGAGTCGCCAACCAGCAATTCGGCATGACCGATCTGTCCATCGGGCATCTGTAGGCGGTACAGCTCGCTGGCGCCAAAAGCCTGTTTGTAGAATTCGATGGCATCTATTCCACCTTTGATACTCAAATAGGGGGTCAGGCTGTGATAGCCGTCTGGTATGGGGCGAATAGACATGTCGTTCTCCAGCGTACAGTTCGCATAGTGCTTACAAGATCTAGCACATTTCGGCGGAGTAGTCGCTGCGCCAAACGATAAATCACCGGCTCACACAGCTGTGGCGGTGAGCGGGATGCGAACCCTGTGGAGCGATGCAGCAGCGGCCCAGTGGCCGATTACTACACTACAACTGTGCCTTGCGTTCGGTCGCGCCCAGGTCATTTTCCGAGGCGACCTGATTGCGACCGTTGTTCTTGGCGTAATAGAGCGCTGCGTCGGCTCGCTCGATCAGGCTTTCCGCGTCGTCCTCGGGGCGGAATACAGCCACGCCCAACGATACCGTCACCTTGCCCAGGGGCTCGTTGCTGCCGGCTTTTTTCAGCGTTGCTCCGGCAACGGCGGATCGCACGCGCTCGGCGACGATCCTGGCTCCTGGCAGATTGGTGGCTGGCAGTATGGCGGCAAACTCCTCTCCACCGAAACGCGCCATCACGTCCGGCCCACGTCCTTGTCGTTCCAGTGTGGTGGCGACGAACTTGATGACCTTGTCGCCGACGATGTGGCCGTGGGAATCGTTGACCCGCTTGAAGTGATCGATGTCGGCCAATACCAGGCATAAATCCGTTCCCTTTTCCCGTGCCACCTCCATCAAGCCATTCAGGCGTTCGTCAAATGAGCGCCGGTTGTACAGACCGCTGAGCCCGTCAGTGGCGGCTTGTCGCTGGATGCGCTCCAGGTCGCGGCGCAGGGATTCCACCTCTTCCGAGGTTTTCTGGAGATGCTCCTTCAGTCGGCCACCGCTCTCCCCCATGCGCTGCGTCTCGTTGATGATCTTGCCGACGACATCGCGAATCTCCTTTACGTCATTGCTAAGGCCCAGCTGGTTGGAACATTCGTCGAGGTTGCGTTGAAACTCGGCCGCGCTATCGCCGGTTTGGATTACTTCTTGAGCTACGTCGTTGAGCAGGCGGATGAAATCGGCCCGGCTGCGCTCCAGGTCGCCCGGATCGCACGTGCCGATGTAACGCAGAAACAGTTGCTCGCTGATTTCGGCGTCGAGTCCTCCACGACGTTGCAACTGCCGATCGATGGCTTCCCTCAGGGCATCGCTCTTACCCGAGACGTAGGCGTACCAGACTGCATAGTTGACCGGGTTGGCGGCAATCCCGTTGCGGGTCATCAAGGGTAAAGCCAAGCGGGCATACTCCGCTGCCTGGTCGACGCTGTCTTCGTATTTCATTGCTCACCCAATTTCTGAGGTCCCCGTTCAACTCGTTGAAACTCGCCCACGGACAGCCAACGTGGCCACATTTTTCTTTATTGGGGTTTTCCCGAAGTCTTGTCCGGTTACCACATTATTGTCCATGGTATTCGGCCGGTCGTCGGAAATCTTTACATTTGTGGCGGAGGTATTTGGGTGCAATTGTGACGAAATGAAACAGTTTTTAGCTGAAGGTCTATTTGGTCGCCCCCAGGGCTTAGGGGCTGCTGTGCAAAGCTTTCGGTTCCAAACTTGACATGAGTGGAGGCGGCGACCAGCAGCTTCGGGCCGGGTTGTTTCGGCGGGCCATAAAAAAATTCTGTGCAAGACTAACCTTTTAAAGAGGTAATCGTTAGGCATACTTATGCAGTAACCCCGGCCCTGTCCGGGCCGGTTTTCCCACCGCAATCTCGCCTTACCCATGGAGGTGCCAGATGGATATGAAAATGGTAGATGTCCTGGTGCATGTCGACGAAACCCTGGAAAATCATGATCGGGGTCGGCTTCAGGATCACATCCGTGAGTTGGATGGTGTGCTGGCCGTCAGTTCGCAAGACAAGCGTCCGCATCTGATTTCTGTGGAATACGACCCCGACCGCACCAGTAGCCAGAGCATCCTCGCCCAGGTTCACTCCGACGGGCTGCACGCGGAGTTGGTCGGACTCTGACCTCCTGCTTTTGTTGTTCAGGCCGGGTTAGTCCCAGGCCCAACCCGGCCGGGAGAGTCTGTTTTGGCGCAACGCAAAACCAGGCTTCATCCGTGCAAGGCCCCCACCGGCGGGTTTAAAATTCACGGCTGTCAACAAGCTCAGCGTGAATCCCGCTTATGAAAAAAGTGAAGGTCTTGTTTGTGTGCATGGGTAACATCTGCCGTTCGCCCACCGCCCATGGCGTGTTTCGTCACATGCTGGTGGAAGAAGGGTTGATTCATCAGGTGGAAGTGGACTCCGCCGGCACCCATGCCTACCACGTTGGTGAATCCCCTGACCGGCGCTCGCAAAGCGCCGCTTGGGAGCGCAGCATTGATCTGTCGGACCTCAGCGCCCGCAAGGTGCAGGGGGCTGACTTTGTGGAGTTCGACTTCATTGTCGCCATGGACCACGACAATCTCAGCAATCTGCGCGCCTCCTGTCCGGCCGAGCACCAGCACAAACTGCACTTGATGCTGGATTTCTCGCCCGATGCCGAAGGGCAGGACGTTCCCGATCCCTACTACGGCGGCCCCATGGGTTTCCAGCGCGTACTCGATCTGGTCACCGATGGCTCCCGCGGCCTGTTGGCGCGGGTGCGATCGACTCTGGAGCAAACCTAGGAGTCTGACACGTCGGCATCCAGACGCCAGACGTGCCATCGCGGACGCTCTTCATCCGACAGGCTCCTGGCCGGACCTGTTCTCATCCACCGGCCCACTGTTAGCTGGGCTGGTGGCGAAAAGGGGAGCCTGTTTCTCTGGGACCGCGCTTTGGCCTCACTCCCCGCCGCCGGCCACCTTGTCGACGCTGTGGGTGGGTTCCGGCTTAGCCGATTCCTTGGGTGGTGGCGGTGCAGTGGCTTCGCTGCTTGGTCGGGGTGGCGGTGGCTCAGCGGTCTGGGATGATGGTTTGGCCGATAAAGGCTCAGCCGTTGCGGATACCGGGCCAGCGCCGGTTTCCCGTGAGCTGCTGGCAGCCTCGGCACCGTCTTGCTTTGGCGAAGTCTTGCGGCGTCCGCCGCGCCGGCGCGGACGTGGACGACTCTCGCCGTCGCTACCTTCCGTGCGGCTGTTGGCGGGTTTTGTGCCCTGCTCAGTTGACGGTTCCGGCTTGCCGGCAGCAGTCGCGGTCGGCTGTGCCTCTATGGCGCTGGTGTTCTGATTCTCGGCGATATTGGTTCCTGTTTCGTTGCCGTCCTCCGGCTTGCGTCTACGTCTACCGCCTCGGCGACCACGCCTGCTGGCCCCCTTGGCGCTCGCATCGGCGCTTTTCTCATCCTTCTTGGTGTCGGCAGGTGTTTCCGGGCGCGGTTTATTGGCGGTACGGGCCACCGGCTTTTCTTTGCCTTGAGCCTCATTGCCGCCGGAGCGCGCATCGGAGCCTGGTCTGCGCGCGCTGCTGCGGCGGTTCCTGCCTGGTCCCCGATCGGCGGTGGTATTGGAGCGGCGACCACCACGGCGGGTGCCGGGGGTGCTGACTGGCTCGCGAGCCTCGCTGCTCGTTTCCTCGGTTTCTTTGTTTTCACCGCCAAACAATGTGCCGAACAGGCGTTTGATGAAGCCGGGGCGGTTTTCACGCACGGGCGGATGGTCGGCCTGAGCGGGCGCCGGGGTGCCGGGCTGTACGCCGCGTACAGCGGGTTGCTCCGGGGCGTGGGTGTGGCGTTCGGCGCGATGTTCGGGGAGTGTTTCCTCCGGTTCGGAAACCAGCCGGTAGCTGGGCGCGGCCGGGGCCTCGGCGCCGGCCTCGTCACTGGCGCGAACGCGCTGTACCTCGTAGCGCGGTGTCTCCATGTGACGATTGGGCACCAGTACGATCTGTACGCCCTGACGCTGTTCCACGGCCGCAATCTGCGTGCGCTTTTCATTGAGCAGGAAGGTGGCCGCTTCGATGGGCAACTCGGCGGTCACCTTGGCCGTGTTCTCTTTCATGGCCTCTTCCTCGACGATGCGCAACACCGACAGGGCCAGGGATTCGATGCCCCGAATGGTGCCCTGGCCATTGCAGCGAGGGCAGACCATCTGAGTGGATTCTCCCAGGGAGGGACGCAGACGCTGACGCGACATTTCCAGCAGGCCGAAACGCGAGATGCGGCCAAGTTGGATGCGCGCGCGGTCGGCCTTGACGGCATCACGCAAGCGGTTTTCCACCTCCCGTTGATTGCGGGTGGGGGTCATGTCGATGAAGTCCACGACCAACAGCCCGCCCAGATCGCGCAGTCGCAATTGCCGGGCAATTTCTTCGGCGGCCTCCAGGTTGGTGTTGAGGGCGGTTTCCTCGATGTCGCCACCTTTGGTGGAGCGCGCCGAGTTGATATCGATGGTGGTCAGGGCCTCGGTGTGGTCGATAACGATGGCGCCACCCGAAGGCAGGCGAACTTCACGCTGGTAGGCGGTTTCGATCTGAGACTCGATCTGGAAACGGGTAAACAGTGGGACGGCGTCTTCGTAGAGTTTCACCCGCCGCAGATTCTGCGGCATCACCTGCTGCATGAAGTCCTGCGCCTGTTGATAGACGGCTGGGCTGTCCACCAGGATTTCACCGATGTCGTTGCGCAGGTAGTCGCGGATGGCACGGATGATGATGTTGCTTTCCTGATAGATCAGGAACGGCGCTTTGCGCTGGCTGGCGGCGGATTCGATCGCCTCCCAGAGTTTAAGGAGGTAATCCAGATCCCACTGTAGCTCCTCGGCGCTCCGACCGACGCCGGCGGTGCGCACGATCAGGCCCATGCCATCTGGGATCTCCAGGCTGGACATGGCTTCACGCAGTTCGGAACGGTCGTCACCCTCAATGCGACGGGACACCCCGCCTGCGCGGGGATTGTTGGGCATCAGAACCAGATAGCGTCCTGGCAGGCTGACGAAGGTGGTGAGGGCCGCGCCTTTATTGCCGCGTTCCTCTTTTTCCACCTGCACGACCACTTCCTGTCCCTCGCGGATGGCGTCCTGGATGGCCACCCGCCCCGGCTGTTTGCCGGCCTCGCTGCGAAAATAGCTGCGGGCGATTTCCTTCAGCGGAAGAAAACCGTGGCGTTCGGCTCCGTAATCGACAAAGGCGGCCTCCAGGCTGGGCTCTACGCGTGTCACCCGGGCCTTGTAGATATTGGATTTTTTCTGTTCGCGGTTCGGGGTTTCGATGTCCAGATCGTAGAGTTTCTGTCCATCGACCATGGCGACGCGCAGTTCTTCCGCCTGCGTCGCGTTAATCAACATTCTTTTCATCGGTACGGGATTCCCCTGGTAGGGACCCGGTCAATCCATTCCCGAGCGGAAGGGAAACGCTATCCGTATATGACAGGATGCGCCAGACGTCCTCGCTGCGCCCAGGCGCAACGCGCATGGTTGCGCGTGCGACGAGCTAGCCACGCTCTGGCGGGGGTAGCCCGTGGTGTCGGTATCGCACGATACTGATGGTCTGCACGAGGTTCGACGCTATCCAGTCTGCTTTCGGGCCAGACCCGGTTGGGGGCCTTTTCGGCCCGTGTCGCGCCCGATCATCTGTGGTCGGGTGCCGGATCAGGTTTTGCATTTCTCATCGGCTACGGGGGAGGAGGTCCGGGTTCCGTTCCGTGGGCCCGCTGATCGCGGGTGCACGGAAGGTGTTCAATGGTTCCGAAGCCATAGGCCGGTGTTCGACAATTCTGCTGCGCCGCGCGCCTTGATATGACGTTTTGGGTGCGGCGGCAGAATCCGGTCGAGTTTGCCGGTTGATGGCTCCCCCTTGTTTTCGACACCGGGCGCCCGGGACTTTAGCGGGCCACCAAGGTCCGAGTGTCGTTGAAAATCGTTTGCATCGTCTCGCCAACACACGCGCAATACTGAGCGGTCTGGGATCTTGCCGTGGCCTCGGGTCGGACGAGGGCGCGCGAGCGGCGCATCACCTTTGGAATATAGCAATAGAACGGTTTTCCGGCAAACACCCCGTCGGTTTGGCTGTTCGAAGTTGTCTCATTTGCAGATGAGGACTATTCGAAGCCGTCCATAAGGAAATTGGGTATGATTCGCCGATGTCAGGCAAAGCTCCCTCGAATCCGTCGGTAAAGGAAGCATTGATCGATCGCGATCAGGAAGGTCAGCGTATCGACAACTTCCTGCGCACCAACTTGAAAGGTGTACCCAAGACCCACATTTACCGAATCCTGCGGACCGGGCAGGTACGCGTGAACGGTGGTCGGATTCGCCCCGAATACCGGCTCAAGGCTGGCGATCGGGTGCGGATACCGCCGGTGCGGGTCGCCGAAGCAGGGCAGACCCCTGCGCCGTCTCCGGCCTTGCTTGAGAGACTGCGTGGCCGTGTGATCCACGAGGACAGCAGTTTGCTGATACTCAACAAGCCGGCAGGGCTCGCGGTACACGGCGGCAGCGGGTTGGATTTCGGCGCCATTGAGGCGTTACGCGCGTTGCGCACTGATGAACCCTTCCTGGAGTTGGCCCATCGGCTGGATCGAGACACCTCCGGATGTCTGATCATTGCCAAAAAGCGTTCCGCGCTACGCGGTATTCAAACCTTGCTGCGCGAGGGGCACGGGGTGGACAAGCGCTATCTGGCTCTGGTGGTGGGGCGTTGGCCGCGACGCCGCAGCCGGGTGGAGGCGCCGTTGCGTAAGAATACCCTGCGGGGCGGGGAGCGAGTGGTGCGGGTAGAACCCTCTGGCAAGCCCTCGGAGACGCGGTTCGAGGTAGTCGAAACCTTCTCGGGTGCCACCCTGGTGGCCGCACGGCCGATCACTGGCCGCACCCACCAGATACGGGTGCATGCGGTGCACGTCGGCCATCCGATTGCCGGCGACGACAAATACGGCGATGCGGCCTTCAACCGCTCCATGGCGGATGTGGGCCTGCGGCGTTTGTTTCTACATGCCGAATCCCTGCGTTTCCGCCTGCCGGGGGCGGAGCAGGAGATTCAGGTATCCGCGCCCCTGGACGATGAACTCGAGGCCGTGTTGGGGCGCTTGCGGTAGGTGATGATGACGGCTCGATTTGATTTGATCGTATTTGACTGGGACGGAACGCTGATGGATTCCGAGTCCCACATTGTCGCGTGCATGCAGCAGGCTTGTCGCGATCTGGGCCTGGAGGTACTGCCCGCCGTACAGGTGCGCAACGTTATCGGCCTGGGTTTGACCGAGGCCATTCAGGCGTTGCTTCCCGGTGCTGATGGGGACCGTGTACGCCAGTTCGCCGATCGCTATCGGCATCACTTTCTTTCCACTGCCGATGAGATGGCAGCCTTTTTTCCGGGCGCGGAAAAAGTTCTGGATCGGCTCGAATCTGCCGGCTATCTGCTCGGTGTGGCCACTGGCAAGAGTCGTCGCGGCCTGGATCGGGTGCTGGCGAGCACTGGTTGGCGACATCGGTTTCACGCCACCCGTTGCGCCGACGAGACATTCTCGAAACCCCATCCGGAGATGCTCTTGCAGATCATGGATGTACTCGGCGTGAAACCGGGTCGCACTCTGATGATCGGCGACACCGAATATGATCTGGAGATGGCCAGCGGTGCCGGGGCAGCCTCCGTGGGGGTGAGCTACGGTGTGCACGAGTCGCAACGCCTGATGCGCCATGGCCCGTTGACCATACTCGACGATATCGCCGAACTGCCCGGTTGGCTGGGCTTGTGAACGAACTGGATCCGGGAGGACACCGTGGTGGAGTCGAATAGTCGCGGCGCAACGGGGGGAGATCCGCGCTGGGAGCGGGTCTTGATCGAGAAGCTGGCGACAGAATCCCTGAAGGAGCAGCGCCGGGCACGCCGTTGGGGCATTTTTTTCAAATTCTTGCTGTTCGCCTATCTGGCTGTGCTGTTGGTCCTTTCGTATCCCAAATGGCTGCCGGAGTCCGGCAAGGACGGCGAGGGGCACACCGCTCTGGTGAAACTCGATGGCGTGATCGTCGATGGCGGTAAGGCCGGCGCCGACCAAGTGAATGAGGGGCTGAAGAACGCCTTCGAGGACGAGAATACCAAGGGCGTCGTGCTGAGCATCAACAGTCCCGGTGGCAGTCCGGTGCAATCGGGGCGAATCTATGAGGAGGTTCTGCGGCTGCGAAAGGAGCATCCGGACATTCCGGTCTATGCGGTGATCGGCGATATTTGCGCCTCTGGCGGTTACTACGTTGCCGCGGCGGCAGACAGGATCTACGCCGATCGCGCCAGTCTGGTGGGTTCTATCGGTGTGCGCTATGACGGCTTCGGTTTTGTCGACGCCATGGGCAAGCTGGGGATCGAACGCCGGTTGCTCACGGCCGGCGAGAACAAAGCCTTGCTCGATCCCTTTTTACCCCTCAAGCCCGGCCAGGAGGTCCATATGCAGGGCTTGTTGGATGAGATTCATGAGCAATTCATCGATCGCGTGCGAACCGGTCGTGGCGATCGCCTGAAGGATGAGCCTGGACTGTTCTCTGGTCTGGTGTGGTCCGGAGAGCGGGCCGTGGCGCTGGGGTTGGTGGACGAATTGTCTGACGCTCAAACGGTCGCGCGTGAGGTGGTCGGTGCCGAAACCATCAAGGACTTCACCGAGAAAAAGGCTTTGCTGGAGCGCTTTGCCGAACGCTTGGGCAGTGCCTTCGCCAGTGGTTTGTGGAGTCTGGGTGCATCTGGCCTGCGCTGATCGAGGGAAGGTGGCCCTGTTCGTTTGATGCTTTTCCCAGGCTGTTATCAGTATCTGCCGATTTACCTATGTTTTGTCATATTTTCGTAGCCTGCGAACCTGCGATAAGGTTCTGACTGGCGGGCGATACACAAGGGCAGAAAAGCCGGCGACAACGAGCGCGGTGTGAGGACATATCAAAGACACCCAATGTCGGTTTGCAACGTCTGGGGATGTTCTGGAGGCCGGATGCCTGGCGGTCTCAAGCCATTATGGTTGCTATGCAAGTGGCCATAGCATGGCCGCTCCGCGGACCCCGCTTGAGTCACCATGCTTCGCCGCCACCAAACGCGTGTCGACCCGATCGGAAAACACGTAGCGGCCCCAAAGGCGTGGTACGTTCCGGTAAAGCCGTGTCAGATTCGACAGCCCGCCGCCAAGGACGATGATCTGCGGGTCCAACAGATTGATCACCCCGGCCAGGCAGCGAGCCATGCGGTCCTCGTAGCGTTGTAGGGTGGATTCACAAAGCGCATCGCCCGATTGGGCTTGCAAGTCGATCTGCGCGGGCGAGAGTGTGGTGCCAGAGCGCAATTTGTGATCTTCCGTCATGCCCGGCCCGGACAACCAGGTTTCCACGCAGCCACGTTTGCCGCAATAGCAGGCACGGCCCGGCCGCTCGTCGTCCGTGGGCCAGGGCAATGGATTGTGTCCCCACTCACCGGCAATCGCATTGGCTCCCGCCAGCGGTCGTCCGAAGGTTACGATGCCCCCGCCGCAGCCGGTACCTATGATGACGCCGAAGACGATATCGACGCCTGTGGCCGACCCATCGGTGGCCTCCGAAAGGGTCAGGCAGTCGGCGTCATTGGCCATGCGAATGGGCCGGCCTAGCCGGTTCTCCAAATCCATGAACAAGGGCTGCCCGTTGAGGCAGACAGAGTTTGAATTTTTCAGCAGGCCGCTCGTCGGGGAGATGGCACCTGGGGTGCCGATGCCGATACTGGCCGCGAATCCCAGGCGTCGGTCCGCGCTTTCGATCAAGGCGGCGATTGCCTCCAGAGTGGCCCGATAATCACCCTGTGGCGTGGCAACCCGCTGACGGAAGCTCTCGCTGCCGTCAGCGCGCAAGGCGGCGATTTCTATCTTGGTCCCGCCCAGGTCAATGCCCAAGCGGACCCCCGGTTCATGAGGCACCGGGAGGGGCCTGCCCGAGAGGAGGGTCTGTTGCGGACAGGCGTGGAAGGTCGGATTTTCCGCTTATTTTCGTCAAATAGCGCCAGCTATTTGCCTCAAATGAGCGAAAAATCTTCCTCATCCACGCGTGTCCTCGCCCTGACGTCTATTCCGGTGCGGCCTTCTAGGCGGGATTGGTCTGCGGTTGAATGTTTTCGATAGTCTCGTCACCTGCATTTGGCTGAGGCCTGGCGGCAGGTGCCGGGGTGGCCACGGTACCTGAGGGGTTGGTGAATTTGTCATTGAGGGTCTGGATGTGATGATCGGTGTCAATCACTACCTTGCGGATCTGGCGTTGAGCCGACTTGCCCCAGCCACGTGGCTTGAGGGTGAAAATGCTGCGCCAGGGAACGGTATTGCGGCGGAAGGCCGAGGCCAGATCGCCGAGGAAAAAGCTCTTGGAATCGTGATGTTTGGCCAGATCGTGGGCCACGCTGGCAGCGGAAACCCGGCGTACCAGGTAATGCACGCCCAACACCACCAGAACCAGGGCCAATATCGTCAGGAAACTGCTGGTCGTGCTGCCAAACAAGGTGTCGCGCCAGGAGGCTAGTCGTTCCGAGTCGCCAAACAGGCCGCTGCTGTAGCCCCAGGCGCCCAGGGCGACCGCGGCGCCGCCCAGCAGGATTCCATCGCCCCAGAGAACCCGCTTTTTCCATTTCGAGATGGCGCTACGCAATTCCGGCACTACGCGTTCTTCGATGTCTCTGGCGCTTTTTTCCAATGCGGTGACGATGCGGTAGGCGCGTTGCACCTCTACCTGCTCCATACGGCTGTTGATTTCCGCCAGATCCGCATCGCGTTTGCCTTCGAAGCGTCTGCGCAGGTTTTCATCATCAATGGGATTGGAGACTTCCGGGTTGTAGATGGTGTAGAAGCGGCCGGCAGTGAGGCCGGCCTCGGCCAGGCCCCGTTGCCAGGAGGCAATCACCTCTTCAGGGTTGTCTTCCCTGGCAGCCGTGTCCAGTTGGTTGAGAATATAGAGGAACTTCTCGGAATCCGGACGCGACACAGTTTCCGTGACCAAGTGGCGCAAGGTGTCCTGCATGGCGCCGGGTTCCGGGTGGCGGGCATCGAAGAACACCAGCACCAGATCGGAGAGATTGACGATGTGGTCGGTGATGCGCAGCGTCGAGGTGCGCTGCGAGTCGGCGTCGAATCCGGGGGAGTCGATGAGAATCTTACCGCGCAGGCGCTCGCTGGGGGAGGTCTTCAATTGCAGGTAGGCGTCGATGCGCCGGCCCTCGCCGACGGCGACCAAGTCGATCTCTTTGCTGATCTGGTAGAACGGGAATCGCGGGTCGGAGTCCAGGGCCACGCCGGGCAGGGTCTGCGGCTGACTGCCGGTGGTGAAGCAGATGACGCTGAATTTGTCGTCCACGGCCTGGTTGCCGGTGCGTTGCAAGGGGGCGCCCAGGTAGGTGTTGATGAAGCTGGACTTGCCGGCAGAGAAGGTGCCCAGAATGGAAATCAACGGCCACCAGGGTATGCGCATGGCGTAAGATTGATCGCCTTCCAAAAGCCCCATGCGATGGGCCACCTTGTCCAGTTCGCGAAATCCCTGCACGACCTTGAGCAGAACCGGATTTTCCAGTTCCAGATGGGATTCGAGTTTGCTGAGTCGTTCTTCGATGATACTGCCCGGCGCTTGCATCGTATCGGTTTCCTCGTGGTGGCGGGTGGGCTCGGAGTCGATCTGGGCTGGTCGATGCCCGCATCTGCGCGCAGATGGCTGGCTTGAGAGATCTGACAACAGAGTGTCGGGGATGATAACTCCGTTCCCGCAGGGCGGCCAAACCTGCTTCGCGAGCATCTTCGGCGGACGTTATCGAGGTACGGGATATTGTTATACCATTACATCAAGAAGTTTCTCGAAGTCAGTGTAAAATAAAAATTTCAAAAAAATGAGAATGTGGGGAAATACTGATAAACTGGTCCGCGAATTAGGGGCGATGCGGTTGCAAACGCCACAACCTTCGGGGATACTTTGCCCGGTCTTCCAAGCATAGCTGGCGTTCTCGCGAACGCCAGCCGGAAGAAACCGGACCAGCAGCTCCTGAGCGCGTAGGTGGCATCAGTCGGGCGCAGGTATACGGCTGAACCCTTTTGTTAAGGCCGCGTAGACGGCCGGTCAGGCCAATCGCAATTCCGGGCTTGTCATCATCGAAACAGTCCGGGCAGTCTGACGAACGTGATGGCGACGGGGACGCAAAGCAAAACGAAAGGGAGAGCTTTGCACGTTGATGACCTTGGTGCCGGTCGCTGCGAGTATCGTGGTCGGTGCGACGAAAGGGGTGCTTCGTGCGGGCTTCTCCGCCAGAGAGGAGAGTTCGAGAATGGCCGGCTTTCGTCTAGAGCCCGCGTTGGCGTCCCAGGCAGTTGCCTCACGGCTGTGCCGCTTTGGCGGAGCGGTCGGCGTTCTTATGTCCCTTGCATAGCAAACCCCCCACAAGCAGATCTGTCACGGGTCTTGTTCCATTGGTCTTTGTCTTGCCTGGAATGATGTGGGTATGAAAGAGTCTAACAAAAACAGATTGTTGCTGTGTGCCGGCAGATCAGGCCGGACGGATTCCCAAAGGGGATGTGGTGTGAGTAAGAAATCCATGCTTGTTTTTGCCCTGGCCATTCTGGGGGGCGGTGTGCAGGCGCAATCCTCCGTTCAGCCGATGCTGGGCAGCACGACTTCGGTGCAGGTTACCCGTATCGAACCCCATGTGACACTCGGGGCTACGGTGGTCCCCTATAAAGAGGTGACGCTTTCAGCGCAGATGCCCGGACGGGTGGAGTACATCGCCGGGGAGGAGGGCGACCGGTTCGACAAGGCGGCAGTATTGGTGGCTCTGGGCGATGACGAGTTGCTGGCCGGGCGCCGCGCCGCCACCGCGGAACTGGCCAATGCGGACAGCGCCATGCGTGCCGCCAATGTGCAATACAGTCGGGAACTGTATGCGCCGCAATCGCGTTCCTCACCGGGGGGCATGGGACTGCCGTCACTGTTCGATCAGATGTTTTCCAAGCCTATGGGGCAGATGATGGGAGCCACGGATTCGACCGTTGAGCGCCGCGCCGACCTGTATGGCGCAGGTGCCCGTATCGAACAGGCCCGCAATGCCTTTCTGGCGGCACAGTCCAAACTCGAGGGAATCGACGCCAAGCTCCGCGATACCAAAAGCCTCGCCCCCATGGATGGCATGATCATCAAGAAATTCGTCGAGGTGGGTGATACGGTGCAACCGGGGCAGGCGCTCATCAAGTTCGCTGACATCGAGTTTCTTCAGATTCAGGCAGAGGTCCCGGCCAGACTGATGCCGGGCCTGCGCGAGGGTATGGTGGTCGCGGCCACCCTGGACGTCCGCAAAACCCATGTGCCGGCCCGCGTTGCCCAGATTTTCCCCATGGCCGATCCGGAGCGCCATACGGTGACGGTGAAGTTCGATTTGCCGAAGGGTGCCCCAGGTGCTCCCGGCATGTATGCAGAGGTGCGTATCCCTGACGTAGAGGCCCCGGTACGCAACTTGCCGGTGGTGCCGCTTTCCGCCATTCGCTGGCGCGGCAGCCTGCCAGGCATCTATGTCGTCAATGACCAGGGCGAGCCGGAATTGCGGTTGATCCGTGTGGGCGACCAGCTCGACCGCGACACGATCACCGTATTGTCCGGCATTACCGGGGGAGACCGGATATTGGTCAACCCGCCGGCGGATCTCTCCTCGGGATGGACTCCCGGCAAGGGTACGCGCTGATCGCGTTGCTCCCATCGACATCCAGAGGGGCCGGCCATTGGGTGGCGGGCCAGCAGTTTCAGGACCAGGCAAGCGCCGATGACTCAACACAGAGATGATCGTAAACCCGCGGGTTCCACGGACGACACGCCACACGAGGATCTGGGTTTCGCTGGACGCACAGCCAAGGCGTTCATCAATTCACCACTCTCTCCCTTGCTGTTCATGTCCCTGCTGTTCATGGGCGTCATGGGCTTGGTGTTCACGCCGCGGCAGGAAGATCCGCAGATCTCGGTGCCGATGGTGGATATCATGATCCAATACGCCGGCGCCTCGGCGGAGCAGGTTGCCAGCCTCGCCATCGAGCCTCTTGAGCGGATCATGAGCGAGATACCGGGCGTCGACCACGTCTACTCGGCGACGTCCAGAGGTCAGGGCATCGTCACCGTACAGTTCGACGTGGGCGAGGTCCTGGAAACGTCGCTGGTCAAACTGTACGACAAACTGCAATCAAATATGGACAAGATCCCGCCAGGGGTGTCTCCGCCCTTGGTCAAGCCCAAGGGAATCGACGACGTTCCGGTGGTGACATTGACTTTGTGGTCCCACGACGTCAACGACTCGGATCTGCGCATACTCGCCCTGGACGTGCTGCAAAACCTAAAGGAGATAGAGAACACCGGCCAGGGTTTCGTCACCGGCGGCCGCCGCCAGCAGGTCCGTGTTGAAGTAATGCCGGAGCGCCTTTCCGGCTACGGAATCAGCCTGGATCAAGTTGCCAACACCATTCGTACTGCCAACAGCGAGAAAAGCGTGGGCGGTGTGGAAACCGGCGATACTCACTTCAATGTGGTAACCGGCTCGTTCCTGCGCACCGCCGAGGATATCGAACGGCTGGTGGTCGGTACGCGGGGCGGTGCTCCGGTTTATGTACGCGATCTCGCCAAGGTTGGCATGGGACCGGAAGATGCCAGCCAGCTGGTGAATTACTACACCGGCAAGAATTTCGAGACCGGCCATCCGGCCAATGGCGTTCAGGCGGTCACCATCGCGCTGGCCAAGAAGGTTGGCACCAACGGTGTGGAGGTGGCCAATGCCATCATCGACCGCGCAAATTCTCTCAAGAACGAATTGATACCCGCCAATGTCCAGGTGGCCGTCACCAGGGATTATGGCAAGACCGCCAATGACAAGGTCAACAGCCTGATCAAGAAACTGTTTATCGCCACTGGCTGGGTATTTATCCTGGTACTGCTGTTCTTTCGCTCGCTGCGCCCGGCTTTCGTGGTGCTGTTGGTCATTCCGGTGGTCATCCTGTTCACTGTGTTCATCGCCTGGATTATGGGGTACACCGTCGACCGGGTGAGCCTGTTCGCACTGATCTTCTCCATCGGTATTCTGGTGGACGATGCCATCGTCGTGGTGGAAAACATTTATCGCCGTTGGTTGGCCAAGGGAGAGACCGATGCGGAAACCGCCGTGGATGCGGTGCGTGAGGTGGGCAACCCGACAGTGCTGGCCACACTGACGGTTATAGCGGCCCTGCTTCCCATGGGGTTCGTGCGCGGCATGATGGGACCGTATATGGAACCGATTCCCGCCTTGGGATCGGTGGCCATGGTCATCTCCCTGTTTGCGGCCTTTATCTTTACGCCCTGGCTGGCACTGCGTCTGAAACCCAGTTTCAGCTACCTGGAGAAGGCCGAGCGGCGTGAGCATCACGACGCCCAGATGTGGGACAAGGTTTATCGCAAGACCCTGGTTCCCTTGATTGAGAGCCCCTTCAAACAGAAGCTTTTCCGGCTGGCCCTCTGGGGTGCCTTCGCCGGTGCCTGCGCCATGTTCTACACCACGGCGGTGAGCGTGAAGATGCTGCCTCTGGACAACAAACCGGAGTTCAGCGTCACCATCGATATGCCCGAAGGCACGGCGCTGCCGGTAACCGCCAATCTGGTCAACCAGATGGCACAGAAGCTGCGGGGACTCGACAATGTGGTTGCCCTGCAAAGCTATATCGGCACGGCGCGGCCTTTCGATTTCAACGGCATGGTTCGTCACTACTATCTGCGCGACAAGCCCTGGCAGGCGGAATTGCAGGTACAACTCACCGATAAAGAGACGCGCGATGAATCCAGCCACCAGATAGCCTTGGCCGCACGCGAGTTGCTGACGCCTCTGGCGAAGTCCGCTCATGCCAATATCGCCGTGGTGGAGATGCCGCCAGGACCGCCGGTGCTGCAATCGGTGGTGGCCGAGGTCTACGGTCCCGATGAGCTGACGCGTCGTCAGGTTGCCGCCGATATGACCCGTATGTTCGACAAGGCCGAAAACATCACCGATGTCGACAACTACATGCAGCAGCCCTTCGAATACTGGCGTTTCGATGTGGATCGCGAGAAGGCCGTCCGCCGCGGCATCTCGGTGGATACCATCAATCGCAACGTCGCCATGGCCATGGGCGGCCACAAGCTCGGCGATGTCAAGGTCGGTCGTGTGCTGGAGCCGACCGAGATCGTCATACAAATTCCGCTGGCTGTGCGGTCGCAGATCGCCAGACTGAATGATCTGCCGATCCCCACCGCCGATGGAAAAACCCTGCCATTGGGTGAGCTGGGGCGCTTCAGTCGCTGGACCGAAGAGCCGGTTATCTATCACAAGGACCTGCGTGCCGTTGAATACGTGGTTGGCGATGTGACCGGCAGGCTGGCAGCCCCGGTGTACGGCATGTTGCAGGTGGAGGACCAGCTCCAGGACTACCGCAGCCCGGACGGCCAGTTGCTCAAGACCGAGTGGTTCGGCTACCCCTGGTTCGGCCGCCCAATCGACGACCGCCGCTCCGGTTTCGAATGGGGCGGGGAATGGACCGTGACCTATGAGACCTTCCGGGATATGGGGATGGCCTTTATCGTCGCCCTGATTCTGATCTACATCCTGGTGGTGTGGGAATTCGGTAATTTCCGTATCCCGGCGCTTATCATGGCGCCGATCCCGCTGACCCTGCTGGGCATCATCCCGGGCCACTGGCTTTGGGGGGCGGAATTCACCGCTACGTCCATGATCGGTTGGATCGCCTTGGCCGGTATCATCGTGCGCAACTCCATTCTGCTGGTGGATTTCGCTATCCATGAGATTCGTCGCGGTCTGACAGTGCAAGAGGCGGTGTTATCTTCCTGCCGCACCCGTACACGCCCCATCATCATTACTGCGTTGGCCCTGGTGGCCGGCTCCAGCGTTATTCTGAGTGACCCGATTTTCCAGGGTATGGCCATTTCCCTTGCGTTTGGCGTGGTCGTCTCCACTGTGCTCACGTTGATCGTCATTCCCCTGGGCTGTATTCGCGCCAGCGAATCTCTTTGTCATATCGTCGAACAGGATGGCAAGGGTCGTTGCACCGCGGGCGGGCGCCGCGACGTCACAGAACCTCAACCCACCCCGCGGCCGCTACAACCCTTGGCCTTGCGCGTGTGGAGCAAACTGATCGACATGCTTTCCATGGCCTTCTACCTGGTACGGGCGATCTTTATCATGATCGGCGAGGGCATCAAATCCCTGCTGGCCCGCAAGTCTGCGCCCGTGCGGCAGGAGGCCGGGCCGACATCATCGTCCGGTACCAAGCCCTCTCCGCCCCGGGGCGGGAGCGCCGGCGGTTCTTCTGCTCCGGTGGGCGGAGGCGGTTCCACGCCCATCGGTGGCGGTGGCGCGGAACCTGTGCCAGCTCAGGAAGCGGGTTCGTTGCGTCGAACCCCGATATCCGCGCACAAACCCGGTTCCGCCAAGCCGGTGCCCTTTGCGCAGGAGAGGGCCGTGCCCAAGCCCTTTGCGGTCGATGACTCGGAGCCGCAGGAGGAGACCGTCGTCGAAGAAACCGTCCCCGCCGCGCGGGCCAAACGCCGTTCGGTAACACCTTCGGCGCGTAGAGCGAAACCCAAGAAAACAACGGTGCGCAGTCTGGTGGGCAATCCTCCGGAACTGCCGGCAGGCGCGTCTGCGAAGAGTAATGGGGCCAATGGGTCGAAACCGGCAGCCGCCGCTCCCAAGAAACCAGACAAGGCCGCGAGTGCAAAAGCGCCTAAGGATATCGAGCTTCCACCGGTCGAGGACGCGCAGGCACTCACGCCGCCCGCACGGCCGAAACGCTCCGCGCGCAGGGGTATACGCCTGAAGGGGAGCGATCCAACTCTGGGGTCGACAAAACAGTGAACCGATGCTCACGGGCCTTTTTTGGTGCGACCCGCGGTCTGTTGGGTCCCATTTGTCTGGTGTTGGTCATGCCTGTGGCGGTTGCTCAGCAGGACTTGGCTCAGGCCCCGCCCGATCCGTCCTACAGCCCAAATGCCTGGCGTGATACCGGGACCGATCAAGGCGCCTACTATCAGCCTCCTCCAGGGCCTTTTTCAGGGGCTCCCGGGCAAGCAGACGCCAGACAAGGCCGCCAGAATGCAACGGAATGGAGCAATCGATGGGGCCAGTTCGAACCACAATGGCCTTCGCAAGCGCCAGCCGAAGGTACGAACCCGTCCTCTGCTCCTAGCGCGGGCACTCAGGGCTGGGACCCGGGACAAGCGGGCTGGGAGGCGCCGCAGGCATACGGTCGGCCGTCGTCGGAGCCGCAATGGTACTCACCGCCGACTCCGGTGCAGCCGCAGGCCATGCCGTGGTACAACGGTCAATGGCCGTCTGGCCCCAGCAGTTATGATCCGACCACCGGGCAATGGCAGGGCGGACAGAGTCAGTGGGTATTTCCTGAGTCCAGCGGGTTGCCTCAGGCGCCTGTTCCCAGCAATCCAGCGGCGCCCTGGCAAGGTACCGGCTACCCGTCGCCTTATAGCCCGGGTGGGTCCACGCCGATGCAACCAGGAGTGGGGGGCTATGGGCCGGCAGTGGGGAGCAACCCCTATTCCGGTGCTCCTGCCTCTTCCCAATGGCAGTGGCGTTCCAATGATTACGGTAATCCACCGCCCGGTGGGTGGATCTGGCCGAACCGGGATAAAAAGGATAAATAGTGCGGATGTGGCGGCCACCTGATGCTCGGGTGGCGCATTGCTTTCGCTCCAGAGGGATACCGCTGGGGCAGAAGGCAGCAATCGAAATCCGGCTCGGGACTGGCAAAATGCCAATAAGCGACTAACCTTTCCCTATTCGGTGTTCCGCCTGAACCGACTTCGGGCATTGCCGAACTATGGGCAGGTCGACTTTGCCTAGATTGTCATTGAGCATTCGCACGCATTTCGAGAGCGCAAGTTGCTCCGTATGGTCTCCCTTTCCCCCTGTTTGTCACCTTCCCCGGCAGAATCGCAAGGGTTTTTTTGCGCTGGCGGGGCGGGAGGCTATCGATCATTTCCGAGCTACCTCGGAAGGAGGACAGCACATGTACAAAGGCGGTAGTTTGTTGGGGTTCTTGCTTCTGGCTTCAGTTTCCATGGCGGTTGACGCGGCTTGGGGGCCCTTTGGTGGGTACCCGCCGGGATACGGTCAAGGTTACGGGCAGCCGATGCCAGTGCGGTTCGCGCCGCCGGCAAAACGCTGGGTTGGTCCCGGTATTGGCATGAAAAACGCGTCGCGTCCTGCGGCCCCGTATCAGCGTGGCTATCTACGCCCGTCTTGGACCTATGCCGCACCACCCATGGGCCGAATTCCGCAAGGCGTACGGTCGGGGGCAGCGCCGCGGCCGTTTACCGCCAAGCACATGCCAGTTTCAGTGCCCACGCCTGTTCGAGCCTCGCGACAGGCATGGGCTCCCTTACGGCCGTCCATTGCCCAGCGGTCTGCCTGGGCGGCGCCTCATGCGTTGCTTGCGAGCAAGCGGGTTTCGCCCAGACCTCCGATGCAGCGGATGGCGACGTTTCGCTCGCCTAAGTTTGCCGCTATCGCACCATACCGTTCCACGCTGCCTGCGCACGGCAGTCAGGTCCGCCGCCCGAACGCCCAGTGGCCGTCATTGGCCCTGCGGACGCATCAAAGCGGTCCGGTCGGCCGGCACCGTTCGCCGGGACATGCGCCGGGGGCGGCGTTTGTGCCGGTTCGCTGGCAGCAGCGAGCAATTGCGCCGAACAGTTGGCCCGTGCGGCAATGGCCCGCGCTTGCGCCCAGAGGCATGCGTGTGTCCTACTGGCCCTATGCGCCGATGCCGGTTTGGGCCCATAGTGGATGGGTGCCGGTAAATCCCTGGTATCCGGTGGCGGAGCTTGCTTATGCCGAGCGCTTGGGGGCTTGGTCTGCCTGGGCGAGGGGAGGGGCGTGAGGTTCCGGAAAGGTATGGCGGCGGTGGGAATGACTTTTCTATACCCGCGGAGGGCGGCAAGCGCGCCCGGCCCAGCCCCGGCCGAGCGTCTGTGGTCGAGCCTCGGGGACAGCTGTTGGCGGCCGTGTTGAATCCTGACCTTACTCGTTCGTTTGATGGGAGTATGCCGTGATTACGGTGATTGGCAGTCTCAAGGGAGGCTCCGGCAAGAGTACCGTTACCTTCAATCTGGCAATCTGGCTGCAATTGGCCGGAGAGAACGTCCGTGTGTTTGACCTGGACCCGCAGGCGACCTTGACGGATGCGGCCGAGGTAAGATCAGAGGAAGGCTATCAACCCGCAATCCCGGTGTTTCCCATCGAGCGTGTCGATGATCTCAATGCAGAATCTGGAGAGACGCTGGTAGACGTCGGTGCCGCGGATATGGATTCGATGATGGATGCCATCGCCATGGCCGATCGCGTGCTGGTTCCTGTTCCCCCGTCCCAGGCGGATATATGGTCCACACAGCGGTTCCTGGGGATGATCTCGAAACGCGTCAATGGCAGCCCCGGCCCGGACGTGCTGGCCTTCATCAACCGTGGAGATACGCACTCGGCGATTCGGGAAAGCGATGAGGCGGCAGCGGCCCTGATCTCCCTGAACAAGGTGCACTTCGTTCGCAATCGATTGGGCCAGCGTACTGCCTATCGGCGATCGTTCAGTGAGGGCCTGGCGGTTTTTGAATTGGATCCGCGTGGCAAGGCGGCGCGGGAATTCACGGCCCTGGCGGCGGCCTTGTATCCGCACTTGCTGAGGACCCAGCATTGAGACGGGACTTGTTCAGCGCAATCGCTTGCGGGCTCGATGTCCCGGGGCGTCCGAAAGTTACCGTGTGAGCCATGTTGGGCTTTCTCCTGCGTCACGGCGTTGCTCTGTTGATCGTCGGCGTGGGAGTTTATGCTTGGTTGATCCGCGACGATCTGGCCCAACGGTTCTTCGACACCGAGGAGGTTCATCAGGTCCAGCCGCCTGTTGCGCGGCCGAAGGCACTGGGCGAGCGTAACGTTTCGCGTCAGGATGTGCGTGAGACTCGGGTACGGCCCCTGTCTGAGCCGGTCGCTCCCAAACCGGCGTGGCCCGATTCGATTCATTGGCCGCCCCCGCAAACCGACAAACTGCGGGCCGATCGGCCCGCCGTGGTGCCGCGTCGGCCGACCAAGGAAGAGAGGCGCAGGGCCTTGCAGGAGGCTCGCGCGGTCTTCTGGAAGGGGGAACTGCAAAAGGCGGAATCCATGTATCTTTCCCTGACGGCGCAATTCCCTGGCGATCCGGACATCCTGGGCGAATTGGGCAATCTGTATTTTTTGCAGGGCAGGGTGGCTCAATACGTCGATGCCTATTTCCAGGCGGTACTGGGTTTGATTCGGCAGCGTCGGCGGGAGGAGGCGCGAGGATTGATCGATGTGATCAAGGAAAAAGACGATCAGCGCGCCGAGTTGTTACGCAGAAACCTGGAAGTCAAGTAGTTCCCCACCGAGTCTGGCTAGGCGGCAATCGCCTGTTGTGCCGTGTCTTCCAGAAGAATTTCGAGCTCTGCAAGATGGATCTCGGATATGCCCAGGACCTGCGCCTCCGGGGTTGCGGCCAGCACGATACCTTCCGATTCTCCCGGTTCCAGGCCGATCTTGAGACAGACCAGATCGACCAGGCGGACCATGGCTATCAGCACATTGTTTGGGTCCAGGGTTTCCTGGTGATGGTCGCGGGCAATGACAGCATAAATTTCCGGTAGATTCCATTTCATCAGCAGGGCGTGGCCGTGCTCATTATGCATATTGTCCAGGATCTCCCGGATCAGTGGGGCGGAGAATTGTGTGGTGTTGCCCTGCTCCGAGGCGATCTCGTCCAGAACTTTCAAAATCAGCAGCTTGCCGATATCGTGGAGCAAGCCGGCGAGAAATGCCTCGTCGGCCCGATCGCGAAAACCGGTCCTGCGGGCAATCCACTGGCAGCCGATGGCGCTGGCCAGTGACTGTTTCCAAAGGGGCTCCATGTGGCTGGCGAGCATCTTGTTTTTCGAGGTGTAAGCGGCCTGCTGGGTGGCCACCATCGCCAGGTTGGCCACTTGTTTCAGGCCCAGGCGCACCAGGGCGCGTTGGATGGTTTCCACCTTGTTGAGGCCGGCGAAAAACGCGCTATTGGCGACCTTGAGTATCTGCCCCGCCAGGGCCTGGTCCTCCAGAATCAGGCGTTCCATGGTCTTGGCGTCTGACTTTGGATCGCGCAACGCCTGTTGTAGTTTCAGGGCGATGTTGTGTGCCACTGGAAGCTTCAGATTGTCTTCCTGGATGCGCTCGTCAATGAGTTCACGCAGTGGTTTTCTAGCCATGATCGAATTCCCCCACCAATCGCATGATCTCGTTCAGCGGTCTCGGCCTGTCCAGCCTGGGCAGATGCCGCAGAACTTCGCCTATCGTCGTATGGCCCTGGGCGGCCTTGCCGATGCCGTCCTCCAACAAGGTGATCAGGCCGGAGGTCTCCACACTGATACGTCGAATCTCCGTGGAGGTGCGTTTGTTGAGAATAGCGTCTTTGACCGTCTCGTTTAGTACCAGGAGTTCGAAAACGCCGACACGGCCCGAGTAACCGGTGTAGCGGCAATGAGTGCAGCCGCGGCCGCGACGGAACTTCGCCCCGAGCAGTTCGTGCTGGCCGTAGCCCAGGCGCCGCAGCTCATGGGCGGTGGGCGTATAGTTTTCCGCGCAGCGGGGGCATACCCGGCGCAACAGGCGTTGCGCCAACACCGAGACCACGGTGGATGAAATCAAGAAGGTCTCGATGTTCATGTTCATCAATCGCAACAGGCCGCCGATGCTGTCTTCGGTGTGAAAGGTGGTGAGTACCTTGTGCCCGGTCAGGGCTGCCTGAATCGCGGCTTCGGCCGAATACTGGTCGCGCACCTCCCCCAGGACGATGACGTCCGGGTCCTGCCGGACCATGTGGCGCAGGGTCTCCTCGAAGGTCAGTCCGATCTTGGGGTTCAGTGAGCACTGGGCGATACCGTCAATGACGTACTCCACAGGGTCTTCAGCGGTGGTGATGGAGTGTTCGGTGTCATTGAGGTAGTTGACGCAGCCATACAGGGTGGTGGTCTTGCCAGAGCCGGTCGGACCGGTGATCAGTATCACCCCGCTGGGCAGATCCAGCGCGTCTTGCAGAAAGCGTTCGAGCATTCGCGGTGCCATGCCGACTTCCTTGACGTCCAACAGCTCCGCCTTGCGGCTGAGGAGGCGGATGACGATCTTTTCGCCGAAGATCGTTGCATAGAACGACAGGCGCAGATCCACGCCTCGGCCGGATCGGGGGTCTTGAAACACCACCCGGCCGCCTTGATGGCGACGTCGTTCGCTGATGTCGGCCTGAGCCATGATTTTCAGGCGCGAGGTCAGGGGCTGGGCCATTTCCCGGTCCAAATCCTTATGCAGCATCATGACGCCGTCGCGGCGAAAGCGCACCCGGATGTGATCCTTCATCGGTTCGATGTGGATATCGCTGGCGTCGGCGTCCAAGGCGTCCACCACCAAGCTGTCCACCAGCCCGGTGACCGTGGATTCGTCAGCCACCTGGCGCGGATTGGCATGGCTGGCGTTTTCGAAGGCCAGGATGGCGTCCCGTATCGCCCTGCGGCTGCCGATGGCAGGCGTGACGCGCGGACCGAAGACCTGTTCGGCGGCACTCTTCGCCGTGCCGTCCAAGGGATCTCGGAAGGCGACCACCACCTGGCCGTCTTCCTCGCGAACCGGAATGGCCTGAAACTCCTTGCACCAGCGCGGATTGACCCGCCGAACCAGTCCAGCTTCCAAGTCGGCAAAGCGCGGTTCAATAGCTTCGAAGCCGAGTTGGTCGGCCAGCACTTCGATGAGCTTGTGTTCCTCGATGAAGTGATTGTCCAGAAGGATCTCGCCCAGCTTCTTGCCGCCGAGGGCGTCCTTTTGCATGGCGATGGCAGCCTTCAGGTCCGATTCCCTCAGATAGCCCAATTCCACCAGCAGGTCGCCAAGACGAACCTTGAGACGGTTTTCGCTGAAGGTCCGGCGCAGCTCCCCTTCGCTTACATAGCCCAGGTCGCGCAGCACCCTGAGCAGGGAATACTGTTCGCTTAGTTTTGATTTGACCCTTTTGGCATAGGCCAGTTGCTCCTGTGAGAGGCTTCCCTGGCGAATCAGCAGGCGTGCGATCTCCGAGCCCGAGTCAGAGGGGGGGTGGGCGGCATCCGCTCCGCGCCTGGCAGGGGCGTCAGCCAGCGGCTCTGGGTTGATCATTGTGCGGTCTTGCCTTGCGCGGGTGCTTTGCAGCCCGCTGTTCCTCAGCCTTGACGCTGTAACGGCTTCAAGGCAGGGACCTTTAACCCAGCGCCATCAAGTCAGGCGTGTGTGCTCCGGGGTAACCGATCCGAGGGCGGCGGGAAGGCCTGACTTAATGGTATTGGCCTTTAGTGAGGTCCTGGCTCCGCAGCAGTTCCTCGACCAGCGACGACAATCGTCCCAGGGCGCCACGGTTGGATTCCACCACTTCTCGACCACGTTCGCCCATGGCGCTTCGTTGTTCCGGTGAACCCAACAACCTGGTCACGGTTGTGGCGAGCTCTGCCTCGTCGGCAACCAGACAGGCCGCCGATACATCAAGAAGTTTGGCGCTGATCTCACGGAAGTTGAAGGTATGGGGGCCAAACAATACCGGTAGTCCCAGGGCTGCGGGTTCCAGAGGGTTATGCCCGCCGGACTCGACCAGGCTGCCGCCCACGAAGGCGAGGTCCGATGCGGCATAGAACAGGGGCAGCTCGCCCATGGTGTCGCCGAGAAACACGCGGGTATCTGTCGTGAAACGGCCGCGCTGACTGCGTCGGGCGGTGGGTAATCCGGTCTGCCTGCACAGTTCGAATACCCGGTCAAAGCGCGCGGGATGGCGCGGTACCAGCACCAGCAATCCGTCGGAGAAGTTTTCCAGTAGCCGTTGGTGGACGGCCAGGGCGATCTCATCTTCGCCTTCATGAGTGCTGGCGGCGATCCAGATAGGCCGGTTTCTCCCCCAACTGCCGCGCAGTACCTCAGCTTCCTCGGTCAGGGTTGCCGGTAGGCGCAGGTCGAATTTCAAATTGCCGGTGACCACGACCCGCTCCGGGGGGGTGCCTAGCTGGATATAGCGATCCGCATCTGCCTGGCCTTGGGCGGCGACCGTGGTCACGCAGCGCAGCGCTGGGGCGAGCAGTGGACGGACGTGCCGATAACCGCGAAACGATCTCTCGGACAGTCGGGCATTGGCCACCAGGCTGGGGATGCCTTGGCGATCGAGTTCGCGCAGCAGATTGGGCCAGAGTTCAGTCTCCATGATGATGGCCAGGCGTGGTCGGACCCGTTCCAGGAAACGTCTCACCGCGGTGGGCAAGTCATATGGCGCATAGACATGGAATACGTCATTGCCGTAGGTCTCGCGAACCCGATTCGATCCGGTTGGTGTCGTTGTGGTGATGGTCAGCGGCAGATCCGGGTGGTGTTCGCGGATTCGTTTGATCAGCGGTGCTGCGGCGATGGTCTCTCCCAGCGATACGGCATGCAGCCAGATCCCGTCGTGTTTATCGGTGGCCGGAAAGCGCCCGAAACGCTCCGACCAGCGTTCCAGGTAGTCCGGTTCCTGGCGGCCGCGCAGAGTCAGACGTAGCAGTTCCACCGGTATCAGCAGATACAGAAGGAATGTATAGAGCCATCGGGCCATGATCAGGTGTGAAATCTCGGTGGGCGTCAGGACCTGCTCACAAGAATATCACAGCTCCGAGGGCGGCAAGCGGCACGCTTGCGGGTCGGATTGCGAAGCTGTTCTACGCTATAGGGATTACGGCGAGTCAAAGCGCGCAGGAGGTAGGTATGCAACTCAGTGCGATCGTGGGTAGCGGCAATGTGGGCGCCAACACGGCTTTTTTCATCGCTGAGCAGGGGAGCGCCGATGTGTTGCTTTTCGATATCAAGGACGGTTTGGCCGTGGGCAAGAGCCTGGACATGATGGAAACCGCCCCGATTCGAGATTACCGGACTCGATTGAAGGGGGTTGGCGCGCTGGATGATCTGGCCAAGGCAAAGGTGATTGTCATTGCCGCCGGCCGGGTCCGTGAACCGGGTCAGCGGCGTGCAGACCTGCGTGCGGCCAATCAGGCCCTGGTGCGGGAGCTGGCTCAGCAGCTAAAGGTGATTGCACCACAGGCTATCTACATCATCGCCACCGAGCCGGTAGATGCCATGACGGATGAATTTGCCCGCAGCGCCGGTCTGGGGCGAGGGCAGGTGATGGGATTGGGGGGCTTTCTTGACGCCACCCGTTTTCGCTATGCCATTGCCCGCGACTTGGGGCTGTCGGTGGAATCGGTCACTGCCACGGTGATCGGCAGGCACTCCGGCGACATGATGGGTTTGCCGGCATACTGTAGCGTTTCGGGCGTGCCTCTCACGCAGTTGATGACGGAAGAGCGCATTGAAGAGCTGATGGATGAGGTGCGCAGCGCCGGAGACACCATCATCGATCTGGCCCAGCGCTCCAGTGCCTACTATGGCCCAAGCGCGGCTGCGGCGGAATTGGTGGACGCCATTTGTCGCGATCTCAAGCGCATCGTTTCGGTGTCCATACCCTTGGCGGGCGAGTATGGCTTGAAGGAAGGTGCCGCCAGCTTGCCCGTGGTGGTGGGCGCGGGCGGGGTAGAGCGGGTCTTGTTGCCTCGCCTGAACGAGATACAGTGCCAGTGTTTGGTGGCACCCGGTTCGGAGGTGTCACCATGAAGAAGATCTCCGTGATAGGTGCCGGCAACGTGGGGGCCACGGCGGTTTACTACGCCGCTGAGAAGAATCTGGCCGAGATCGTGATGGTGGATGTCGTGCCGGGACTGCCGCAGGCCAAGGCCCTGGATTTTCTGCATGCATCTCCACTGCGGCGTTACAATGTCAAGATCCACGGCAGCAACGACTACGCCGACATCCGTGACTCGGATGTGGTGATATTGACGGCCGGAATCCCACGTAAACCAGGCATGGATCGCATGGATCTGCTCAAGACCAACGTCGCAATTGCCAAGGCGGCCGCCCAGGCCATGTCGGAATATTGCCCCAATGCCGTGGTCGTCGTGGTGTCCAACCCGCTGGACATCATCAGCATGGTGGTGCTGCGCGAGACCGGTTTCGCACTCAAGAAAGTGGTGGGTATGGCGGGTGTGCTCGATGCCACCCGGTTTCGGTACTTCATCGCCGAGGCCCTGGGGGTGTGGCCCAGCGACGTATCGGCAATGGTGCTCGGCGGGCATGGCGATACCATGGTCCCTCTGCGCCGCTATACCTCGGTTGGGGGCTTTCCTTTATCGGAGTTGCTCGACGAGCAGGCGATCGAGACCTTGGTACAGCGCACCCGGGTCGGTGGTGCGGAGATCGTCAGTCATCTCAAGTCCGGTAGTGCCTTCTATGCGCCGGGCGCCTCGGCGGCGAAAATGGCCGAAGCGATCATCAAGGATGAAAAACGTCTGATTCCCGCCTCGGCCTACTTGCGCGGCGAGTATGGCTACCAGGATATCTTTCTCGGGGTGCCCGTGATTCTCGGCGCCAATGGTGTGGAGAAGATAATCTCCTTGGATCTGGATGAGCAGGAGAAAAAGGAACTGGACGCTTCGGCACAGGCAGTGGTGGAGGGTGTGCGTAGCCTGGAGACCTTCTACCGGCCAGGCTGAGTCTTCAATGCCGGCAGTTGTCCTGGTCGGTGAGCATGTCCACCAGCTCCCGAAAGGCTTCGTGGTTCTCTGAGGACAGGGACATGAGCGTCTTGTGGGCACTGATGACGGTGTCGCGGACGTCTTCCGGGCGGCCCTCCGTGACCGGTAACTCTGTGTCGCTGGACGGTAGGTCGACCATTTTCGGGACCAGGGTGAAAAGCCGTTGGAAGTTCACCAACTTCAGCGCCCGATTGATCTCGGGCCGATTGGAGACCAGGGTGACGGCGGTTGGTCGCATGCGCATAGACAGGCTGGCAAGCAGGCCCAGATGGGTGCTGTCGATGTAATCCGATTCGGTGAGATCCACAACGATCCCCAGAGGGCGGCCGTCCTGAAACAGGGCATCGAGAAAATCCTCTACCGCGGGCGCGACAGGGCAGCGCAGCTCACCCTGGAAACGTAATACATGAACGCCATCTTTGGCAGCGTGATAGACCTTACCGCTCATGACAACCTCGACAGTGCGGGGACCCCACTGCGACCCCGCGATTGCCTCAACGCCCGCGTAGTGTACGACCGTCGCCAGGCGAACTAAAGGGCAGCAGATGAAATCTTCATTAATATTTAGAATATTATCTATTATTAATATTTATGGCGTTTAGTCAATAGCGGGTGTGGTTCGCCGGGCACGTTGGCATTTTTCCGCATCCGTCCTATGCTGGCTACGTTAGCGGGATAGAAATAGCGGCGGCTTCTCGGCAGGAGCAACCGACAAAAACCAATCCTGTTTGTTTGTCGCTGTATAAAGCGGCAGGCTGGGAAGCTGTCGGATCATGGGAGCCGTGGTGCCGTTCCCCGTGACCTGTTCGTCGCAATCCGGCAAGTCCTTAGACACGCAACCTGACACCCGTTTCCTTTTCGGTGGCCCAATGCACAAACCTGCTGTGCAAGGCTGTCCGGACCAACATAAGACGAGCGGAGGAGTGTAATGGCCCATGTGGTTATCCTAGGTGCCGGAACCGGCGGTATGCCGGCGGCCTATGAAATGCGTGAGGAGCTTGGTAAGGAACACCAGGTCACCATGGTGAACGCCTCCGAGCATTTTCAGTTCGTTCCTTCAAATCCGTGGGTTGGCGTCGGTTGGCGCACGCGCAAGGACATCACCTTCGAGATCCGTCCCTGCCTGGAGCGCAAAGGTATCGATTTCGTTGCCCAGACGGTGACCAGGATAGACCCTCAGACCAATACCTTGCATCTGGCCAACGGCGAAGCGATTGCTTACGACTATCTGGTGATCGCCACCGGTCCGCGCCTCGCCTTCGAAGAGGTGGAGGGGGCCGGCCCTGACGCGGGCTTTACACACTCCGTCTGCACCATCGATCATGCGGAAAAGGCCCATGAAGGCTATCAGGATCTCCTCGACGAACCTGGTCGCGTCATTATTGGCGCCATGCCCTTCTCGAGCTGTTTCGGCCCTGCCTATGAGTATGCCTTCATCGTCGATGCGGATCTGCGCAAGCGCAAGATGCGTGACAAGGTCCCCATGACATTCATCACCAGCGAGCCCTATATCGGCCATCTGGGCCTGGGCGGCGTCGGTGACTCCAAGGGCCTGATGGAGAGCGAGCTGCGCAACCGCCATATAGACTGGATCACCAACGCCAAGGTCACCAAGGTGGAGGCCGGTAAGATGTACCTTGAGCAGTACAATGACGACGGCGAGAAGGTCAAGGAACGGGAGGTTGAGTTCAAGTATTCCATGATGTTGCCGGCCTTCAAGGGCGTGGATGCGGTGGCGGCGGTGGAAGGTCTGTGCAACCCGAGGGGCTTTGTCATTGTCGACGAACACCAGCGCAGTCCGAAATATCCCAATATCTTTTCTGCCGGTGTCTGCATAGCCATCCCGCCGGTGGAGGCGACGCCGGTTCCTACCGGGGCACCGAAGACCGGTTACATGATCGAGT
>JAGRGI010000079.1 GCA_020445565.1 Chromatiales bacterium
GGCCGGATCGCCTCGATGTTGCCGGGGGTGCGGCCGAGCATGCGTTTGGCCTCCATGCCCACGGCGGCGATGGTCTTGGGGCCGCCGGGACCACGGTCCTGGCGGATGGCGACCACTGAGGGTTCATTGAGTACGATTCCCTGTCCACGTGCGTAGATCAGGGTGTTGGCGGTACCCAGATCGATGGACAGGTCGTTGGAAAACATGCCACGGAGACGGCGGAACATGGCGGCGGGAAGGTCCTGTGGTCTTCGGAAAGGCGGTTAATCTAGCAGCGCGCGGGGGCTTTGGGCAAGGTAGGGATTGTGATACCGTTTGCGGGTTTTACCGCTTCGGGAACTCAAACCTGATGTCACTGACCCGCGCAGACGTACAGAAGATAGCCCATTTGGCCAGAGTTGCCATTCGCGAAGAGGATATTCCCCTCTATGCGGACAATCTCTCCAATATACTGGCCTTGGTGGAGCAGATGGAGGCCGTTAACACCACCGGTGTGGCACCGCTGGCCCATCCCCTGGATGCCGTGCAGCGCCTGCGGCCCGATGCCGTAGGCGAGGTCGATCAGCGCGAGCAGTTCCAGGCCATCGCTCCTCGCACCGAAGACGGTCTGTACCTGGTTCCCAAAGTCATCGAGTAATCCCCGCGTCATGTTAGAGAAAACCGTTGCCGAATTGTCCGCTGGCCTGGCCGCGGGAGAGTTCTCCAGTGAGGAACTGACGCGTTTTTACCTTGACCGGGTGGAACGCCTCAATCCGGAGCTGAACGCCTACGTCACCGTCACTGCCGAGCGTGCCCTGGCCGATGCCCGTGCCGCTGACGCCCGCCTCGCCGCAGGCGAGGCCGGACCGCTCACCGGCATACCCCTTGCTCACAAGGATATTTTCTGTACCCAGGGCATCCGTACCGCCTGCGGTTCCAAGATGCTGGACAACTTCATCGCCCCCTACGAGTCCACCGTTTCCCAGCGCTTAATGGATGCCGGCATGGTGTTGCTGGGCAAGACCAATATGGACGAGTTCGCCATGGGGTCGTCCAATGAGACCAGCTACTACGGCCCGGTGCGCAACCCCTGGGATGTGGAGCGGGTGCCGGGAGGTTCCTCTGGCGGTTCCGCGGCTGCTGTCGCGGCCCGTATCGCGCCTGTCGCCACCGGCACCGACACCGGCGGCTCGATACGGCAGCCGGCCTCCTTCTGCGGTGTCACCGGCATCAAGCCCACCTATGGGCGGGTATCGCGTTGGGGAATGATTGCCTTCGCCTCATCCTTGGATCAGGCGGGTATCTTCTCGCGAACCGCCGAGGATGCGGCCTTGTTGCTGGCGGCCATGTCCGGTTTCGATCCCAAGGATTCCACCAGCGTCGACCAGGCCGTGCCGGATTATCGGGCAGAGCTGGATGGGCCCCTGGAGGGCTTACGCATCGGTATCGTGAGGGAGCATCTGGAGAGCGAGGGCCTGGATGGCGAGGTGGCCGGGGCAGTGCGGGCTGCCATCGCCGAATTCGAAAAACTGGGTGCTACCACCAGGGAAATCAGCCTGCCAAACAATCACTTGTCGGTGCCCGCCTATTATGTGGTGGCGCCAGCGGAGTGTTCGTCCAACCTGTCCCGGTTCGATGGCGTTCGCTTCGGTTATCGCTGCGAAGATCCCAAAGACCTGGAGGATCTCTACAAGCGCTCCCGTGGCGAGGGTTTCGGTGCCGAGGTCAAACGCCGAATCCTGGTGGGCACCTATGCTCTGTCGGCCGGATACTACGACGCCTATTACAAGAAAGCGCAGCAAATCCGAGCTCTCATTCGCGAGGATTTTCGCGCCGCCTTCCAAGAGGTGGACGTCATCATGGGGCCTACCGCTCCCAGTTCAGCCTTCCGCATCGGTGAGAAGACCGATGATCCCGTGTCGATGTACCTGTCGGACATCTACACTATTGCTGTCAACCTTGCCGGCTTGCCTGGGCTATCCATTCCCTGCGGCCATTCGGCCGGCCTGCCCGTGGGGCTGCAGGTGGTGGGAGACTACTTTGCAGAGGGCCGATTGCTCAATGTTGCCCATCGGTTCCAGCAAGCGACCGATTGGCACAAGGCGGCGCCAGGCGCAATCGCCTAGCGCCTGCAAGCGGAGTCGCTTAGCGGGTTCTCACTCGGAATCGGCCTTGGTTCCATCCTTGCGCATCAAGGCAAAGAGGAAGCCTGTGGGCACTACCACCATAACCAGGGCCAGAAGGATGTAAGCCAGGGTACTCATTGTCTACTACCTCAAACTGAACGGGGTTTCCGTTAGAATATTAGAAAATACTAACTTATGGCAATGAGAAATCTCAGTCTTTGTGACGGTTTTCTCAGGATGACCGGCCTTTTCTGTCCTCAGGGCATGCTACCCTGGCGTCATCACCGGGTTCGCCACCGACTGCGCCGTCACAGTCCATGATGCTTTTTCGCCCAGCATTGCTGCTCGTTTTGTCCCTGGCTATGGGAGTCTTTGCCGCGGAGGACTCATCCCAGGATCAGGGGAAATCCACACCTGTTCCGGCCACGCTCGCCTCTCCCCGTGCCACCATGGATACCTTTTTACGGGCCATGAGCGATGTGAAGGGCGGGCAGCAGGCCGAGATGGAGACGGCACTGCAAACGCTGGATTTGTCGGGGGTCAATCCCTTGGTGCGCACGGAGAAAGGCGCCGAACTGGCCTGGACGCTTTCGGAGATCCTCGACAGACTCGGGCCGGTGGATTCCCGGCGGCTGCCCGATCGCAGCCGTGGTTCGCGCTATCTGCATTTCAAGGATGCGGACGGGCGGGTAGTGAGCATCGACCCGCAGGCGGACGGCCGCTGGTTGTTCAGCCAGACCAGCATCAATCAACTTCCGGCCATCCTCGATGGCCTGCGCGAACAGACGCCGGGGCTCAAGGACGAAGGCCCGTCAGCCTACAAGCCCTTGGGACTGCGCCTGCGCGATGCCTTGCCCAATGGACTTAAACACACCAGTTTCCTGCTGGAAGACTGGCAATGGACCGGCATCGTCGCCGTCGTACTGCTCGGTATTCTGCTGGACAAGCTGGCCGCTTTCGTTCTGGCGCGTGTCGTTCATCGCTTGCGGGAAGGTCCGCTGGGTATTTACTACCAGGAGGTCGCTGCGGAGGTACTGAGGCCGTTTGCCCTGCTGGTGATGGCGGGAGTTTGGTGGGCCGGTCTCAATTTGCTCTCTTTGCCCGCCGATGCCTTGGCCATCCTGTTGCTGGCCGCCAAGTTCCTGGCTGCCTTGGCAGGTGTTTGGGGTACGTATCGTCTGGTGGACCTGCTCAGCGGGTATCTGCGCCAAAAGGCGGCCAAGACCGCAACCCGGGTGGATGACGTACTGGTGCCCCTGTTCACCAAGACTGCCAAGGTGCTGGTAACCGTGGTGGGGGCGATCTTCCTCGCTGACACTCTGAAGATGAACGTGACCGGGCTGCTGGCGGGCCTGGGATTGGGGGGACTGGCCTTCGCACTGGCTGCGAAGGATGTGGTCGAGAATTTGTTTGGCTCGGTTACCGTGTTGACGGATCGGCCCTTCCATGTCGGCGATTGGGTGCGTATCGGCGAAATCGAAGGCACGGTAGAGTCCATGGGGTTTCGCAGCACCCGCATCCGTACCTTTTACAACTCCCAGGTTACGATCCCGAATTCCCGCCTGATCACCGCCCACGTGGACAACATGGGCGAGCGCCGCTATCGCCGTTACAAGGCGACCCTGAGAATCACGCTGGATACGCCGCCAGAAAAAGTGGATGCGTTTTGCGAGGGAATCCGCGAGTTGGTGCGCCAGCATCCGAACACCCGCAAGGATTATTACCAGGTGTTTCTGAACGACTTTGGCAGTGCCTCGCTGGATGTTCTTGTGTACATTTTTTTCCGTACCCCGGATTGGGGAGCGGAATTGCGTGCCCGACATGACTTTCTGCTCGATGTGCTGCGCTTGGCGAGGCAACAGGGCGTACGTTTCGCCTATCCCACCCAGACCCTCTATTTGCAGAACCTGGAGTCCGATTCTGCAATGTGAGAACTGCCTTGAAAGCCGACTCACCCGACCCCATACACCAGGCACTTGGCGGGTTAGGGTAATACCCCAAAATTTCCATTGGTTTCAAAGCAATAGAAACTGAACCCGGCGGTGGTGTACAATCGCCGATTAACTTATTACCGAATACTGGTGCACCACTTTTCAGTGCCCGGTAGGAGCAAAACAACCATGGCAGAGATTTCCCGCGAGCAGGTCGAGTCGGCGATCAAGGAATTCATCGATCCCAATCTGGAGAAGGATCTGGTGTCCTCCAAGGCGGTAAAGGACATCCAGGTGCAAGGCGGCAAGGTGTCCGTCAATGTAGTCCTGGGCTACCCGGCCAAGGGCTACAAAGACGAGCTGGCCGACATCCTGAAGAAGAAAATCGCGTCTCTGGACGGCGTGAGCGAAGTCGCTGTGGATGTCTCCTGGAAGATCGCTGCCCATACGGTCCAAAAAAGTCTCAAACCCATCGACAACGTCAAGAATATCATCGCGGTCGCATCCGGCAAGGGTGGCGTGGGCAAGTCCACCACCGCGGTGAACCTGGCTCTGGCCCTGTCCGCCGAGGGCGCCACTGTCGGTATTCTGGATGCCGACATCTATGGCCCCAGCCAGCCTCGCATGTTGGGTGTTCATGGCCAGCCCGAATCCGTGGACGGCAAGAGCCTGGAGCCGATGATGAGCTACCAGTTGCAGTCCATGTCCATCGGTTACCTGATCGATGAAGAGACGCCCATGATCTGGCGTGGTCCCATGGTCACCCAGGCCCTGGAGCAGTTGCTCGCCGATACCAACTGGAAGGATCTCGATTATCTGGTCATCGACCTGCCACCCGGTACCGGTGACACCCAGCTCACCCTGGCGCAGAAGGTGCCTGTTTCCGGCGCCGTGATCGTCACCACCCCACAGGACATCGCGCTGCTGGACGCCCGCAAGGGTCTGAAGATGTTCCAGAAGGTGGAGGTGCCGGTGCTGGGCATCGTTGAGAACATGTCCATCCACATCTGCTCCAACTGCGGGCACGAAGAACACATCTTCGGCGAAGGCGGCGGTCAGCGTATGTCCGAGGACTACGATGTCGATTTTCTGGGTGCCCTGCCGCTGGACAAACGCATACGTGAAGAGACCGACTCCGGCAAGCCCACCGTGGTGGCGGAGCCCGATAGCCGCATTTCTCAGATCTACCGTGAGATCGCCCGCCGCACCGCCGCAAAACTGTCCCTGCACGGCAAGAGCTACGCGCAGAAGTTCCCCAGCATCGTGATTCAAAACAACTGATTCTGACGCGCCGGCGGGATGGATGGCGGCGATTGACGTGGAGACTGAGTCGGTCAGGATATACTGCCAGGGTATGGAACCCTGGCAGTCGGTTGTGCAAGGGATGTAACGCGATAGCTTCGCAAGCGCCATTACAACCTGTCCGGGTGCCACCGGAGTGAACGGTTGTCGGATTCCCGGCGGTTTGCCTAACGGATTATTTGGAACAGGTCGTTCCAGTTTCAAACCTACTCCACCTGAAACTGCAAAGTGCCAAGCGGACCATAGTCAAACGTATAGTGGCCCCGCTCGACAGGAACCATGGGACTGACTGTCCCGCTGATCGCGACGTTGCCTTTTCTGATTTGGTAGCCCCTCTCGTTGAGCTTCTCAACCAAAAATAGCAATGCTTGCCACTGGTTGCCCCAGATGTTTTTGCCGGTGTTGCCCTGAGTGACGAGCTTTCCCTCGTGGTGGGCGCTCAAGGTGAGGCCGTTTACATCGATCGAACCGGGCTCTATCGCCTTGCCGATGACGACTTGGCGAGCACCCGCGTTGAGGGCGATGATATCTTTCCAGCCCAGCTTGGCAGGATTGTCAAAGAACAGGTCTGGCAACTCTGCGGCTGGAGCCAGCGTGGCGATGTAGCCGGGCAGATCCGCAAGGGTTACAGCGGGTGGTACATCGGCGGCGAACGTATAGGCGATTTCGAGTTCGAGCATCGGTTTTACGAAATCGGCCAATTGGATTTTGACGTTGTCGCCGCGAAGCATGGCGGAGTAAAGTCGGCCGTATATCGGCTCAGTTGCTCCGAAGAGCAGCGGGCCGGTGAGAGCCAATTTGTAACCGGCCAGCGTATCGTTGATGCTCGCTCCGAATTTTTCCTGGAATGCGTAGGCATCCGATGCCGAAAAAGCATCGCTGGCGCAGAGCGTGGGGAGGGGGATCGGCAGGACGCGCTTATAGCGATCGAGAAAAAGATTGGCAGTGCAGTCCTCGTAGGCTTGCGCGGGCTCGACTGAGTGAATAAGCAGGCATAGAGTCGCCGTGCCAACGATGGCTACGATACGGTTCTTAACATTGAGCACTGGGTTTGTCTGCTCCTGTTATTCGGAAGAGGCAACTCACGCGCCAGCGAAGAAACATTCCTTAATATCAGTGTGTTACTTCGCAATAATGGTGTCTCCCATTGCAGGGGAGGCCCTGGTTCTCTGGGATACAAGGAAGGATTACGGCAAACCCGTGTCGGGCCAGGTTCGCGACATTCGTAAGGGATTTTCGATCTGCCCGCAGATGTTGTTGGAGAAAGCTTTAAAAATCTGCGTCGGTCAATTCGTTCATGAGCAGAGGCTTGCTCAAGGGGTGTCCGTCCATCACCGGGGTTTCGCCTTCCAGTCCCAATCGGCCGGTTGCGAACCAGTTTACCGCCTGTGGGTAGATGCGATGTTCCTGGGCCAGCACACGGGCGGCCAAGACGTCTTCATCGTCATCGACCAACACCGGAACTCTGGCTTGAAGGAAGACCGGTCCACCGTCCAGTTCGGCGGTGACGAAATGGACGCTGGCGCCGTGTTCGGCCTCACCGGCTTCGATGGCTTTTCGGTGGGTGTGCAGGCCACGAAATTTGGGCAGCAGGGAAGGGTGAATGTTAAAAATGCGGCCAGTGAAGCGCTCTACCAGGGCGGCGCCGAGAATCCGCATGAAGCCCGCCAGGACCACCAGGCCAGGGTCGTAGCGGTCGATGGCGTTTCCCAGGGCCTGGTCGAAGTCGTCACGATTCGCAAATGCCTTGTGATCGAGGACTTCGGTGTGGATACCCGCTTCCCTGGCCAGGTCCAGGCCGGCGGCGTCGCCGCGATTGCTGATGACGGCGGCGATTCGTGCCGGAATGCGTCCGGCCTGCACGGCGTCCAGGATGGCCTTGAAATTACTTCCGCGCCCAGAGAGCAACACAACAACCGAAAGCGGTTTCCCGCTCATGGCGCCACGACCACCCGAGCCTGCCCGCCGCCGGCGACAATCTGTCCCAGCTCCCACACCTGTTCACCGCTAGCCTTCAGGGATGCCAGCGCGGCTTGCTTGTGTTCTGGCGCCACTACCACAACCATGCCTATGCCGCAGTTGAAGGTGCGCAACATGTCGGCCTCCGGCACGTTACCGGCGCTCTGGAGCCAATCGAATACCGCCGGACGTTGCCAGGCGCTCTTGCTGATATGGGCCTCGCATCCCTCGGGCAGCACCCGCGGCAGGTTCTCGGGCAGGCCGCCACCGGTGATGTGGGCCAGGGCGTGGACCGGAACGGCCTTGAACAGATCCAGTAAGGTTTTCACATAGATGCGGGTGGGGGCCAGTAAAGCCTTGCCCAGGGAAAGGCCGCTGTCGTCACCGTTCAGGGTTTGGCTGAGGTCGGCCTGTTCGCGTTCCAGGATCTTGCGGATCAGGGAATAGCCATTG